>JBBIUU010000058.1:0-7194 GCA_037440125.1 Acidobacteriota bacterium
AGGGCTTCTGGAAGCTCGTGGAGCACAGGTAAGGGGTGAGCAGTGAGCGGTGAGCGGTGAGCGGTGAGCGGTAACCGGTGAGCAGTGAGCGGTGAGCAGTGAGCGGTGAGCGGCACCTGTAGGAGCCGTCTCCTGACGGCGAAGCGTCGTTTCCCTGACACCCCGCTTCGCGACCAGGAGGTCGCTCCCACAGAGAAGCGGTGAGCGGTGAGGGCGGCAGCTTCAAGGCCTCGTCCTGTGGACACTCAGAGCCAAATCGCGTACACTCAATCGCTATGTTGCGCCGCCTGGCCCTGCCCGCACTGCTGCTGATTTTCGCCCTCGGAATGGCCGGCCGGGGCCCCGCGCAGGACCTGCCCGGAAGCTCCCCCGATTCCAGCCCCGCCGCCGCCCAGTCGCTGTTCCGGCAGGCCGCCGCGATCGTCGAGGCCAACGCCGCCGAGCCCCCGGAGCAGAAGGCGCTCCTGGAGGACTCCCTGGACGGCATGCTCCACGGGCTCGATCCGCACTCCAACTACTTCGGCCCCGAGGCCTTCAAGGACCTCATGGAGGACCAGGAGGGCAAGTTCTCGGGCCTCGGCCTCCTCGTGACGAAGCCCGGCGTCAACTCGCCCCTCCTCGTCATCCAGCCCATCCCCGACACGCCCGCTTGGAAGGCGGGGATCCGGGCGGGGGACGTCATCCTCGAGGTGGACGGCCAGCCCACCGACAAGATGTCGAGCCGGGAGGCGGTTCGTAAGCTCAAGGGGCCCGACGGGACGCAGGTTACGATCAAGCTCGGGCGCGGCGACGCCAAGCCCGAGCCCATGACGCTCAAGCGCGCGCCCATCCCCAAGCACACGGTTCCCTACGCCTTCATGCTGAAGGACGGACAGGGGTACGCCAAGGTCAACACCTTTGGGAACACCACGGTGGAGGAGCTGCAGACCAACCTCGAGCGCCTCAAGGCCGAGGGCATGACCTCCCTCATCCTCGACCTGCGCGACAACCCGGGCGGGTCCATGCCAGCGGCCGTCGGCATGGCCTCCCTCTTTCTGAAGAAGGGCCAGGAGGTGGTCAGCGTCCGGGGCCGCAAGGCGGGCATGACCCTGAGGCACAAGGCCACGAAGGACGGCCCTTTCGCCGACCTGCCCCTCGTTGTCCTCATGAACGTGGGCGCGGCGAGCGCGTCGGAGATCGTGGCGGGCGCGCTCCAGGACCACGACCGCGCCGAGGTGGTGGGCGAGCGCTCCTGGGGCAAGGGCCTCGTCCAGACCATGACGCCCCTGGGTGACGAGGGCGCCGTGGCAATCACGACGGCGCGGTACTACACCCCCTCGGGCCGACTCATCCAGCGCGACTACAGCCGCTCTTACGACGCCTACTACTTCCCGGACCAGCAGCCGGAGGAGATGGCGAAGGCGGGCGAGCCGACCTCGGAACAGGCCCGGACCGACGCCGGACGGACCGTCTACGGCGGCGGCGGCATCGCGCCCGACGTCGTCGTGAAGGCCGACAAGATCCCGCCCCTCGGGCTCAAGTTCGAGCGCTCGCGCGACTACCTGACCTTCGTGGCGAAGGAAGTGGAGAAGGGCAAGATGGACCCGGCCCGCGCCAAGTCCCCCCGGCTCGCCGCGGACTTCAAGGTCTACGCGGCCGAGAAGCTCAAATTCACCGATGCCGAGTGGGCCGAGAGCGAGACCTACACGCGCTGCGCCCTCGAGCGCGAGGCCATGACCATGATCGATTCGCAGGCCGCGGGGTACCGCGCCATGATCCCCGTGGACACGCAGCTCCAGAAGGCCGAGGAAGTCCTCAAGCAGCAGGCCGCCCTCAAGCCGGCCGCGTGAGGGCCGTGAGTCGGAGAGTAGGAGAGTAGGTGAGTAGGGAACGACAGAGAGACTTCGCTCCCGGCTTCCTGCTCCCGTGGTTTCGCTGAACGAAGATAGCCAACAGCTGAGAGCCCAATCATGTTCGAACGCCTGAGCGAACGCATCCAGGACGCCATCAAAGGCCTCAAGGGCCAGGGCAAGATCACCGAGGAGAACATCCAGGAGGGGCTGCGCGCGGTCCGGATGGCGCTCCTCGAGGCAGACGTCCACGTCTCCGTCGTGAAGGATTTCCTGGAGGGCGTGAAGACCAAGGCCCTCGGCCAGGACGTCCTCCGAAGCCTCTCGCCCGACCAGCACTTCGTGAAGATCCTCAACGACGAGATGGTCCGCGTCCTCGGCGAGGGCGACCCGCGCCTGCGCTTCCCGCCTTTCGGTCCCGGCATCATCCTCCTGGCGGGCCTCCAGGGCTCCGGCAAGACCACCACCGCGGGCAAGCTCGCCAGGTTCTTCGCCAAGGACGGCCACCCCGTCCTGCTCGTCCCCGCCGACATCTACCGCCCGGCGGCCCGGCAGCAGCTCGAGACCGTGGGGCGAGCCGTGGGCGTGCCGGTCTTCCAGCCGGCCCCCGGCGACAAGCCCGTAGCCATCTGCCAGAAGGCCGTGGACGAGGCCCGCAAGAAGGGCATCCACCGCGTCATCCTCGATACCGCCGGGCGCCTCACGATCGACGAGACGCTCATGGAGGAGCTCGAGCAGATCGTCCGCGCCGTGAAGCCCAGCGAGAGCCTCTACGTCGCCGACGCCATGACAGGCCAGTCGGCCATGGCCACCGTGAAGGCCTTCCACGAGAAGGTCACGCTCACGGGCGTCATCCTCTCCAAGGCCGACGGCGACGCGCGCGGCGGCGCCATCCTGTCCGTGAAGGCGGTGACGGGCCTCCCCGTGAAGTTCGTGGGCGTGGGCGAGAAGTACGACGCCCTCGAACCCTTCCTCCCCGACCGCATGGCGTCGCGCATCCTCGGCATGGGCGACGTGCTCGGCCTCATCGAGAAGGCCCAGGAAGCGGTGGACGAGCGCGAGGCCACCGAGATGGCCGAGCGCCTGCGCAAGTCCGACTTCACGCTCGACGATTTCCGCACGCAGCTGAAGGCCATGCGCAAGATGGGACCCCTCCAGCAGATCGTGGGGATGCTGCCCGGCATGGGCGCCATGAAGGGGGTGGAGGTCACGCCCCAGGACGAGAAGCGCCTGAGCCGCACCGAGGCCATCCTCAACTCCATGACGACGCACGAGCGGGAGCACTACAACGTCATCGACGGGAGCCGCCGCAAGCGGATCGCCCGCGGCGCCGGGGTCTCGGTGTCCGAGGTGAACCAGCTCCTCAAGCAGTACCTCACCATGCGCAAGATGATGCAGCAGCTCAAGAAGGGCGGGCTGAAGGGGATGATGCGCAACATGGGGGCCATGGGGAAACGCTAGCGCCAGGAATGAGGGGACGGAGGGGAGATCCCCAAAGCAGCGCTCGAAAGCCCTCGGGGGAGGGACGGATTGCTTGACCGTCCTGGGGGGGCGTGCTAACTTACACAGGTTGACAGGTGTTTCTGCGAAGGGGGCAGGATGGCCAAGAAGCGCGTGCTCCTCGTCGATTACGAGCCCAAGCTGCTCGAGCGGCTGCAGTCGCTCCTGCAGGACGACCGCCTCGAACTCTCCACGGCGCGCGACGGTTTCGCCGCCATCGAGGAGTTCGACCGGTTCCATCCGGACATGGTCTTCCTCAGGACGATGCTCCCGAAGAAGCACGGGTTCCAGGTCTGCCAGGAGATGGTGGAGCGCAGCGGTTCCCGCCGCATCCCCATCGTGATGCACTGCTCCATCTACAAGAGCCGGAAGTACCGGAGCGATGCCATCAAGGTCTACGGCGCCACCGAGTACCTCGAGGACCCCATCCAGGAGGACGCCCTCAAGCAGGTCCTCGACCACTACCTGTTCGGCGCCGCGACCGCGGCCCCGCCGCTCCCGCCCGCGGTGCCCGCCAAGGCCCCCGCGGCACCGGCGGCCCCGCGGCCCGCCAAGCCCAAGACCGCGACCGCCTCCTCCATCGACAAGGCGCTCGAGGAGACGCTCTCGGGCATGCAGATCACCACCAAGAGAGCCAAGCCCGCCCCCTCCGTCGAGGCGACGGTGCCCTTCGGAGACCTGCTCGCCGCCAAGCCCGCGGCCCCCAAAGCCCAGGCCGCGCCGCAGCCCCCCGAGAGCCCCGAGGTGACTTCGGAGGAGCTCTTCGGCGACGTGATCCACGACGTCCTCGACGCGGGCCCCGCGGCCGAGGCGCCGGCTCCGCCGCCGCCCCCGCAGCCCAAGGTCGAGCCGCCTCCGCCTCCCAAGGTGGAGCCGCCTCCGCCTCCGCCGAAGGTCGAGGCCCCCGCGCCTCCGCCTCCCCCGCCTCCCGCCGAGCCCAAGCCGGCCGCGGCGGCCCGGCCCACCATCGACGTGGACAAGGCCCTGGGCGGGGATCTCCTGGCGAGCCTGCGCCCCGGCGACGACACGGGCGTGAAGCGCATGAAGGCCCGGTCCGACACGGACCTGAGCCGGAAGCTCGAAGAGACGCTCGGCGGCGTGAAGATCGCCCCGACGCTCAGGCCGGCGCCCAAGGCGGCGCCCAAGCCCGAACCGCCGAAGGCGGCCGCCCCGCCGCCGCCCCCCGAGCCTCCGAAGGCCGCGGCGCCCGTCCCCGAACCGCCGAAGCCCGCTCCCGAGTCCGGGAGGCCCGCGGAGAAGGGCAAGGCCGCCCCTGAGGGGCTTCCCTACGGCAACTATCTGCTGGTCGACAAGATCGCCACGGGAGGCATGGCCGAGCTCTTCAAGGCTCGCCAGAAGGGCCTCGAGGGCTTCTCCCGCATCGTCGCCATCAAGCGGATCCTCCCGCACCTCGCCGCCAACGGGGACTTCGTCACCATGTTCATCGACGAGGCCAAGCTCGCGGCCCAGCTGAACCACCCCAACGTCTGCCACATCTACGACCTCGGCAAGATGGAGGACTCCTACTTCATCGCCATGGAGCACGTGGAGGGCAAGGACGTCCGCACCATCCTGAAGGAGCTCGAGGGGCGCAACCGCCTCGTGCCCATCCGCGTGGTCGTCTACATCGCCCAGAAGGTCTGCGACGCCCTGCACTACGCCCACACCGCCAAGGACGTGGACGGCAAGGCGATGGACCTGGTCCACCGGGACATCTCGCCCCAGAACATCCTCATCGCGACCAACGGCGTCGTGAAGCTCGTGGACTTCGGCATCGCCAAGGCCGCGTCGAAGGCGAGCCACACGCAGACCGGCGCGCTCAAGGGCAAGCTGCTCTACATGTCCCCCGAGCAGGCCTGGGGCAAGACGGTGGACGCCCGCACCGACATCTTCTCCCTCGGCGCGGTCATGTGCGAGATGCTCTCGGGCCAGAAGCTCTTCTACGGCGACTCCGAGATGTCCATCCTCGAAAAGGTCCGCGGCGCCAAGTTCACGCCGCCCAACGAGCTCCGCCCCGACATGCCGGAGGAGCTCGAGAGGATCCTCCTCAAGGCCCTCGAGAAGGACCCCGACCGCCGCTACCGCGACTGCCGAGCCATGCAGTCGGACCTTGAGCGCTTCGCCTACGACGAGTGGGAGACGGCGCCCTCGGCCTACGACACGGCGGCCTTCCTCAACGAGATCTTCCCCGACATCTACACGAAGGAAGTGCTGGACACGCTGAAGCGCGACGTGACCGGTCCGCAGATGGAGCGCCCGCCCGAGATGGGCCAGAAGCAGGGCCGTCCGCCCAAGTCCCAGCGCGGCCGCCCCGCCCCCATCAAGCAGGCCCAGCCCCCGGCCAAACCCGAGCCGAAACCCGAGCCCAAGCCCGAACCCAGAGCCGAGGCCAAACCCGCGTCCAGGCCCGAGCCGAAGCCCGAGCCCAAGCCCGAGCCCAAAGCCGAGGCCAAACCCGCGCCCAAGCCCGTGCCGCCTCCGCCCCCACCGCCGCCCGAGCCGCCGAAGGCCGCCCAGCAGACGAGCCCCGGTATGTTCGGGGACATGGTCGACAAGGGAGAGGGCGGCAGCAAGAAGGGCCTGATCATCGGCGGCGCCGCCGCGGCCGTGGTCCTCGTCGTGGTGGGCCTCTACTTCGCGTTCAGCGGCGGCAAGAAGGCCCCCGCGCCCGAGCCGGCAAAACCCGCGCCGGCGACGGCACCCGCCCCGGCCACCCCTCAACCCGCCACGCCTCCCCCGGTCATCGAGCCGCCCAAGCCGGCCACCCCGGCGGCCAACGCGCCGCCGGCCACCGAGGCCGAAATCGCCGCGGCCAAGAAGGTCGCTGGCGACGCGCTGGCCGTCTTCTCCAAGTCCGTCACCGAGGCGGAGCAGTCGAGCGCGGGCAAGTACGCGCCCGAGTCGGTCACGGCGCTGAAGCGGAGCCAGCAGAACATCACGGCCCTCTTCCGCAAGGCCAAGACGCGCGAGGAGTATCAGGCCGTCCAGGCCGCCGTCACCCAGGGTGACGCCCAGGTGGGCCAGGTCAAGACGCAGATCGAGCAGGCCAAAGTCACCGAGCAGGCCGCGGCGCAGAAGAAGGCCGAGGACGATGCGGCCGCCAAGAAGGCCGCCGACGCCGCCGCCGCCAAGAAGGCCGCCGACGACGCCGCGGCCAAGGCCGCGGAGGCCGCCGCGGGCAAGGCCAAGCCGGGCGACATGGTCCAGCTCTGGGCGGTGGACGTGAAGCCCAAGGAGATGGACAAGGCCCGCATCGACTACCCGCCGCTGGCTCGCGCCAACCGCGTCCAGGGCACCGTGGTCATCGAGGCCACCATCGACGAGACGGGCCGGGTCACCAACGCCAAGGTCGTGAAGGGCATCCAGAGCGATTTCGGCCTGAACGACGCCGCCCTCAAGGCCGCCCTCCAGACGAAGTACTCGCCGGCCATCAAGGACGGCGTGCCCGTGAAGACAGTCTATACGTATCCCATGGCGTTCAAGATCCAGTAGGAATGGAGGTGACCGTGGCTACCTTGACCGATAAGCAGAAGAAATTCTACGAAGATGCCCACCGCCAGACCAAGGAAGAGATCAAAGAGATCGACGGTCAGATCGAGGACGAGCTGGCCAAGGTCAAGGAACGCCTCGCCGCCCTTCAGGAGGCCAAGAAGGCGGCCCTGCAGATGCATGCCGCCGCGTGCATGCGCCTGAGCCTGAAGAACGAGTTCGAAGAGGAGGGGGAGTAAGCCAGGCGCGAGCCGCGAGGCGCGAGTTTTGAGTCGGAGCATCGACTCACGCCCCACGCCTCACGCCTCGCAACTTTCCTGTTGAGTTGCCCGTCCAGGGTGCCCCGACCGGGGTGAAAAGGGAAGGCCGTGCGGGG
>JBBIUU010000058.1:7294-16935 GCA_037440125.1 Acidobacteriota bacterium
TGAGTTGCCCGTCCAGGGTGCCCCGACCGGGGTGAAAAGGGAAGGCCGTGCGGGGTCTGGTTCCGACCAGCCCCAATTCGGCCGCGGCCCCGCCACTGTGAGCGGCGACGAAAGCGGCAGGATGCCACTGGCCGGGAGACCGGTCGGGAAGGCGCCGCGAGTAGGACGACCCGCAAGCCAGGAGACCTGCCTGAAGGACGCACGATGAGGACCCCTCGCGGGAGGGTGGTCCGCCGCGCGCGCCCCGAAGCCCCGGTGCCCCATCGGAGGTTTCGTGAGGCGCGTTTTCTTTGAGTTAGCCGTTAGCCGTGAGCCGTTAGCCGAAAAGGAATCCTGTCAGCCACGCCTCGGGCTGGTGGGTTTGGCTGCGCACCGCTCACTGCTTACTGCTCACGCCCTGGCGCTGGCCCTCCTCCTTGCCTGCGCCCCCGCTCCCCTGGCCCCTCCCGCCACCCCCGATCGCTGGGTGAGTCTGTCGCCCTCGATGACCGAGGTCCTCTATGCCGTGGGCGCGGGCCCGGAGGTGGTCGGGGTCTGCGCTCCGGCCGACTACCCGCCGGAGGCCGCCAAGGTGACCGCTGTCGCCTCCTGGGAGCAGCTCGACGTGGAGCGAATCGTCGCCCTGAGACCCAGGGCGTGCTTCACGGTGGAGGGGATGCAGTCCCCCCAGGGCATCGCCTCCCTCCGCCGCCTCGGCGTGGAGGTCGTCCCGTACCCCATGCGCTCCCTCGAGGATCTCTGGGCGTGCATCGAGGATGCGGGACGGCGCACGGGGCACGAGATTCAGGGGAGGTCCCTGGCCGAGGCCCTCAAAGCCCGCGTGACGAGGGCGGGCGCCGGGCGCACCGGCACGCGGCCTCGGGCCCTCGTCGTGGTCGGAATCGATCCGCTCGTGGCGGCGGGCTCCAGGACCTTCATCGCCGACCTGGTGAGGGCGGCGGGCTACGCCGACGCTGTGCAGGGCGTGGGCGACGCCTACCCTGTCCTATCTCTTGAGTCCGTTGCGGCGGCCGCCCCCGACGTCCTGATCTTCCCCGAGGGCGAGCTTCCGGCCCGTGCGTGCGAGGACCTCGTCGTGCGGACGGCATCGCTCGTGCGCCACCCGGTGCGCGCCGTGGCCGTCCCCGCGGACCTCCTCGTCCGCCCCGGCCCGCGCACCGCCGGCGCGGTGGAGCGCCTCGCCCAGGCGCGGGACGCGCAGGAGAGTGCCCCGTGATGACGGCGCGGGAGTGGCGCGCCCTCTGGATTTCGGCCCTCGCGGCCCTCGCGGCCTTCGCGGCGGCGCTCTTCCTCAGGCTGCCCGCGGGGTCGGGCCGGGACCTCTTCCTCGGCGTCCGCCTGCCCGAGGCCCTCACCGCGGCGCTCGTGGGCGGAGCCCTCGGCCTCTCGGGCCTCCTCTTCCAGCTCGTCCTGCGCAACGGCCTCGCAGACCCGTATGTCCTTGGCGTGGCGGGCGGTTCGACCTTCGGAGCGGTGGTGGTCGTTCTGGCCGTCGGCATGGGGGCCACGTCCCTGGGCCTTCCCCTGGGCGCGGCAGCGGCCTTCGCGGGCGGCCTCCTCACGCTCTTCGGGCTCCTCAAGCTCACCTCGGGGAAGCCGGGCCCGCTCCTCCTGGGCGGCGTGGTGGCGAACACGGCCTTCGCGGCGCTCTCGCGGGTCCTGACCCTCTGGTTCTCCCCGTCCCAGCTCGTCTTCGTGAACGCCTTCCTCGTGGGGTTCATCCCCACGCCGACCCTCGCCGCGCCCCTCCTCCTGGCGCTCCCCGCGGCCTACACGCTCGCGCGCTTCTTCGCCCGCGGCCGGGGGCTCGACCTCCTGCTCCTCTCGGACGACGAGGCGGCCTCCCTCGGCCTCGCCGTGGGGAAGGTGAGGGGGGAGGCCCTCGTGCTCGCCACGCTCCTCGCGGCCTCCGCCGTGGCCCTCTGCGGGATGGTCGGGTTCGTGGGCCTCGTGGTGCCGCACGCGGCGAGGCTCATCTCGGGGCGGCGCCACCGCGTGCTCGTGCCCTCCTCCTTCCTGCTCGGCGCGGCCTTCCTCCTCGCGGCCCACGCCATGGGCAAGCTCCTCGCGGGCGCGTGGTTCCTCCCCGTGGGCGTCTACACGAGCCTCGTGGGCGCGCCGGTCTTCTTCGTCCTGCTCCTGCGGGGCCAGAGGAGGGAGCTCCTTTGACACAAGACATCGCCTTCACCCCAACCCGACCTCTTGCCTCAACGATGGAAGCGAAAGGAATAGCCCCGCTCGCTTGGGCGGGGAGGGCCATTCCCTCCCCGCTCCACGGGCAGAGCCCGATGGAGCCTCACCCCTCCCCTGGGGCTCCCATCGCCTTCGGCTCGGGGGCCCCCGGCTTCTGCTTCGGTCCGTCGAATACAAGCTTCGGTCGCAGCCGGAGGGCACTCCAAGGCTCCGAACTTCCCTGCCAGGAGAAGCCGGCATGATTCGCCTCAAGGGTGTCCGCTTCGCCTACCCGGAAGGGCGTGAGGTCCTGGCGGGGTGCGATCTCGCGGTGCCTCGGGGCGCCGTGGTGGCGCTCGCGGGGCCGAACGGGTCGGGGAAGACGACGCTCCTGAAGCTCGCTGCGGGCCTCCTCAAGCCCTCTTCGGGCGCCGTGGGCCTCGAGGGGAAACCGGTGGCCTCGTGGGGCCGCGTGGCGCGCGCCAAGCGCCTCGCGTACGTGCCCCAGACGCCCCTCCTGCCGGAAGATTGGCCCGTGCGGGATCTGGTGGCCCTCGGGGACTTCCCTCACCAGGAGGCCCCTCCGGCTCGCCGCGCTCTGTCGGCCAGGCTCGAAGAGGCCAAGAGGGCCATGGAGCTGGCGGAGGTCTGGGAGCGCCCCGCGGGCCGTCTGAGCGGCGGAGAGGCCCAGCGCGTGGCCCTCGCGAGGGCGCTCGTGCAGGACGCGGACGCCCTCGTCCTGGACGAGCCCACCAACCACCTCGACCTCAAGCACCAGATGGGCCTCTACGGGCTCCTGGCGGGCGTTGCGGCCGCGGGGCGGGCGGTCCTCCTCTCCACCCACGACCTGAACCTCTCGCGCCTCTTCGGCCAGAGACTGGTGGTCCTGGACGGGGGCGGCCGCCTGCGCGAGCTCCCCGAGGACGCAACGCTCCAGCGAGCCCTCCTGCGCGAGGTCTTCGGCGTGGGGTTCGTGCCCCAGGAGCTCGGGGGCGTGGTGTGCTGGCTGCCTGACGTGAGGATAGAACCGGAGAGCCGGGGAGCCGGAGAGCCGGGGAAAGACGAGAATCAAGACCAGACAACGGGGACGGACAACGGGAAAGGGGACAGGTGACGTGATGGCGCGACGGGCGATGGCGGTGTTGGCGGGGGTGCTGGGCGCGGCGTGGGCCCTCGGGGCGCAGGCGCAGGACGTGCAGAAGCTCCTGCAGGACTACGGGACGACGATCACGGTCTACGGCGAGCTGACGCCGGCGACGGAGCGCCAGATCCTGGACACGGGCGCGCCCATCTCGGTCATCACGCGCGAGGAGCTCGAGGCGAGCGGCGCGAAGACGCTCCAGGAGGCCCTCCAGGAGCTGCCCGGCGTCACCCTCCACAACCAGACGGGCAACCCCGTGGAATCCACGGTGGACCTCCGCGGCTTCCCGCAGGGCACGAGCACGGCGGTCTTCCTCGACGGCGTCCGCCTCAACGACCCGCAGGACAACTCGGTCCGGTGGGACGTGGTCCCCATCGAGGACGTGGAGCGCATCGAGGTCTACCGCGGCGCCACCGGCCCCCTCTACGGCGGCGGCGCCCTCGCGGGCGTGGTCAACATCGTGACGCGCAGGAACCCCGGCATCCCGCGCGTGGACGTGAAGGCGGAGGTCGGCTCGTACTCGACCTTCACGGGCCGCCTCCACGCCAGCGGCTCCGTCGAGAAGGTGGAGTTCTACGCCACGGCCCAGACCAGCACCTCCGCGGGCTACCGCGACAACGACGGCTTCCGCCTCGACGACGGCATGCTGCGTATCAACTACAGCCCCACGGCGAAGCAGTCCCTGGCCTTCCTCCTCCAGTACAGCGGGGGCACGGAGCGCGACCCGGGCGCGCTCACCGCGGCCGAGATGGACCAGAACCCGCGCCAGACTCCGTACAACATGGCGGACGACACGCGGGGCAGGCAGACCCTCGCGAGCCTCGCCTACAACGCCTCCCCGGCCGAGGGGTGGAGCGTCTCGGCGCAGGCGTACGGGCGGTGGGCCGACCGGGACACCCTCACCACCGGGCGCTACGGCTCCGGCTTCCTGGGCTCCTCCTCCCTGAGCGTGGGCGGCCTCCAGGCGCAGGTCCGCAACACCGGCGAGTCGAACGGCTGGACGTGGGACTGGTCCCTGGGCGCCGAGGCCGCCCACTCCGGCATGGACGCCCACGGCTACTTCACCGACATGGAGGGCGACCACGAGACCCCCGCGTCGAGCACCTCCACGGACCAGCGCTCGGCGGGCGCGTTCCTGCAGGGCGACCTCGGCCGGGGCGACTTCCACGTGTTCGCGGGCGTCCGCGCGGACCGGGCCACCTACGACTACACGGACCTCATGGCCCCCGCGAACGGCACGGACCGGACCTTCCGCGAATCCACGTGGCGCGCGGGCGCGCTCCTCCACACGGGCGAGTGGTCCTCCCTCTTCCTGACCTATTCGCAGGGCTACCGCATCCCCTCCATCGTGGACCTCTTCGCGTACCCGGGGTTCTACTCCAATCCGGACCTCGTGCCCACGCGGGCGGGCGACTGGGAGCTCGGCTGGCGTTACCTCAACGACGGCTGGCGCTTCAAGGTCACGGCCTACGACATGAACCTCACCGACGAGGTGGTCTTCGTGCTGACCGACCCCGCCCACTTCATCGGCCAGAACCGGAACGTGCAGAGCTCCTACCGGCGCGGCGTGGAGGTCGAGGCCCACGCGCCCCTGCCGAAGGGATTCTCGTGCTTCGCCACGGGCTCCTACCAGCGCAGCGTCATCACGGGCGGGCCGTACGCGGGGAAGGACGTCCCCATGGTGCCGGACTATCAGGGGACCGTGGGCGCCCAATGGAGCGACGCGGACTGGACCGTGCGCCTGGCGCTCACCGGCGTGGGGCCCCAGCGCCTCGACAGCGACCTGAGCAACGTCCAGCCGCTCCTCCCCGGTTACACCACCGCCGACCTCTCCGTCCGCTACCTCTGGCGCGGCCTCACCCTCCAGGCCACCGTCCGGAACCTCCTCGACGAGCGCTACGCCGGCCGGGGCATCACCAACGGCTACCAGAACTACTACACCCCCGCCTACCCCTGCACCGCGCTGTTCAGCGTCATGTGGAGCTTCTGAGGAGAAAGAGCCGGGGAGGGGAGAGCCGGAGAGCCGGCGAAAAGGCTTAAGAGACAAGCACAAAGATCAGAGCATAGAATCACCCACGTGCGGGTCAGTCTTTTGATTTCACCCCTCTCCGGCTCTCCGGCTCACCGGTTCCATCCTCTCGATTTCACCCCTCTCCGGCTCACCCTTCACCGGCTCGTTGTGTTTGACCTCCCCCACCCCCTGTGATAAAGTCCAAGGCTCGGTAGAAGCGGGCTTTACGCCTTTCTGGCGGCCCGCGAAGGAGGGAGAGGTCGGGCCTCCGCGGACGCCGGTCTCCCTCCACCATGAGAGGACGGGGTCGGATGAGCTTCCAGGGTTCCCTCAAGGAACTGCACCTGCCCGACGTCATCCAGCTCGTGTCGGTCTCGGGCAAGAGCGGCTCGTTCCGCCTGGAGCGCGAGGGCCACGAGGGCTTCATCTACCTCGAGAACGGCCGCATGATCCACGCGACCCTCGGCAAGCTCCTCGGCGAGGAGGCCGTTTACGCGCTCGCCACCTGGAGCGACGGCACCTTCCGCTTCATCCCCGGCGACGCCACCTCGGACCGCACCATCAGCAAGAACAACACCAACCTCCTCATGGAGGCCGCCCGGCGCATCGACGAGTGGCGCGTGCTCTCCAAGCGCATCCCGTCCCTCGACCTGGTGCCGCGATTCATGGTGCCCGAGGGCAAGCAGGGCCAGATCAACCTGAACACCCAGGAGTGGACCATCCTCAGCCGCATCAACGGCAAGGCGAGCATCGAGGAGATCGCCGACGGCCTGGGGATGAGCACCTTCGAGGTGGCCAAGCTCCTCTACGGCCTCGTCACCATGGGCCTCGTCGTCCTCGACCCGGCCGCGCCCAAGGCGCCGCCCGCGAACGAGGGCGCGGGGCTCGCGCCCATGGAGACGGACCCGGGCCAGGTGGCGAACGAGCTCATGCGCCTCGTCCAGCGCCTGCGCGAGGAGGCCGAGGGCGTCATGGGCGAGGTGGGCTGGCCCATGATCCTCCGCTCCTACCGGCAGGCCAAGGCCGACCTCGAGGCCGGGGGGAGCACGGATGCCATCCAACGCATGTGCCAGGACATCCTCGGGAACGCGGCCCACATGGGCGGCCCCGAGACCCAGCGCCACCTCGCCGAGCGCTTCCGCGACATCCTCTCCAGCTGGAACAGCGGGGGACAGTGACCCGTCAGTAGGGGATGAGGAAAGTAGGGGAGTAGGAAGGGCGGCCTGCTTTCGTGACGCTGCTTTCGCTCGTTTCGGCCTTCCGATTTGACCCTCGCGCACTTCCAGGAGAGGCCCGTCCCCACATGAGCTTCTTTGCCCTACTCACCTACTCACTTACTTACCTACTCACGACGATTCCCCCCAGCGGGCTCCTCCCATGAAGACCCTCATCCTGGTCCGCCACGGCGAGACGGAGTGGAACTCGGACCGCCGCATCCAGGGCTCGGTGGACGTGCCCCTCTCCGAGGTGGGCCGCGAGCAGGCCGCCGCGCTCGCTCACGAGCTCGCGGAGCAGGGACTCCTCGTGGACCGCGTCTACACGTCGGACCTCCGGCGCTCCCGCGAGACGGGGCGCGTCATCGCCGAGCGGCTGGGCGTCGCGGAGGTCTCCGAGAGCCCGCTCCTGCGCGAGCTGCACTGCGGCGAGTGGGAGGGCCGGCTGATCGAAGAGCTCCGGACGAGCGAGACGGCGCACTACGAGGAGTGGCTCGACGACCCCGCGTTCGTCATCCCCGGCGGCGAGTCCATCCTCCAGCTGCGCTCCCGCGCGGAGACGTTCTTCGAGCAGGAGCGCGCCGAGCTGGAGAAGCACGGGCGCGTGCTCGTCGTCGCCCACGGCCTCATCAACCGCATGGTGCTCTCCGTCCTCCTCAGGCTCGACCCCCAGCGCAGCCGCTACTTCAGCCAGGACAACACCGCCATCGACGTGTTCACCTGGCGCGGCAACCGCGTCTACTGCGACGTCTGGAACCTCACCTGCCACCTTTAGGACAAAGTATTCACCACGGAGACACGGAGAGCACGGAGAAGGTCAAGTAATTTCTATTTACCTGAGAAGAAGTATTTTAAGAGAATTCTTGTCTTCCTCCGTGTCCTCCGTGCCTCCGTGGTGAATTCTGTTTTGTTCTCTTTTCCTTTTATGGTCAAATACCTGCGCTGAGGAGGATTAAATGCTCACCGCGGTCGGTACATGGCAGTCGGAGCTGGCGAAGGCCATCGAGGAGAAGTTCGGCGTGGCGTGGGCGCCGGAGCAGGTGCCCTTCACGTTCCCGCCCAAGCCCGAGCTGGGCGACGCGGCGACGCCCGTGGGGTTCGCCCTCGCCAAGGCCCTCAAGCGTCCGCCCAACGCCATCTCCGCCGAGCTCGTCGGCGTGCCCCTCTCGGGCGTGCGCGAGATCCGGGCCGCCGGCGGCTACCTCAACCTCTTCCTCGACCGCGGGTACGCCCTGGGCGAGCTCCTCGCGGGCCGCTTCGTGCCCGCGGAGGTGCCCGGCAAGGTCATCATCGAGCACACCAACATCAACCCCAACAAGGCGGCGCACGTGGGCCACCTGCGCAACGCCGTTTTGGGCGACACCCTCGTGAAGTGCCTGCGCCACCTGGGGCGCAGGGTCGAGGTCCAGAACTACATCGACGACACGGGCGTCCAGGTGGCCGATGTGGTGGTGGGCTTCCAGCGCATCCTCGGCTGGGACCTCCCGCGCGTGGAGCTCGCGATCCGGCTGTCGCGCGAGGGCGGCAGCGGCGAGAAGCCCTTCGACCAGCAGTGCTGGGACCTCTACGCCCGCGTGGCGCCCTGGTACGAGCAGTCGGAGGATCATAAGAAGGCGCGCTTCGAGACCCTCCACCTCATGGAGGAGGGGCACAGCGACACGGCGAGGATGGCCGCCCTCGTGGCCGCCGAGATGGTCCGCTGCCACCTCAAGACCATGGACCGCCTCGGCATCCGCTACGACGTCCTCCCGCACGAGAGCGACATCCTCAAGATCGGCTTCTGGGCCGCGTGCTTCGAGAAGCTGAAGGCCTCGCAGGCCGTGCACTTCGTTCCGCCCGACGCGGACGACAAGAATCACGGGTGCTGGGTCATGGGCCTCGCCGAGACGGCCGATTTCAAGGGCATGAGCGACGCCGACAAGATCATCGTGCGCAGCAACGGCACGGTGACCTACGTGGGCAAGGACATGGCCTACCAGCTCTGGAAGTTCGGCCTCCTCGGCCGGGACTTCCACTACCGCGCCTTCGACAACCCCCTCTATCCCATCTGGACCACCTGCTCAACGGCCGATGCCGTCATTCTGGCGAGCGGAGCGAGTCCAGAATCTGGAGCGTACCGGTCCGATTCCGGACGAGCCGGAATGACCGGTGCTACGCCCGCGTCCACTCCCCATTTCGGCGGCGGGGACACGGTCATCAACGTCATCGACGTGCGCCAGTCCTACCTCCAGAAGATCGTGAAGGAGGGCCTGCGCCAGATGGGCTACGGCGAGCAGGCGGACCGCTCCGTCCACTTCGCCTACGAGATGGTGGCCCTCAGCCAGAAGACCGCCGCGGAGTTCGAGCGCTCCGGGCAGATCCGCCTCAGCGAGGAGGACAAGGCGCGCCCCTACGTCGAGATGTCGGGCCGCAAGGGGCTCGGCGTCCAGGCCGACGCCCTCCTCGACCTCCTCGTGGAGAAGGCCGGGGCCGAGATTCGCAAGCGCGAGCCGGACCTCGCCGAGGAGGAGGTCGCGGGCCGGTCGCGCGCCCTCGCCATCGGGGCCCTGCGCTACTATATGGTGAAGTACGGCCGCACCGCGGTCATCCCCTTCGACTTCGAGCAGGCCCTCGCCTTCGAGGGCGACACGGGCCCCTATTTGCAGTACGCCTGCGTCCGCGCCGAGGCCATCCTCCGGAAGGCCGCGGAGCAGGGGATCGCGGTCCCCGGGACCGACGGAGCCTCCATCGCGGATCTCGCCGGCGCCTTCGACGAGGAGGGCTGGGCCGTCCTCACCATGTTCCTGCGCGTTCCCGTCCAGGTGCGGGCCGCCGTGGAGGGGCTCGACCTCAACCTCGTGGCGCGGCAGTTCTATGAGGCCGCCCAGGCCTTCCACGCCTACTACCACCACTTCCCCGTCCTCCAGGAACCGGACGAGCAAAAGCGCCGCGCG
Organism: Acidobacteriota bacterium; assembly: GCA_037440125.1. Classification (GTDB taxonomy): domain Bacteria; phylum Acidobacteriota; class UBA4820; order UBA4820; family DSQY01; genus JAKAJA01. The sequence continues at coordinate 16,766 of JBBIUU010000058.1, forward strand.
CGCCTCCTCACCGTCGCCCTCTTCGCCAAGCTTCTCCGCCAGGGCCTCCGCGACCTCCTCGGCATCCCCGTGCCCGAGAGGATGTAGAGAAGCATTCACCACGGAGACACGGAGGACACGGAGGAAGACAGGGGAGGGGAAGGTCAAACCCTGGTCAAAGGAAGAGGCAT
>JBBIUU010000059.1:0-6197 GCA_037440125.1 Acidobacteriota bacterium
TTGAAAACCGCTGACCCGCAAGGGTCCGGGGGTTCGAATCCCTCTCTCTCCGCCACCGGACTTCTTCGAAGTGATCCTGCAAAGGACATTGTTGGAGAGGGATTCGAAGCCCCAGAGGGGACCCTGAGGGTCCGCGAGCGAGAGCGCAACCGAAGAGGGAGCGATCGAAAGCCGCGACCCCAGGGGAGAGGCTGGGGCCGGGAATGCTGGGGCGCGCGTGCAACGCAGCGCCGAGACCCGCGAGGCGCGAGGCTGCCGCGGCCCTTGCGTTCGAATCCCTCTCTCTCCGCCACAAAGATTGAGCTGGAGAGCCGGTGAGCCGGTGAGCCGCGGAGCTGATGAAGAATAGCGTTCTGCGGCCCTCGCAGACATTTTGCCTGGGGCTCTCCGGGACCGATGCTGATGGCGCTGTCCCAGGATCCCTCTCCAGCTCTCCAGTTCGTCAGCTCGCCAGCTCCATCCCTACCTCGGGTGCGTCATGTTCTCGGGCTTGAGGAGGTCGTCGAGGGCCTCCTTGGAGAGCCAGCCCTTTTCGAGGACGAGGTCGTAGACGCTCCTGCCGGAGTGGAGGGCCTCCATGGCGATGGAGACGGAGCGCTCGTAGCCGAGGATGGGGTTGAGGGCGGTGACGAGGCCGATGCTGTTCTCGACGTAGCGGCGGCAGACGTCGGCGTTGGCGCGGATGCCCGCCACGCAGCGGCTCGCGAGCGTGACGCACGCGTTGCGGAGCATGAGGAGCCCCGAGAGCAGGTTGTACGCGATGACGGGCTCCATGACGTTGAGCTCGAGCTGTCCGGCCTCGGCGGCCATGGTGATGGTCATGTCGTGCCCGATGATCTGGAAGGCCACCTGGTTGACCACCTCGGGGATGACGGGGTTCACCTTGCCCGGCATGATGGAAGAGCCGGGCTGCATGGGCGGCAGGTCGATCTCGTGGAGGCCGCACCGGGGGCCGCTCGAGAGGAGGCGCAGGTCGTTGCAGATCTTGCTCAGTTTCACGGCGACGCGCTTCATGACGCCGGACATCTGCACGAAGGAGCCCGAGTCCTGCGTGGCCTCCACGAGGTTGGGCGACTTCACGAAGGGGATGCCGCTCACCTCGCGCAGCATGGCGGTGGCGAGCTCGGCGTAGCCGGGCGGGCTGTTGAGCCCCGTGCCGATGGCCGTGGCGCCGAGGTTGACCTCCTTGAGGAGGTCGCTCGCCTCGCGCAGTCGCTCCATGTCCTCGCCGACCATGACGGCCCACGCGCCGAACTCCTGCCCAAGGGTCATGGGAACGGCGTCCTGGAGCTGCGTGCGGCCCATCTTGATGACCTCGGCGAACTCCCGCTCCTTGGCCTCGAACGCGGCCCTGAGCTCCTCCATGGCGGCGAGCGTGTCCTTGAGCGTCAGGTTCACGGCGAGCTTGATGGCCGTCGGATAGATGTCGTTCGTGGACTGGGAGAGGTTCACGTGGTCGTTGGGGTGCAGGTGGTGGTACTCGCCCTTCTTGAATCCCAACAGCTCGAGGCCGCGGTTGGCGATGACCTCGTTGGCGTTCATGTTCGTGGAGGTGCCCGCGCCGCCCTGGATCATGTCCACGACGAACTGGTCGTGGAGCCTGCCCTGGAGGATGTCGTCGCACGCGCCCGCGATGGCCGCGCACTTCTCCTCCGAGAGGATGCCGAGCTCCCGGTTGGCGAAGGCGCACGCCTTCTTGATGTGGGCGAGGGCGTCGATGAGGTGCTGGAACTCGGAGAGGTGCACGCCCGAGATGGGAAAGTTCTCCACCGCGCGGAGGGTCTGGACGCCGTAGTAGGCCTCGGCGGGGAGGTCCCGCTCGCCGAGGAGGTCGTGCTCGCGGCGCGTGAGGCCAGAAAACTCCGAGGTGGCGCCGCCGATGTCGAGGTCCGAGGCCATCTTGAGACGGTCGCTCAGGAACCGGCTCATGCGCGCCACGAGGGCGTAGAAGAGCCCGGGGCGCTCGGCGCGCAGGCGTTCGACGGAAGTCTTGTCGAGCTGGAGCACGGTGGCGCCGGCCCGCGTGAAGGCGCTCGCGATGTGGGGGCCCTCCTCGACGAGGAAGCCCTGGCTCAGCGAGGCGCCTGCGGCGACGGTGCCGATCCGCTTGGCGCTCCCGTGAAGCCCTACCTGCAGCTCCACCTCGCCGGCGGCCACGATGCCGTACCAGAGGCGCGGCGTGGACTCGTGGAAGAGCCACTCCCCTGGGGCGTAGACCCGCTCCGCGAGCAGGCCCGCGAGGAAGGCGCGGTCCTCCTCCGAAAACCCCTCGAGCCCCTGAAGCCCCCTCCCATCGTGATCCGGCATGACGTCCTCCTGGGATGCTGTACAACATTAGTATAATGGATGGCGGAGGTGGATTCAGCGATGAGGTCGCACCGGGAAGTGCTCACCTTCACGACGCCCACGCGCAGGGCCTTCATCAACATCACGGACCGGGTGGAGGAGGCCCTCGCGGCGAGCGGCGTCCGGGAGGGCCTCTGCCTGGTGAACGCCATGCACATCACCGCCTCCGTGTTCATCAATGACGACGAGAGCGGCCTCCACCAGGACTACGAGCATTGGCTCGAGAAGCTGGCGCCCCACGAGCCCGTGTCCGCCTACCGCCACAACCGGACGGGGGAAGACAACGGGGACGCGCACCTCAAGAGGCAGGTCATGGGCCGGGAGGTGGTGGTCGCGGTGACGGGTGGGAAGCTCGACTTCGGCCCGTGGGAACAGATCTTTTATGGGGAATTTGACGGCCGCCGCGCAAAACGCGTGCTCATCAAGATCATCGGGGAGTAGGGGACTCATGGCCAAATCGAAGAAGAAGCGGGTCCAGAGCGGGAAGCGGAGCCGCTTCAGCCTGAGCCCGCGGGGCGAGAACACCCTCGCCACCGTGGGCATCATCATCCTGTCCGTGGCCATCGCGATCACCGCCTGGACCCTCCTGTCCCGATACGTCTTCAAGCCCGACCCGGAGAGGGCCGCCCTGGAGCAGAAGGTCAAGGCGGCCGAGGAGGCCCGCTGGGCGGGGCTTCTGCGCGACGGGACGGTGCTGCGGGTGGTGGAGGACCGCCAGGACCTGTACGTGGACGGCGCCCGCTGGGAGGCCCTGGGGCTCTCGGACCAGGGGGAGGCGACGAAGGCGGCCGCCGCCCACTACGGCTGGACGCGGTGTTTCGTCTACGACGCGGCTACGAGAGGACAGTTCGGTTGGTACACGAAGGCCGAAGGGTATAAGAAGAGCGAAAAGTAATAGAGCTGGGGAGCTGGGGAGCCAGGGAGCTAGGGGAAAAGCGGAGCCCCCCAACCGCGCTATTTCTTGAAGGAATTGGAGATAGGTGCCGGCGTTTCGGCGGGCGGCCCGACAACACCCGGCCGGGAGCCGCACTGAAACCTTCGGGAATCCGCCCTCGTAAAACTCCGCTTGGGACGAGCACTGCCCATGGTTTGAAAACGGATCCGCGCGCGGGCGAGGTGGGGACCCCGTGCGCGAACCATGCTTTGATTCCGGCCCCGCACGAAAGGAGAACCGAGGTCATGAGAACGCATCGGACGGCGGCGCTCGTCGCCGCGGGCCTGGTGGCGCTTGTTCTGGCAGCGCCCGCCTGGGCCCAGGGTTTCAAGGACCTGGAGAAGCAGGTCGTTGAGAAGAAGCTCCCCAACGGCCTGACGCTCATCCTCCTCCCGCGGCACACGGCGCCGGTGATTTCCATGATCACCTACGCCAACGTGGGGAGCGTGGACGAGCAGGTGGGCGGAACGGGCCTGGCGCACATCTTCGAACACATGGCCTTCAAGGGCACCCACGTCATCGGGACCACCGACTACGCCAAGGAGCAGAAGGCCATCCTCAAGGAGGACGACGCGTTCCTCGCCCTGCGCGCGGAGCGGCTGAAGCAGAACCCCGACCCCGAGAAGCTCAAGACGCTCGAGGAGGCGCTCAAGAACGCCGAGGAGGAGTCGGAGAAGTTCGTCACGTCCAACGAGTTCTCCGAGATCGTCGACCGCGAGGGAGGCCAGGGCCTCAACGCCTTCACCTCCTTCGACCAGACCGTCTACATGTATTCCCTGCCTTCGAACAAGCTCGAGCTCTGGGCCACGCTGGAGGCGGACCGCTTCACGAACCCCGTCCTGCGCGAGTTCTACAAGGAGAAGAACGTCATCATGGAGGAGCGCCGGATGGGCGAGAGCCAGCCCCAGGGCCGCCTCTTCAACGACTTCTTCCCGGTGATCTACCAGGCCCACCCCTACCGCTCCAACACCATCGGCTGGGAGAGCGACCTCAAGGGCATCACCAAGGCCCAGGCCCAGAACTGGTTCAAGACCCACTACGGCGCGAGCAACCTGACGTGCGTCATCGTGGGCGACGTGGATCCCGCCACGGCCCTGCCCGTGCTCGAGAAGACGCTCGGCGGCATCCCGGCGGGCCAGAAGCCCGAGCCGGTGATCACCGTGGAACCGCCGCAGCGCGGTGAGCGGACCATCAGCATCGACGACCCCTCGCAGCCCTTCGTCATCATCGGCTACCACAGGCCGGCTGCGACGAGCCCCGACGACGCCGTCTACGACGCCATCTCGGACGTGCTCGGCGGCGGGCGCTCCTCCTGGCTCTACAAGAGCCTCGTCAAGGAGAAGCAGATCGCCGTGGCGGTGGGCTGCAACGCCACCGTGGAAGCCCAGAAGTACCCGGCCATCTTCCTGTTCTACGCCGTGCCCAACAAGGGCAAGACCAACGCCGAGTGCGAGGCCGCCGTCTACGAGCAGATCGAACGCCTGAAGAACGAGCCCGTGTCCGCCGACGAGCTCGCCGGCATCAAGGCCCGGGCCAAGGCGAAATTCATCGATTCCGTGAAGAGCAACATGGGCCTCGCCATGGGCTTGGCCTTCGCTCAGAACATCCAGGGGGACTGGCGCGACGAGTTCCGCTGGCTCGACAAGATCGACAGGGTGACCGCCGCCGACATCCAGCGCGTCGCCAAGGAGACCTTCACCAAGCAGAACCGCACCGTGGGCGCCATCGAGACCACCTCCGGCCAGAAGCCGGAGCAGAAGTAGGGGGCCGCCGTGCGGACAGAGACCAAGATCGAGATGGCTCGCCGTGAGGAGGGCGCGATGAGGGTTCACAGGACGTTCCGGGCGGCGGCCGCCGCCCTCTCCGTGGTGCTCGCCGCCGGGGCGGCGTGGGCCCAGCAGGCCGCGCCCGCCAAGGAGGCTCCGAAGCCCGCCGCGCCGGCCGCCCAGACGGGTGCCCCGGCCAAGGCGCCGCGGTATTTCGAGAAGCTGAACTATCCCAAGCTCAACGACATCAAGGAACCCCAGGTCCTCCAGGAGACGCTCCCCAACGGGATGCGCCTCCTCATGGTCGAGGACCACCAGCTCCCGCAGATCCAGTTCCGGGCCATCGTCCGCGGCGGCACCGTGGCCGAGCCCAGGGACCTGAACGGCCTGACCGAGCTCCTGGGCGAGGTCCAGCGCACGGGCGGCGTGAAGTCCATGTCGGGGGACAAGGTGGACGAGTTCCTCGAGCGCATCGGGGCCTCCATCGAGACGGGTATGGACACGTCCTTTGGGACGGTGACTGCGAAGACCCTGGCCGAGACCGTGGACCAGGTCCTCCCGCTCTACGCCGAGTTCCTCACGGCGCCGGCCTTCAGCCAGGACAAGATCGACCTGGCGAAGACGCACATGAAGAGCATGATCTCCCGGCGCAACGACGAGGTCTTCGGGGTGGCCTTCCGCGAGTTCCAGAAGCTCATCTACGGCAAGAATTCGCCCTACGCCCAGCAGATCGAGTACGACGACGTGGACAAGCTCACGCGCGACGAGCTCGTGGCCTTCTACTCGGCCTTCTACCGGCCCGACGAGACCATCCTCGCGGTCTGGGGCGACTTCAAGGCGCCCGAGATGAAGGAGAAGATCGCCAAGGCCTTCGCCGACTGGAAGGCCGCCGGGCCCAAGCCCAAGATCGCCGTCCCGTCCATCCCCGCGCCGGCGCCCTCGGTGAACTACGTCGAGAAGAAGGACGTGGAGCAGGCCTTCCTCCTCCTCGGCCACCTCGGCGTGAAGCTCGACGACCCCGACTACCCGGCCATCGTCGTCATGAACGACATCCTCAGCTCGGGCATGTCCTCCCGCATCTTCAAGGAGGTCCGCGAGAAACGCGGCCTGGCCTACGCCGCGGGCGGCGCGCTCGTGCCCGCCTACGACCA
>JBBIUU010000059.1:6297-16850 GCA_037440125.1 Acidobacteriota bacterium
CTCGGCGCCCGGAAGTTCGAGGACCAGGACGCGGAAGCGGTCCTGGTCAAGTCGGCGGGCAACCTGAAGGTGTTCCTCAGCGCCGACGGCACCAAGGTGCTGGGCACGAGCCGGATGGCCAAGACCAAGGCGGGCCCGGCGGAGGTGATCGAGGTCTACTCCGCGCTCACGCCCGTCTCGGGCCTGAACGTTCCGTTCCAGACGGTCCAGAAGTCCAAGGGCGAGGTGCAGAGCACGAGCAAGCTCACCTCGGTGAAGCTGAACGTCCCCGTGGACGACGCCCTCTTCACGCCGCCGCCGCCTCCCGCGGCGAAGTGAATCGGCCCACGAAGCGTTGTATGAGGGCGGGCCTCCGGGTCCGCCCTCTTTTTGTGCCTTTGAGGCCTGCACGGACCCCAGAAACTGGGCCATCTGGCACTCCTCTCGGCCCCGTCAGGAGGCAAGAGGGGCGTTTGGCCCTGAATGGCGCTAAGATATTTCCCACGCTCCGCCCCCGATCGAAGGCGGGGCCCTCTTTTTGGAGTCACGGGTTGGAAAAGCGGAAACGGACCCTTCTCACGGTCTTCCTCATCGTCTTCATCGACCTGATGGGCTTCGGCGTGGTCATCCCGCTCATGCCGCTCTACGGGGACCTCTACCACCCCTCGCCCTCGGTCTTCGGCCTTCTCATGGCCACCTACAGCCTCATGCAGTTCATCTTCGCCCCCATCCTGGGGCGCTTCAGCGACCATTACGGCAGGAAACCCATCCTCCTCGTGTCGCTCGCGGGGACGGTGACGGGGTACATCCTCTTCGGCCTGCAGGACACCCTCCTGCTCCTCTTCGTGGCCCGGGCCGTGAACGGCATCGCGGGGGGCAACGTGTCCACCGCCCAGGCGGTCATCGCGGACATCACCAAGCCGGAGGAGCGCGCGAAGGGCATGGGCCTCATCGGGGCCGCCTTCGGCCTCGGGTTCATCTTCGGGCCCGCCATCGGCGGGGCCGCCAACCAATACTTCGGCCACCGCGCGCCCGGCTTCTTCGCCGCGGGGCTCTCCCTGGTGGCGCTCCTCCTCACGGCCTTCGCCCTCCCCGAGACCTGGCCGCCGGATCGCCGGGGCGAGCGTCCCGTGGGCGCCCGCCGGGGCTGGTTCTCCTTCACGAAGCTCGGCGAGGCCCTCCGGCACCCGCAGATCGGCCTGCTGCTCATCATCTTCTTCCTCGCCACCTTCGCCTTCGCCAATTTCGAGTCGACCTTCGCGCTCTTCCTGAACGGCCGCCTCAAGCTCGACACCGCCCACACCATGTACTTCTTCGTCTTCGTGGGGATCCTCGCGGCGTTCATCCAGGGCGGCCTCATCGGGAGGCTCGTGAAACGGTTCGGGGAGCGGAACCTCATCCTGACGGGGGCGCTCCTCCTCATCCCGGGCTACCTGCTCGTGCTCGTGGCCCATTCGGTCCCGCAGCTCATGGTCTACCTCGTCTTCCTGGCCATGGGCGCAGGGTTCACGAACCCCGCTCTCTCCTCGCTCGTGTCGCGCCTCTCCACGGCGGAGGAACAGGGGGGCATCCTGGGTGTCTACCAGTCCATGTCCTCGCTGGCCCGCATCACGGGACCCTTCTGGGGCGTCTTCGCCTTCAAGGAGTTCGGTGACACCGTGCCCTATGCCACGGCCGCCGGCGTGGCCTGCGTCGTGGCCGTGCTGGCGTGGGTGGTCCTCGCCCGCGCGCGGCGCGCAGAGCACGAGGGGAAGCACCTCGAAGTCGACGAGTCCGTGGCGGAGTAGGTGATCTGGTGATCAGGTGATCAGGTGATCAGGTGATGGGCGGACCGCCTTGGCGGCGAGTTTCGTAATAACACGAAGGGCGGCCGCGAGGCCGCCCTTGTTTGTCCACTCACCCGTCACCCGTCACCCCCTACTCTTCCAGATTGAACTCCTGGAAGTCGTAGAAGTACCCCGTGCGCGTGAGGACGTCGACCTCGGCCTGCACGATGGCCGTGTGGCCGTCCTCGATCTCGAGGAAGCGCTGGAACATGGTCTTCGCAACGGGGTCGGTGAGGGTCTCCACGAGGCCCTTGTAGAAGACGCTCACCTCCTCCTCGAGCTTCAGGGCGGTGAAGAGGCGCTTGTAGTCGTCGCTGTAGTCGCGGCCCTGCTTGGACTCCTGGAGCATCTTGGCGCCCTGCGCGAGGAAGTCCGCAGAGGGGATGACGGTCTTGAGGGGCTCCGCGGTGACCCTCGCCTCGGCCTTCCACTGGGCGAGGCGCGATTCGAGGTAGTCCATGTGGCCCTGCTCCTCCCTCGCGAGGATCTCGAAGAAGGACTTGCCCTTGGGGTCGCCCGCCTCGGCGGCGGCCCAGAGGTAGTGGTCGCGGACCTTGGTCTCGTGCTGCAGCGCCGTGACGATGGCTTCTTCGACGTTCATCGTTCGTCCTTCCTCCATGGGGCCCGCGTGGCGGGGCTTCGCTCTAGAACTTGCCGCCTTCGAAGGGGTCCTTGGCGGGCATGACGTGCAGTTCGTCCACGTTCGCCGCGGCGGGCTGGGCGAGGGCGTAGAGGACCGCCTCCGCCACCGTCTCGGCGCTCACGAGCTTGTCCTTGGGCAGGTCGCCCGGGTAGGAGTCCCAGGCCGGGGTCAGCGTCGCCCCGGGCAGGACGGCCGTCACCCTGACGCCCTTGCGCGCCGCCTCGGGCCGCAGGGCCGCGAGGAGGCCCATGAGGCCCCACTTGCTCGCGCAGTAGGCGGTCTCGCGCTCGAAGCCGACCTTCCCCGCGATGGAGGAGAGGGCGACGACGTGGCCCGCGCCCTGCTTGTAGAAGTGGGGCAGGAGATACTTCAGGAGGTAGTAGGTCGACGAGAGGTTGGTGTCGATGACCTGGCGCCACTCCTCGGTGGGAATGGCCTCGAGGGCGTTCATCCGGAAGACCCCCGCGCTGTGGACGAGGGCGTGCACGGTGCCGAAGGTCTTGAGGCTCTCCGCCACGATGTGCCGGACGTCGGCCTCCACGCTCATGTCGCCCGCGATGGCCACGACGCGCTGGCCCTCGCTGGCCATGGCGCGCTCCATCGACTCGAGCTTCTTCCGGTTGCGTCCCGTGAGGACGACCGTGTGGCGCTCTCTCGCCAGCCGGCGGGCCACGGCCTCGCCGATCCCCGAGCTGGCCCCCGTGACCAGGATGATCCTCTTTTCCATCCCCGCGCTCCGATGCTAAGCACATAAGTATAAGCGAAGGGTAACCGCGAGGGAAGGGATCGAGGCGGAGAGCCGGGCATGGATAGAGCCGGAGAGCCGGTGAGCCGGAGAAGGGGGCAAAGGATGAAATCAGAGGGGTGGCTGGAGATACGGCCGGAGCCGGACTAACCTCCGTGTCATGGAGGATCTTGACCTCCCCCTTCTCTCTTCCCCGGCTCCCCGGCGCGCTCTCTTCTATGCACAGCGGGGCAACCCCAGGGTTCCGCGCCAGAAAAAGAAGAAGGGCGGGCCCGGAGGCCCGCCCTCGATGGAGCCGAGTGAAACGACTTCCTACTGCTGCAGGGAGGGGCTGTTCACGAACTCCCTGTAGGCCTCGGCCGGCACGTTGATGGGCAGGGCGCCGGGGACCGCAAAGCCTTCGGGGTCGGCGAGGTTAACCTTGCCCACCTTTGGGGCCTTCAGATTGGTGTGGTAGTAGGCGTTGATGGCCTTCGTGAACTCCTTCGCGAGGACCGCCTGGCCGGTGGTCGTGGGGTGCACACCGTCGAGGCCGAAGAGGCCGCCGAGGTAGTCGACCGTCAGGACCTGGCCGGTGGGGAGCCTGTAGCCGTGCTTCTTGATCTTGTTGAAGATCGTGTGCATGTCCACCACGGGGCAGTGGAACTGGGCCGCGACCTGATTGATGACCTGGTTGTCGGCCTCGAGGATGGCCTGGATTTTGGGCACGTCCGCGGCGTGGAGGATCTCGCCGGGGCCCAGGGGGCCGGAATCCTTGCCCTCGAGGATGAGCTTGATGTGCTCGTGGGAGTAGGGCGTGGCGTAGTCGTCGGGCCCCATGCCGAACTTGGCGATGGGCATGCCCTGGGCGGCCAGGGCCGAGCCCTTGCTCAGCGCAGGGACGACGGTCACGTCGGGGATGTTGGCCAGGATGAGCTTGGCGCCCGTCTGCGCCATGGTGCCCACGATGGCGGGGTAGAGCTGGGCGAAGGCCGCGGCGGGGACGGTGTAGTTGGGGTTCCCGGTCATGGCGCCCCCGAGGACGTCGTTGCTGCCGATCCAGATCACGGCGAAGGTGGGCTGGAGTTGGGCGCCGAGGCCCACCTGGCTCGCCGGGGCGTGGCCCTGGATGTAGACCCAGGGGAAGCCGAGGATGAGGTCCGTCAGGTTGGCAGGAGGGATCGCCGGCTTCTTGGTGAGGCAGTCCACCGAGGTCTGGCCGGGCACGGCGAGGTTCGTGGGCTGGCTCGTGGGGTTCATCAGGGAGCCCATGGTGGTGCCGCAGGGCACGAGGACCGGGAAGCCCGTGACCGGGTCGAATCCCTTGAGCTTCTCCTGGATGGGGATGCCCGGGAAGCTGATGAGGGGCAGGGTCAGCGGGTGGCCCGCGGACTGGGAGATCAGGTTCGCGTAGCTCTTGGGCTGGCCGTACTGGTTGAGCGACAGGCCGTAGTACCCCGCGGAGAGGCTGTCGCCGAGGACGACGATCTTGCTGAAGTCGGCCTGGCCGAAGGCCGCGGAGGCCGCGAGGAGGCCGACCGCAAGGATGAGCAGGGTCTTGCGCACGTTCATCTTCGGGCTCCTCCCTTAGAACTTGTAGCTGACGCTCACGCCGCCGAGGTAGGCGTAAGCCTTGTAAGTGCCGGGGACGAAGGGGGTCGTGGTGGGCACGTTCTTGCTCTGGAAGGGCAGGTACATGAGGTAGGTCTGGACGCCCCACTTCTTACCCTGCCAGTTGAGACCGCCCGTGAACCCGTTGCGGTTCGAATCGGGGAGGAGCGGCGCGGCGTACTGGTCCGGCACCGGGCTCTCGTCGTAGAAGTAGCCGAGGCCGTAGCTCCACTTGTCGTTGAGGCGGTACTCGAAGCCTAGCTTGAACTTCCAGATGTTCTTCCAGTACTGGGGCACGGACTTGTCCTGGACCTGCCCCTGGTTGGGCATGAAGTCGATGTTCAGGACCTGAAACACGTCCCACTGCTGGTAGGTGGCGTCCAGCTCGATGTCGAACTTCTTCTCGCGGTAGGCCACACCCAGCGTGGTCACCGCCGGCAGGTCCATGCCGGCGAAGGCGCGGGTCTGCGGGAAGAGGGGCGTGAAGTTGGGATCGGTGGGGACGTTGTAGAAGGTCACCTCGCCGCCGTAGCCGAGGTTCACCTTGCTGCGGTAGTTGAGGCCGACCTGCCAGTGGTCGTCGAGCTTGCCCAGGACGCTGAGGCCCCAGCCCACGCCGTTGCCCGTGCCCTTCAGGACGCCCATGGCCGGATCGGGCGTGCGGTTGAGGGGCGGCTTCGGGTAGGGGATGGAGGGGAAGAAGACGGTCTGGCGGAGGTAGATGTTCGAGTAGACGAAGTTCGCTGTGAGGGCGAGGGCCCACTTGTCACCGATGCGCCAGGCGATGGTGGGGGAGTAGTAGATGGCCGTCTGCTTGGCGCGCGCCGAGATGGCCGAGCCGGCCCAGTCGTCCGGCCATTCGGTGGCCAGGGCGTGGGGCGCGTTGATGGCGAAGCCGAGGGAGACGATGCCTGGCGTCCGGTACACGATGTAGTTGTAGAGCGGCCAGTACGTCTTCACGGGGCCGTTGGCGTTGCCCACGGGGCCCTCATACTTCATGTGCTCGTTGATGAAGTCGAAGCCGAACTGGAAGGAGGTCTGCTGGAACGCGATGCCGGCCGGGTTGTAGAACAGGGCGCTGGGATCATCGGCTCGGGCGGCGAAGGCTCCGCCCTGAGCGGAGGCCCTGGCGCCCTGCTCCTCGACGAGCGTGCCCGAGGCCCATGCGCCGAAGGCGAAGGTGAACATCAACAGCGACCAGAGTACCCATCTCACCCCTTGCTTCATCTCGACCTCCTTATGTTGACCGTCTTTCCCCATCCAATACACCCCTCTGCCCGATTCCGCAGCGGGCTCATCACCTCTCCTGATTCTGTCTCTTCGCGCCGGAGGGCCTCGCTGGGCCCCCGGGCGGGTCCGAACGGCTTCTCGGGAGGGGAGCGTCTACCTTTAAGCTCCCGTCCCGTGGGGATCGCCGTCCGTCTTGGGTGGGGCGCCGAAACGGATGCACGCACTCGATGCCGATTTTCGAGCAATCGATTCCAACTCCCATCCAGAACCAACTGGCCCTAGGGTAATAGGATACATCTGGGCGTGTCAAGTAACCGAGGTTATCGTTTTGCCTTGAAACAACAAACGCCCCGCCTGTGAAGGCGGGGCGCTTGCGAGTGAGAACGCGGTTTCTGGCGTCTAAGAATCGAAGCCGTCCTCGGGCTGGGAGCTAGACTTTCCCCAGGGGCTCCACCTCGTGTTCGACGACGCTGGCCGTGAGGTAGTCGCGGTTCATGCGGGCGATGAAATCAAGGGTGATCCCCTTGGGGCAGACCGCCTCGCACTCGCCGTGGTTCGAGCATCCCCCGAAGCCCAACTCCTTCATTTTGTTGATCATGCGCAGAGCCCGCTGGTTTCGCTCCGGCTGGCCCTGGGGCAGGAGGCCGAGGTGGCTGATCTTGGCGGCGGTGAAGAGCATGGCCGAACCGTTCGGGCAGGCGGCGACGCAGGCGCCGCATCCGATGCAGGCGGCCGCGTCCATGGAGCGGTCCGAGGCCTTCTTGGAGATGGGGATGGCGTTACCGTCGGGCCCGGAACCCGTGCGGGCGGAGATGAACCCTCCCGCCTGCATGATCTTGTCCAGGGCGCTCTTGTCCACCACCAGGTCCTTGATAACGGGAAACGCTCTCGAACGGAAGGGCTCCGCGACGATGGTGTCGCCGTCCTTGAACTGCCGCATGAAGAGCTGGCAGGTGGTGGTGAGCTTCTGGTGGCCGTGGGCGATCCCGCTGATCATGAACCCGCAGGTCCCGCAGATCCCTTCGCGGCAGTCGTGGTCGAAGGCCACGGGCCGTTCGCCCTTCTTGATGAGGCTCTGGTTGAGGACATCCAGGAGTTCGAGGAAGGACATGTCCCCTTCCACGCCGTCCATGGGGTACGCCACCAACCGGCCCTTGTCGCTGGGGCGCTCTTGGCGCCAGATCTTCAGAGTCAGCTTCATTTGTAGCTCCGCTGTGCCAGGTGCACATTGTCGAAGGTGAGGGGCTCTTTGTGCAGTTCGGGCTTCTGCCCTTCGCCCTTGTATTCCCACGCCGCCACATGGGCGAACTTCTCGTCGTTGCGCAGGGCCTCTCCGTCGGGGGTCTGGTGTTCTTCGCGGAAGTGGGCGCCGCAGGACTCGTCGCGGGTGAGCGCGTCCAGCGCAATCAGTTCGCCGAGTTCCAGGAAATCCGCCACGCGGCCGGCCTTCTCGAGCTCCTGGTTGAAATCCGCTCCGGAGCCGGGCACGAGGACCTCCTTCCAGAAGCGTTCGCGGATCTGGGGGATCCTGTCAAGGGCGGTCTTCAGGCCTTTCTCGTTGCGGCCCATGCCCACGAACTCCCACATGACCTGGCCAAGCTCCTTATGGAATTCATCCACGGTCTTGGCGCCCTTGATGGCCAGAAGGCGCTTGGTGCGGTCTTGCACCTCCTGCTCCGCCGCTTTGAAGGCGGGATGGTCCGCCGTGGGTCTCTGCGCGGGGTTCACCTTCTTGAGGTAGTCGCTGATCGTATTCGGCAGGACGAAGTAGCCGTCGCCCAGCCCCTGCATGAGGGCGCTGGCGCCCAGGCGGTTGGCGCCGTGGTCCGAGAAATTCGCTTCGCCCAGGACATGCAGCCCTTCCAGGTTGCTCATGAGGTTGTAGTCCACCCAGAGGCCGCCCATGACATAGTGGCTCGCGGGATAGATGCGCATGGGCCACTTCCAGGGGTCTTCGCCCGTGATGCGCTCGTACATCTCGATGAGGTTGCCGTACCGCGCTTCGATGACGCCGCGGCCCAGGCGACCGATGGACTCGAAGAGGTCCAGGTAGACGCCCCGTCCGCCGGGGCCCACGCCGCGGCCCTCGTCGCAGACCTGCTTGGCGGCCCGGGAGGAGATGTCGCGGGGCGCGAGGTTGCCGTAGCTGGGGTACTTCCGTTCGAGGTAGTAGTCCCTGTCCTCCTCGGGGATCTCCCAGGGCTTGCGGGTATCGCCCGCCTTCTTGGGCACCCAGACGCGGCCGTCGTTGCGGAGGGATTCGCTCATGAGGGTGAGCTTGCTCTGGTGCTCACCCGACACCGGGATGCAGGTGGGGTGGATTTGGGTGTAGCAGGGGTTGGCGAAGCAGGCGCCCTTCCGGTAGGCGCGCCATATGGCCGTGGCGTTGCAGCCCTTGGCGTTGGTGGAGAGGTAGAACACATTCCCGTAACCGCCCGTTGCCAGGACCACCGTGTCCCCGGCGTGGGCGCTGATCTGCCCGGTGACCATGTCCCGCACGATGATGCCCTTGGCGTGGCCGTCCACCACCACCAGCTCCAGCATCTCGTGGCGGGTGTGCATCTTCACGGAGCCCAGGGCCACCTCCCGGCTCAGGGCCGCATAGGCCCCCAGCAGGAGCTGCTGGCCGGTCTGGCCCCTGGCGTAGAAGGTTCGCGACACCTGGGCGCCTCCGAAGGACCGGTTGGCCAGGTAGCCGCTGTACTCCCGTGCGAAGGGAACGCCGAGCGCCACGCTCTGGTCAATGATGGCGTTGCTGATCTCGGCCAGGCGGTAGACATTGGCCTCACGGGCCCGGAAGTCTCCCCCCTTGATCGTGTCGTAGAAGAGCCGGAAGACGCTGTCGCCGTCGTTCTGGTAGTTCTTCGCCGCGTTGATCCCGCCCTGGGCGGCGATGGAGTGCGCCCTGCGCGCGCTGTCCTGGTAGCAGAAGGCCTCCACATCGTAGCCGAGCTGGCCCAGGCTTGCCGCGGCGGCCCCGCCCGCCAGGCCGGTGCCCACCACGAGGATCTTGTACTTGCGCTTGTTGGGGGGATTCACGAGCTTCAAGTCGAAGCGGTACTTCTCCCACTTCTTTTCGATGGGGCCCGAAGGGACCTTGCTGTTCAGTTCCATGGCATGACCCTCCGATTAGCGAACGAGGCCCAGAAGGACCGAGACGGGGATGGCGATATAGCCCAAGGCGATGAGGAACCCCACCAGGGGCGAAACGACCTTCCGGAAAGTGTGGTAGCGCGGGCTCGTGAACCCCAGGGTATTGAGCAGGCTGAAGAGGCCGTGGGAGAGGTGAAATCCCAGGGCCAGCATGGCCACGATGTAGACCCCCGAGATGGCGGGCACCTGGAACGCCTTGACCACATTGCCGTACACATCCGCGGCGCTGTAGCTGGGGTCGGTCCAGAGCAGGGTGAACATCATCAGGTGATAGATCAGGTAGAGCAGGAGCAGGGGGCCGCTGATGATCATCGTCCTGGCGGCGTAGCTCGTCTCGATGTCCCTCTTCATCGCGTAGCCCACGGGCCGCGCGCGCCAGTTTTCGAGGGTGAGCTGGAGCGCCGCGATGAAGTGCAGGACGAGGGCGATGAACATGACGGCCCTCACTCCCCACAGGAGTTCTCCCAGGTTTTTCAAGAGGTGGGCATAGGCGTTGAGCCGCTCTGCCCCCATGAAGATCTGGAGGTTGCCCAGAAGGTGCCCTAGGAGGAATAGGAAGAACAGCCCTCCCGTGGCCGCCATGACCACTTTCTTGCCGACCGTTGTACGGTAAAACATCGCGACACGGCCCATTCAGACCTCCTCATGTCACAGGATGTGGAAAAGTCCCCCAAAGAGGGAAGAGCATAATACCGGCGCGGGGGGGTGTCAAACGAATGGATCTCGAATGGGAGGGTTCGAACGCACAGGTGGAAAGCTTCAGGGACCTCGGTCCTCCTGGATGCTCTTTTCTGTCGTCCTCCCCCCTTGTCCCGCTCTCCCCTCAGAAACTTTCCCCCACGGGCTCGAAGAAGGCCTGCGGATGCTGGCAGACGGGGCACATCTTGGGTGCCGCGACGCCCTCGTGGACGTACCCGCACTCGCGGCAGCGCCAGTAGATCTTGTCGCCCCGCTGGAAGACCGTGCCGTTCACCACGTGGTCCAGGAGGCGCTTGAAGCGCTCCTCGTGGTCCTTCTCCACCTTGGCAATCCACTCGAACGCTTTGGCGGCGTCCGCGAAGCCCTCCTCACGGGCGATCTTCGCGAACTCGGGGTAGAGCGCGCTCCACTCCTCGTTCTCCCCGGAGACCGCGGCGCGAAGCTGGGCGGCCGTGTCCCCCCCGACGATAGGGTAGCCGGCCTGGATCTCGAGAGCCGAGGGCGCAAGGGCCGCGAGGTGTTTGTAGAAGAGCTTGGCGTGCGTCTTCTCATTGGCGGCCGTCTCCTCGAAGATGGCGGCCACATGTTCCAGGCCCTCCTTGCGTGCCACCGAGGCGGCGAAGGAATAGCGGTTTCGGGCCTGACTCTCTCCGGCGAAGGCCTTGAGCAGATTTTGCGCGGTGCGGCT
>JBBIUU010000060.1:0-16589 GCA_037440125.1 Acidobacteriota bacterium
GCGGCGATGCCCGCGGCTTTCGCCTCGTCCCTCATCTCGACGAACTCCTCCGGCTCGTAGTACCGCACCACGGGGTGGTGGTTCCGGGTGGGCTGGAGGTACTGGCCGATGGTGAGGCGCCCGATGCCGGCGGCGGCGAGGTCGCCGAAGGCCTGCCGCATCTCCTCGCGGGTCTCTCCCAGCCCGACCATCAGGCCGCTCTTCGTGGGCAGTTCCGGTGCCATCTCTCGTACCCGCTTCAGCACGGACAACGACCTATGGTATCGGGCCTTCGTGCGGATCCTTGGCGTGAGCCTCTCGACCGTCTCGAGGTTGTGGTTGAAGACGTGCGGGCCGGCCTCGAGAACGGTCCGCAGGCACTCCTCCCGACCGGAGAAATCGGGGGTGAGCACCTCGACCCGGACGCCGGGTATGGCACCTTTGAGGGACACGATCGTCCGGGCGAAAGCGGCGGCCCCCTCGTCGGGGAGGTCGTCGCGGCAGACCGAGGTCACCACCACGAACCGGAGGCCCATCTTGGCGGCCGCGTCGGCGAGCCGCGCACCCTCCTCGAGGTCCTCCCCCAGGGGCCGCCCCGTCTCGATGTTGCAGAAGCGGCAGGCCCGCGTGCAGACGTCCCCGAGGATCATGAAGGTGGCCGTGCCCTCGGCGAAACACGTGCCCTTGTTGGGGCACGAGGCGGAGGTGCAGACGGTGTGGAGGTCGTGCTCGGCGATGGCGTTGAGCACCGAGCTGGCCTTCTCTCCCACGGCCAGCCTGTTGATCTTGAACCAGTTGGGTTTCCTCAGCAGCTCGGACGAGGGCATGGAACCTCCCCGGGTACCTTACCGCTAGTCGGCAGGGGTCTCAAGGCCCGGAGGAGGAGAACGCCTCCCGGCCCACCCGGGATTCCCGCCACTCCGGTTCACCTCCTCGCCCCCGATCGGGGCTCGTCGGACCACTCTCGCTGCCCCTCGCGCCACTATTACCATTATTTTCCTTATCTCCCTGATTTCTCACCCCATCCCCCCACCTCCCCACCTCCCCATTCATCCCTCCCAACCCCTTGACAAGCAAGAATTGGGCTCCTATGATTGCGCTGTGGACCAAAGTGGCCGAAAGTGGACCGCTTCCAGCGAAGCGCCACTCAGGTGGGAAACGGGGAGCCCATGTTCCGAGGCAGTGCCGACGCCAGGATCGACGACAAGGGGCGCCTGAAGATCCCGAGCAAGTTTCGCTCGCAGCTCGTGGATTCCTTCGGCGCCCGCGTCTTCGTCACGAGCTACGGCCCCCCCTCCATGCGGCTTTACCCCCTGAGCGAGTGGATGAAAGTGGAGGACGTCCTCCGCAAGAGCGGGTGGGGCGACGACCCCCGCATCATCCAGTTCATGCGCACCGTGGACCTCTACGGCGACGAGCAAGAGGTGGATTCGCAGGGGCGGATCCTGGTTCATCCACGGCTGCGGCGCCACACGCGGATGGAGGGTGACGTGGTCGTGCTCGGTCACCCCACCAACCTCCTCGAGGTCTGGAACGAGGATCTCCTCACAGAGATCCAGACCCGGGAGCCGCTGACGGATGACACCATCCGGTTCGTGTCCAACATCCTGCGGGAGGCGAGGAATGGAAACGGGGTCCCTCCATGTCCCGGTGATGGTCCGGGAGGTGGCTCAGGCGCTGCAGGCTGAGCGGGGGGGTTGGTTCGTGGATTGCACGCTCGGGCTCGGCGGCCACAGCCGGGCCCTTCTGGAGTGTTCTCCGCGAACGCGCGTCCTCGGTGTCGACCGCGACGGGTCCGCCCTGGCCCTCGCCCGTCAGAACCTCGCCCCGTTCGGCGACCGCTTCCTCGGGGTCCACGCCAACTTCAAGGACGTTGCCGCCTGGAGCCCCACCCTCCCGGAGGCCCCCTCGGGTATCCTCGTGGACTTGGGCATGAGCACTTACCAGCTCAAGGCCGGCCGCGGGTTCAGCTTCGCCGACGCGGGCGCGCTCGACATGCGGATGGACCCCACCTCGGGGTTCTCCGCCGCCGAGTTCCTCAATTCGGCCCCCGAGGAAGAGGTGGCGCGGGTCTTCAAGGAGTACGGCGAGGAACCCTTCGCCAAGCGAATCGCGCACTCGATCGTGGAGCGGCGCCCCGTGGAGGACGCCGCCGCGCTCGCGGCCATCGTGGAGCACGCCGTCCCCGACCGCTTCCACGGCCGCGTTCACCCCGCCACGCGCGTCTTCCAGGCCCTCCGCATCCACGTCAACCACGAGCTCGACGGCCTCGCCGAGTTCGTCGCCGAGGCCTTCGCGCTTCTCTCCCGGGGAGGCCGGATGGCCGTGCTCGCCTACCACTCCCTGGAGGACCGCATCGTGAAGCAGGTCTTCGCGGGCCTCGCCAAGGGCTGCATCTGCCCGCCCAGGCTCCCCATCTGCGCGTGCGGCCGCAAGCCCTCCCTCGCCCTCGTCGCGAGGAAGGCAGGCCGGCCCTCGGCCGAGGAGGTCGCCCGCAACAACGCGTCCCGGAGCGCCCGCCTTCGCGTGGGGGAGCGGCTGTGAGCGACCTGACGGCCATCGGCGCCCGCCCCATCCGCCAGCCCGACTCACGGAGCCTCGCCGAGGCCGTCCGGATCACCCTCATCATCTTCGCCCTCGCCACGCCCTTCTTCGGCTACATGGCACTCTCCGCCGCCAACGTGCAGGAGGAGTACCGCCTCTCCAAGCTCGTCGAACACCACCGCCAGCTCGTGAAGGAGAACGAGCGGCTGCTCCTCGGCCGCGACGCGCTCCTGAGCCCGGAGGCCGTGAGCAAGACGGCGCGGGAGAAGCTGGGCATGGTGGAGGAGGACGCCCAGGAGTGGACCGTGGGCGTTCCGCCGGAGAAGGATGGAGCCGGGGAGCCGGGGAGCCGGGGAGCCGGAGATAAGAAGAAGGACAAGACGGCGGCGAACCCCGCGCCGGCGGCCGCCTCCGCCAAGGCGGCGACGACGTCGAAGGCTCCAAGCGCCGAGAAGGTCCCGAGCGACAAGGCCTCGAACGTCAAGCCCAAGGCGCCGAAGGCGAAGCACCACGGCGGGAAGGTGAAGAAGCGATGAGCGCGGGCCTCTCGATCTCGCGCCTGCGCCTCTTCGGCGCCACGGTCCTCCTCTTGGCGGCCCTCATCGCGGGCCGTCTCGTCTTTCTCCAGGTCGTGCGCGGAGGCTACTACGCGCAGGTCGCGAGGGAGCAGGCGCAGGAGCGCATCGAGGTGGACCTGCCTCGCGCCACCCTCGTGGACCGCCACGGCTTCCCCCTCGCGGCCTCCACCGAGTGCCCCTCCCTCTACACCTTCGACCCCCAAAAGATCCAGGACCCGGTGGGCCTCGCGCGCGCCGTCGCCTCCGTCAGCGGACGCGACGCCGACGACATCCTCAAGGACCTCCGGGCCCGGAGGAAGTTCACGTGGCTCGCCCGCAAGCTGCCCTTCGAGAAGTACGACGCCGCCAAGGCCATCTGCCAGCAGTTCAGGGGCTGCGAGATGATGGAGGAGTCGGGCCGCTTCTACCCCAACGGCCCCCTCGCCGCCAACCTCGTGGGGTGCGTGGGCACCGACGGCGGCCTGACGGGGCTCGAGCACCATTGGAACGCCACGCTCAAGGGAGGCACGCGGAGCCTCCTCGTCATGCGCGACGCCGTGGCCACGCGCCTCATCCCCACCGAGGTCGTGTCCGAGGTGGCCCCCAAGCCCGTGACCGTCCGCACCACCATCGACCAGGCCATGCAGTTCGAGGCCGAGCGCGTGCTGGGCGACACGGTCCAATCCCTCAACGCCAAGGACGGCGTGGCCATCGTCCTGGACCCGCGGAACGGCGACATCCTCGCCATGGCCGTGGCGCCCACCTTCAACCCCAACAACCCCGGCGCCTCGCCCATCGAGGCGTGGCGCAACCGCGCCATCACGGACTCCTACGAGCCCGGTTCCACGTTCAAGCTCATCACCCTCTCCGCCGCGCTCGATACGGGCCGGTACCAGCCTTGGGACACCATCGTCGTGGGCAACGGCACGCTGACCGTGGGCCCCAAGACGATCCACGACGACGAGCCGCCGATCCGGGCCATCTATACCTTGGAGGAGGTCCTGGCCCACTCCTCGAACGTGGGCGCCGCGAAGATCGGCATGTCCCTCGGCGAGGAGACCATGTACCACTACATGCGCCTCTTCGGCTTCGGCCAGCCTACGGCCCTCCACCTCACGGGGGAGAGCGCGGGCAAGCTGAGGCCGCCGAAGGACTGGAGCATGCTCTCCCTGCCGTGCCTCTCCTTCGGCCAGGAGCTCCGCACCACGCCCCTCCAGCTCGCGCTCGCTTACGCCGCCGTGGCTTCGGGCGGGTACCGCGTGACGCCGCGCCTCCTCGTGGACCAGCCCGTGACGCCCCCCGAGCGCATCCTCAAGGCCACCACGTGCGAGCAGCTCAAGGCCATGCTGGGCCGCGTCGTCACGGAGGGCACGGGCAAGGCCGCGGCCGTCAGGGGCGTGGCCGTGGGCGGCAAGACGGGCACGGCGCAGAAGCTCGGCCAGAAGACCGAGGGAGGCCGCCGGCCCTTCATCGCGTACTTCGTCGGCATGGCGCCCCTGGACGACCCGAGGCTCGTCTGCCTCGTCATGGTGGACGAGCCCGTGGGGAAGATTTACGGCGGCGCCATCTCGGCCCCGGCCTTCTCCAAGATCCTCGGCTTCGCGCTCAAGCGCCAGGCCTACCCCGACACGCCGTCGAACCTCGACATGGCGTTCCTGGGAGGCCGGCCGTGACCGCGCCCTGGCGCCTCTCCGACCTCCTCGGGCAGGTTCCCTACTCCGCCGTTCTGGGCCCGGCGGAGGTCTCCATCACGGGGATCACGTGCGACTCTCGCGAGGTCCAGCCCGGCGACGCCTTCGCGGCGCTGCGGGGCTTCAAGGCCGACGGCCGGACCTTCGCCGCCGAGGCCTTCCGCAAGGGCGCCGTGGCGGTCATCGCCCACGGCGAGCCCCTCGAGCCCCTGCCGCAGGGTGCCGCGTGGGCCGTCTGCCCGAGGGACCGCGAAGCCTTCTCCGCGGCGTGCGCCGCCATCTACCGCACCGCCGACAACCCCGTGCGCCTCGCGGGGGTGACGGGCACGAACGGCAAGACCACGTCCGCCTACCTCATGAGGAGCATCTTCCGTCAGGCGGGCGGCGCGGGCATGCTCGGCACCATCGAGTACGACGACGGCGAGGGCCTCCGCCCCGCGTCGCGGACCACCCCGGAGGCGCACACCATCCACCGGTGGCTCCGCGGGCTCGCGGACCGCGGCGCGCGATTCGCGTCCATGGAGGTCTCCTCCCACGCGATCGCCCTGCACCGCGTGTCGCACCTGGCCTTCGAGGCCATGGGGTTCACGAACCTCACGAGGGACCACCTGGACTTCCACGAGACCATGGACGCCTACTTCGCGGCCAAGAGAGAGGCCTTCGACCTCCTCACGCCGACGGGCTTGGCCGTGGTGAACATCGAGGACGCCTACGGCGTGCGCCTCGCCGCCGAGCTGGACAAAGACTGCGTCCTCACCGTGGGGCGCAGCAAGCCCGCGGACATCCGCCCCGAGGGCGTGACCCTCGACCTCGCCGGCATCCGCGGGACCTTCCGCACGCCCTACGGGGACGTGGAGGTCGCCTCCTCCCTCGTGGGCCAGTTCAACCTCGAGAACCTCCTCGTTGCCACGGGCTCGGCCCTCGCCGCGGGCGCCACGCCCGACCAGGCGGCGGCGGGCATCGCGGCGCTGAAGGGGGTCCCCGGGAGGCTGGAGCGCGTGGACGCGGGCCAGCCCTTCACCGCCATGGTGGACTACGCGCACACCGACGACGCGCTGAAGAACCTCCTGAACACGATCCGCGCGCTGGATCCCGAGCGCATCATCACCGTCTTCGGCTGCGGGGGCGACCGCGACCGGACCAAGCGCCCCCTCATGGGGGCCGTGGCGGCGCGGCTCAGCGACGTCGTCGTCCTGACCTCCGACAACCCGCGCACGGAGGACCCCGAGGCCATCGCGAGGGACGCCGAGAACGGGATCCGCCCCGAGCTTAAGGGCGACAAGGTCTACGAGCGGGTGCTGGAGCGCCGCGCCGCAATCCGGCGCGCGCTCGAGCTCGCCCGCGAGGGCGACGTGGTGGTGGTGGCCGGCAAGGGGCACGAGCGGGACCAGCTCACGGGGACCACGCGCCGCAAGTTCCACGACCCGACCGTGCTCCGCGAGCTCCTGGGGGAGATGGGATGGCGGTGAGGACCTTCACGGCCGACGAGATCGCCGCCGCGACGGTGGGGCAGGTGCTCCGCCCGGCCGCCTCGCCCGTGTCGGGCCTCTGCCTCGACTCCCGCACGGCGAAGCCCGGGAACCTCTTCGCCGCCCTCCCCGGGGCGAAGGCGGACGGTCACGCCTTCTGCGCGCAGGCCGCCGCGGGCGGCGCCGCGTGCGTGCTCGTCTCCAAGCCCGTGGAGGTCCCCGAGGGCTGCGGCGTCGTGCTCGTGGGCTCCGTCGAAGGGGCGCTCCGCGCTCTGGGCATGCTCGTGCGCGCCGAGTTCCGCGGCGAGGTCGTGGGCATCGTCGGTTCCTGCGGGAAGACCACGACGAAGGACTTCACCGCCGCCGTCCTGCGGCGCCTCGGCCCGGTGGACGCCACCGCGGGTAACCGGAACAACCTCCTCGGCGTACCCGAGACGCTCCTGGGCGCGGACATGGGGTGCCGCTTCTGGGTCCTCGAGCTGGGGATCTCCCAGCCCGACGAGATGGCGGCGCTGGCGCCCATCGCCCGCCCGACGGGCGTCGTCATGACGACGATCCAGCCCGTCCACATGGAGTTCTTCCCCTCCCTCGAAGCCATCTGTGACGAGAAGGCGCGCGTCTTCGAGAGCGCCGAGCCCGGCGCCTTCGCCGCGCTCAACGCGGAGGACCCGCTCCTGCGCGACCTGCGACTGCCCTCAGGCATGGAGCGCGTGCTCTACGGCACCTCCGAGGGCGCCGACGTGCGCGTGGAAGCCACGGGCGACTCCGGCCCCCACGGCACGCCCTTCCGCCTCACCGCGGATGGCGCGAGCGCCGAGGGCTTCCTTCCCGTGCCCGGGGCCCACAACCTGCTGAACTTCGCCGCCGCGTGCGCCGCGGGCGCGTGCTACCACGGCTCCGCGGAGGTGATGGCCGCCGCCGCCGCGGACCTGAAGCCCGCGAGGCACCGCGGCGAGTCCTACGAGCTCCGGGACGGCGTCTACCTCCTCGACGACAGCTACAACGCCAACCCCGCCGCCGTGGCCGCCGTCCTGCGCTCCACCGGCGGATGGAACCGCCGCGTGGTGGCGGCCCTGGGCGAGATGCTCGAGCTCGGGACCTCCGGCCAGGCTCACCACGACGCCACGGGGCGCCTCGCCACGGAGCTGGGCGTCGCCGCGCTCCTCGCCGTGGGCGGCGAGAACGCCGCCGTCATGGCGAGGGCTTTCGCGGCCTCGGGCCGACCCGCCCGGCACGTGCCCGCGTGGCGCGACGGCGCGGAGTGGTTCGAGGACCAGCTGCTGCCGGGCGACGGCGCGCTCGTGAAGGGCTCCCGCGGCATCGGCCTCGACGGCCTCGTGGACTGGCTCATCGAGAGGAGGGGCGCCTGATGCTGTACCACCTGCTCTACCCGCTCCACGAGCACCTGCCCTGGCTGCGCCTCTTCCGCTACATCACGTTCCGCGGCGCCGTGGCGATCGTCATCGCGCTCCTGATCTCCCTGCTGCTGGGGCCCGCGCTCATCCGCTGGCTCCAGAGGCTGAACCTGAGGCAGTACATCCGCGAGGAGGGCCCGGCGGCCCACCAGTCCAAGGGCGGCACGCCCACCATGGGCGGCCTCCTCATCCTCCTGGCGCTCTCGGTGGCCGCGATCCTGTGCATCCGCTGGGACACGCCCCTCTCGTGGCTCCTGCTGGGGAGCACCCTCGCGTTCGGCGCCATCGGCTTCGCCGACGACTTCCTCAAGATGAAGCGGCGGCAGAACCTCGGCCTCACGAGCAAGCAGAAGTTCGCCCTCCAGATCCTCGCCGCCACGGCGGTGGCGTGGGCGCTCTACCAGTACCGCCTGACGGGGCACTACAGCACGGTCCTCACGGTGCCCTTCTTCAAGGAGGCCCAGCCCGACCTCGGCTGGTTCTTTATCCCCTTCGCGGTGGTGGTCATCGTGGGCGCGAGCAACGCCGTGAACCTCACCGACGGCCTCGACGGCCTCGCCATCGGCTCCACGCTCATCGCGGCGGCCACGTACGCCGTGCTGACCTACGCCGCGGGCAACGCGAAGATCGCTGACTACCTGGACATCCCCTACGTCCGGGACACGGGCGAGCTCTCCATCTTCGCCGCGGGCCTCGTCGGCGCGAGCCTGGGGTTCCTCTGGTACAACGCCCACCCCGCGCAGGTCTTCATGGGCGACGTGGGCTCCCTCGCGCTCGGCGCCGCCATCGGCACGCTCGCGCTCATCATCAAGCAGGAGCTCCTCCTCGTCATCGTGGGCGGCCTCTTCGTCATGGAGGCGGCCTCCGTGATCATCCAGGTCGTCTCGTACAAGACCCGCGGCAAACGCGTCTTCCGGTGCGCGCCCATCCACCACCACTTCGAGATGGGCGGCTGGAAGGAGACGCAGGTCGTCATCCGGTTCTGGATCCTCGCCTTCCTCTTCTCCTTGATGGGGCTGGCGACGCTCAAGATCAGATAGGAGCGGACGTCTTGGTGCTTTTGACTCTTTCTCCAGCTCTCCAGCTCCCCAGCTCCCCAGCTCTCTCGCGAAGGGCTGCCCCGTGAGAATCCTGGTCGCGGGCATGGGCACGTCAGGCTACGCCGCGGCCGAGGTGGCCATGAACCACGGCCACGCCGTCCTCGCGTGCGATCGCACCCTCACCCAGGACCTGAAGGTGGACTTAAGCCCGCTCCTGTCGCGCGGCATGGTCTTCTACGGAGGCTCCGAGGCCCCCGGCCTCCTCGAGGGCGTGCAGGCCCTCGTCCTGTCGCCCGGCGTGCCCCGCGCCTCCGCCCTCGTCCGCGCGGCTGCGGAGCGCGGCGTCCCCGTCTTCGGGGAACTGGAGTGGGGGTTCCGCCACGCCAAGGGCCGCGTAATCGCGGTGACGGGGTCGAACGGGAAGAGCACCACGACGACGCTCCTGGGCCAGCTCATGGCCTCTCGCTTCGCCGACGTCCGGACCGGCGGGAACCTGGGGACGCCGTTCTGCGCCATGGTGGCGGGCTCCACGGACGACACATGGTTCGTCCTCGAGGCCTCCTCCTTTCAGCTCGAGAGCCTCGACACGTTCCGCGCCCACGTCGCCGTCCTGCTCAACATCACGCCGGACCATCAGGACCGCTACGCCGCCTTCGAGGACTACGCCGCAGCCAAGGCCCGCGTCTTCGCGAACCAGGGACCCGGGGACTTCGCCGTTTTCTCCTCCACGGACCCGCTCGCCGCGGGCTACGGTGAGTCTTCGGCCGCCGCCCACGTGCGCTTCGCCACGTCGGTCGCGCTTCCCGAGGGAGCCTTCCCGCGGGAAAGCCGGGCCGTGTGGGTCCGAGACGGCGGAGAGGAGGTCCTCTTCGACCTCGACGACCTGCCCCTGCCCGGGGCCCACAACCTCGAGGACGCCCTCGCGGCCTGCGTCGCGGCGCGGTGCGCCGGCGTTTCCCGGGAGAGCCTGGCCCCCGTCCTCCGGTCCTTCACGGGCCTGCCCCACCGCCTCGAGCGCGTGGGCGAGGTGAACGGCGCCGCGGTCTACAACGACTCCAAGGCCACCAACACGGACTCGGTCCTCAAGGCGCTCACGGCCTTCCCCTCGGGCGTCATCCTCCTCCTCGGCGGGAAGGACAAGGGGGCCGACTGGGCCTCCCTCGCCGGAGAGGTGAAGGCCCGCTGCAAGGCCGTCCTGGCTTTCGGCGCCGCCAGGGAGAACGTGACGGCCGCCCTCGGCGGCATCCTGCCCGTGGAGGCCTTCGCGTCGCTCAAGGACGCCACGGCGCGGGCCCTCGCCATGGCCCGGCCCGGCGACAGCGTGGTTCTCTCGCCGGCGTGCGCCTCCTTCGACGAGTTCAGGAACTTCGAGGACCGCGGCGACCAGTTCCGACAGTGGGTGAAGGAGTTCGCGCCATGAGCAGGCTCCTTCATTTCGACAGGAAGCTCTTCACGGTCACTCTGAGCCTCCTGGCGGGCGGGCTCGTCATGATCTACTCCTCCTCCGCCGTCCTGGCCCTCACGCGCAGGGGCGACCCCGCCTACTTCTTCAAGCACCAGCTCGTCTGGGCCGTCGTGGGCGTGGCGGCGCTGTTCGTCACCCAGCGCATCGATTACCAGCGCTGGGGCGAGCGCCGCATCGTCCTGGGCCTCATGGCGCTCGAGGCGGTCCTCCTCGTGATGGCCCTCGCGAGCCCTTCCATCAACGGCTCGCACCGCTGGATCAAGATCGGCCCCATCGCCGTCGGCCAGCCCTCCGAGGCCGCCAAGCTCGTGGTCGTGATCCTGGCCGCTTACCTGCTCAACAAGCGCGCCCAGGAGGGGAGGGACTGGATCCACACGCTCCTGCCGCTGGGCGCCTACACGGGCCTCGTGGCCATGCTCATCCTCATCCAGCCCGACCTCGGCACGGTCGTCATCCTGGCGTGCATCGTGTGCTCGCTCCTCCTCGTCGCGGGCCTCCCGTGGAAATGGCTCGGCGCCTTGATCTGCATCGGCGTCGTGGCCATCGGGGTCCTCGCCGTGTCGAGCCCCTACCGCCGCCAGCGCCTCCTGACCTTCATGAACCCCGACGCGGACCCGCGCCACGAGGGATTCCAGGCGCAGCAGTCCCTCATCGCCGTGGGCAGCGGCGGTCTCGTGGGCAAGTGGGTCGGCGGGAGCAGCCAGAAGCTGCTCTTCCTGCCCGAGCCGCACACGGACTTCATCTTCGCCATGATCGGCGAGGAGCTTGGGCTGGCGGGGAACCTCGCCGTGCTCGCGAGCTTCCTCTTCTTCGGATACCTGGGCCTCAAGGCCGTCCGCGCCGAGCAGGTCACGCTCTTCGGGAGGTTCCTCGCCATGGGGGTCGTGGCCTGGATCGTCGTCCAGGGCCTCATCCACATGATGGTGACCATCACGCTCCTGCCGACGAAGGGCCTGCCTCTGCCGCTCCTGAGCTACGGGGGGTCCAACCTCGTGGTCACCATGGCGGCCATCGGCATCCTGCTCAACGTGAGCCAGCACGAGTGAGGTTGAGGCATGAGGCGGTAGGCATGAGGCGTGAGAGTGAAGAGGTGACCAAGCGAGGGCAGGTGAGAAGGATGGTTGTGGGGCTCGCGCCTCGCGCCTCGCGCCTCGCGCCTCACAACCTCGCACCCGAGCTGCACAACCGGCTGGGAACTCGACTCTTCGGAGGAATGGTGCACCACGTGGAGGAGATGAGGGTGATCATCGCCGGAGGTGGGACGGGGGGGCACTTCTTCCCCGGGCTGGCGGTGGCGCAGGCCCTGGAGGCCGGCGCCCCCCCCGCGTCGGTCCTCTTCGCGGGCACGGCCCGCGGCATCGAGGCGCGTCTCGCCCCGAAGTACGGGTTCCCCTTCGCGGCCCTGCCGGGCTCGGGCGTGGCGAGCGTGGGACCCGCCCAGCGTCTGAAGGGCCTCGCCGCAGTGCCCCTGGCCGTGGTGCGCTCGGTGCTCCTCTTCGACGAGTTCGCGCCGCAGGCGGTGGTGGGCGTGGGCGGCTACGCCTCATTCCCCGTGGCCCTCACGGCGGGGCTCCTCGGCATCCCCGTCCTCCTGCTCGAGCAGAACGTGACGCCGGGCCTGGCCAACCGCGTCCTCGCGTTCTGGGCCAGCGTCGTGGCCACGGCCTTCCCGCAGACGGTGCGCCGCTTCCCCGGCAAGGGGCGCGTCATGGGGAACCCGGTGCGCGAATCCCTCGCCGCCGTCCCCGCGGAGCGGCCCCCGGAGCAGCCCTTCCGCCTCCTCGTGTTCGGGGGGAGCCGCGGCGCCCGCGCCATCAACGACGCGGTGGTCGCCGCGCTGCCCGCGTTCGCGGCCTTCCCCGGCGGCCTGGAGATCAGGCATCAGACGGGCACCGAGGACCTGGAGCGCGTACGGGCCGCCTACGATTCGGCGGGCGTCCCCGGCGAGGTGGTGCCCTTCATCGACGCCATGGACGAGGCCTACGCCTGGTGCCACGCGGCCCTCTGCCGCGCCGGCGCCACGACCCTGGCCGAGCTCGCCGCCGCGCGGCGCCCCGCGCTCCTCGTGCCCTTCCCGCAGGCCGCGGGCGACCACCAGCTCCACAACGCGCGGGGCCTCGAGTCCCTCGGCGGCGCCCTGTGCCTCGAGCAGAGGAACCTCACGACCGAGAGCCTCCTCGAGGCGCTCGGCCGCCTCGCCGACCCCGCCCGCCGCCGCGCCATGGCGTCGGCCCTCGCCTCCGTGGCGCGCCCCCGCGCGGCCTCGGAGATCGCGGCGCTCGTCCGCGAGATGACGGGGGTGAGGCCGTGAGGCTCGGGAACCTCAACCGCGTCCACTTCGTGGGCATCGGCGGCATCGGCATGAGCGGCATCGCGGAGGTCCTCCTGACGCAGGGCTTCAAGGTGTCCGGCTCGGACACGAAGGAGAGCGCCGTCGTGGAGCGCCTCCGCGCCCGCGGGGCCCGCATCGCCGTGGGGCACCAGGCGGCCAATCTCGGCGGCGCCCAGGTCCTCGTCTACTCCAGCGCCGTCTCGCCGCAGAACCCCGAGGTGCTCGCCGCGCGCGCCGCGGGGATCCCCGTCATCCCCCGCGCCGAGATGCTCGCCGAGCTCATGCGCCTCAAGTCCTCGGTGGCGGTGGCGGGCTCCCACGGGAAGACGACGGTCACGGCCATGGTGGCGCACCTCGCGCACAGCGCGGGCCTGGACCCCACGGTGGTGATCGGGGGGAGGCTCTCCACGCTGGACGCCTCGGCTCGCCTCGGGCGCAGCGACCTCCTCGTGGCCGAGGCCGACGAGTCGGACCGCTCCTTCCTGCTCCTCTATCCGAGCCTCGCCGTCATCACCAACATCGACTGGGAGCACGTGGACTGCTACCCCGACCTCCAGGACCTCAAGGAGGCCTTCCTCCAGTTCGCCAACCGCGTGCCGTTCTACGGCTCGTGCGTGGTGTGCGCCGACGACCCAAACGTGAGGGACATCCTGCCCCGCTTCACGCGGCGCGTCATCACCTACGGCCTCTCGGAGTGCGTCAGCTTCCGGGCCGAGCGCCTCCCGGCGGAGGGCCCCGGCGAGACCTTCCGCCTCGTGGCCCGCGGCGGGGACCGGGGCGTCTTCACCGTCCCCCAGTCGGGGACGCACATCGTCCTCGACGCCCTCGCGGCCCTGGCCGTGGGCGAGGAGCTGGGGGTCGCCACCGAGACCTTGCGCGGCCACCTCGCCACCTTCCCCGGCGCCGACCGGCGCTTCCAGCTCAGGGGCGAGGCGGCGGGCGTCCGCGTGGTGGACGACTACGGGCACCACCCCACGGAGATCGCGGCGACTTTCGACACGGCGCGCCGCGTGGCGGGGAAGGGCCGTCTCGTGGTCCTCTTCCAGCCCCACCGCTACACGCGCCTCGCCGCCCTCGCGCCGGACTTTGCCCGCGTGCTCTCGCAGGCGGACGTGGTGGTGGTGACGGAGGTCTACGCCGCAAGCGAGGCGCCCATCGCGGGCGTCACGGGGACCGGCCTCGCGGAACGGGTGGCGGCCCTCGGCCGGTCGAGCGTCCACTTCTGCGCCCTCGTGGAGGACCTGCCGTCGTTCGTACTCCCCCTCCTGAACGCGGGGGATCTCGTGTTGACCCTGGGCGCCGGCACCATCACGACGGTGGGACCCGCGCTCCTCGATCGCCTGGGACGGGAGGGCCATGGACGCTGAGCGGGTGGGCCTCCTGGCGCGCGAGCTCGGGTGCACCTTCTCCACGGAGGAGCCCCTGGCGAAGCACCTGTCCCTCGGCATCGGGGGCGCGCCCGAGTTCTACGTCCGGCCCGGGGGGTGGGCCGAGGCCGCGAAGGTCCTCGGCGCGCTGTGGGCGTCGGGCCTGCCCTTCAGGATCCTGGGGAGCGGGAGCAACCTCATGGCCGCCGACGGCCGCCTGCCCTTCGGCGTGGTGCACCTCGCGCGCCTGGGTGGACGCATGCGGTGGGAGGGCTCCACGGTCGAGGCCGACGCCGACGTCCCCATGCCCGCCCTCGCCTCCGAGTCGGTCCGCCGGGGGCTCGTGGGCCTCGAGGGCATGGGCGGCATCCCCGGCACCGTGGGCGGGGCCGTGGTCATGAACGCCGGAGCCTTCGGCAACGACGTGGCCGCCGTCATCACGGACGTGGCCCTCATCGGGCGCGACGGGGCGCTGCTCTGGCACCCCGCGGCCGAGTTCTCCTTCGCCTACCGCCGTTCGGACGTGAAGGAACGCGGCGTCATCGCGGGCTGCCGCATGGCCTTCGGCACGGGCGATCCCGTGGCGCTCCGCCTCAAGTTCGACGAGGTCAAGGCGCGGCGCGAGGCCACCCAGCCCTGGCGCGCGGCCACGGCGGGCTCGGTGTTCAAGAACCCCCCCGGCGACGCCGCCGGGCGCCTCCTGGAGGAGCTCGGGTTCAAGGGTCGGCGCAGGGGCGCGGCGGGCTTCTCCGAACTCCACGCCAACTTCCTGGTGAACCACGGCGGGGCGACCTTCGCGGACGCCGTCGCCCTGTGCGAGGAGGCCCGCTCCGCCGCGAAGTCGGCCGGCGTGGCCCTCGAGTACGAAATGGAGATCTGGACATGAACAGCGACACCCCCTATCTCCGAGGACGGTCGGCGTCGGGCTTGGGCCTCCCCGTGTCCCCCGTGCGGTCGAGGAAGTCGAAGAAGCGCTGGGTTCGCCGCTCGGCGCGCACGACCCTCGTGGCCCTGGGCCTGCTGGGGGGCGCGATCATCGCCCACGCGGGCTGGAGCTTCCTCCACAACGACGGCGCCTTCGGCATCCGCCAGATCCACGTGGTGGGCCTCGCCTGCCACGACCCGCAGGCGCTCCGCGACGCGCTCTCGGACCTCAGGGGCCGCAACCTCTTCGCCCTCGGACCGGAGGAGGTCTCCAAGCGCTTCTCGGCCTTCCCGTGGCTCAAAGGGTTCCTCTGCCGGAAGCACCTGCCCGACACGCTCATCGTCGAGGTGCTCGAGCGCAAGGAGCTTTGCGCCGTGGCCACGGAGAAGGGCCTCTACGCCATCGACGGCCTCGGCATGGCGTGGCCGGCTCCTCCGGGCATGTCGAGCGTCACCACCCTCGGCCCCGGCCTCGACCCCTCGGACCTGCGCGTCCAGGAGATCGTGGCCCAGGTCGCCTCCCTCGACCTGAGGGGCCAGGTGGCCTCCCTGGCGAGGGGCGTGTCGCCCCCGGCCTTCGAGCTCGTCTGCGCCGACGGGTGGAGGCTCGAGGTCTCGAACGAGAATCTCGCCGCCCAGTGGCGGCGTTTCCAGTCGGCCCGCGCGTGGGCCGCCACGTACGCTCCGGGCCAGAAGGCCATGGACCTGCGCTGGGAAGGGAAGGTGGTGCTCCTACCCGCCGCCCCCGCGCAGGGTTCCGAGCCGGCGCCTCAGGCACCGGCCGCGGAGGGAGGGACCGCCAATGGCTAAAGAGACCGGGTACATCGTCGGCATCGACATCGGCACCTCGAAGGTCGCCACCGTCATCGGGAAGATCAAGGAGGACGGCAACATCGAGGTGACCGGCGTCGGCAAGAAGTCCGACGTGCGCGGCATGCGCCGCGGCATCGTGGCGAGCCTCGACGAGGTCGTGGATGCGGTGAAGGCCTCGGTGGAGGAGGCCGAGCTCATGGCCGGCTACACCGTCGAGCGCGCGTACGTGGGCGTGGGCGGCGCGCACGTCAGGGGCTTCAACAGCCGCGGCGTGGTGGCGGTGACGAACCGCGAGCGCCGGGTCTCCGACGAGGACATCCAGCGGGTGCTCGAGGGGGCGAGGACCATCAGCTTCCCCCAGGAGCAGCAGATCTTCCACACCTTCCCTCAGGAGTTCATGGTCGACAACCAGGACGGCATCATCCAGCCCCTCAATATGACGGGCTCCCGCCTGGAGGCCAACGTCCACATCGTGACGGGCTCCATCACGAGCCTGCACAACCTCGGCACCGTGGTGAACCGCTGCGGCATCACGGTGACCCAGCCCGTGCTCGGGCTCATGGCCGACGCGCACGCCGTCCTGAGCCCCGACGAGAAGGAGATCGGCGTGGCGCTCGTGGACATCGGCCACGGCACCACGGGCATCGCGGTATTCGAGAAGGGCTCCCTCTGGCACACCCACGTCATCCCCATCGGCGGCGAGCACTTCACCAACGACCTCGCCGTGGGCCTGCGCACGGGCACCCAGGAGGCCGAGATCCTGAAGAAGAAGTACGGCTGTGCGCTCACGAACCTCCTCGCGGAGGACGAGATGGTCGAGGTCCCGGCCGCCGCGGGCAACAAGACCCGCATGGTCGAGCGGGCGCGCATCGCCGAGATCCTCCAGCCCCGCGCCGAGGAGCTCTTCCACCTCCTCAACGAGGAGGTCCACAACGCGGGCCTCGACAAGACCATCAACGCGGGCGTCGTCCTCACGGGCGGCAACGCGAGCCT
>JBBIUU010000061.1:0-16501 GCA_037440125.1 Acidobacteriota bacterium
AAGAGCTCGAGCGCGGCGTAGAGCTGGCCCGACTGGTGCCGCGTGGCAAAGACCACCGAGCACTTGTTGCCACCCTCGCCGGGCTCCCGCGCCAGGAGCAGAAAGCGCGTGGCGTTGGAGGCGTCGTCTTCCACGTCTTCCTTGAGGACCTGCAGCCCATAGAGGTGGGCCGCGAGGGCGCTGGCGATGGCGCACGCCCCGCGGGGGCGATCCTTGGCGAGCATGCGCGCGGCGCCTGCCGTGTCGTAGTACGGCCTGGGTTCGAGTCCCGTCCGGGAGAGGAAGCCCCGGCACTGTCCCAGGGCCTGGGGGTGCGAGTAGGCCACGCGGATCTCCCGGTGGTCCGCCTCGGGGGGCGCGAGGAGGCAGTGGTGGATGGGGACTACGGCTTCTCCACGGACGAGGAGGCCCGACTCGGAGAGGAGCCCGCCCACGTGGCTCACGGCACCTTCCAGCGAGTTCTCCACCGGAACCACGCCGAAGTCGAAGAGTCCCCTCTCGACCCCCGCAAAGACGTCCTCGAACTCCATGCACGGTACGTAAGCCGCGTCGGGCACGAGGAGGCGTGCCGCGCCTTCGCCGTAGGCCCCGTGCTCGCCTTGGAAGGCCACGAGCTTCCGGCCTTCGCCCTGCAGCCTGCGGCTCTCGTCGATGATTTCGGAGAAGACGCGCTCCGCAAAGGCCTCCTGCACGAGCGCCAGGCTCGACTGCTTGGCGCGGGCGAGGACGGAGGCCTCCCTCCCAGAGTCCTGCGCGTCGGGCTTGAGGCGGCGCGTGCGCAGCCCGAGCTCCATCCGTTCCTCGAGGAGCGTCAGGAGCTCCAGGTCGATCTCGTCGATCTTCCGGCGGATATTCTGAAGCTCGTAGTCCTTTCCGTTCGGGCTCATGGCGTGGCCTCCTGCGGTCGATTCAGGTCGGTCATGAAGGTCGAGAGGGCCCTCACCTTCGGGACGAGGGCGGCGAACTGCTCGGGGGTCAGGGCCTGGTCGGCGTCGGAGAGCGCCTCCGGGGGATTGCGGTGGACCTCCACGAGGAGGCCGTGCGCGCCCGCGGCCACGGCCGCGAGGCTCATGGGGCCGATGAGGCTCGGGCGCCCCGTGGCGTGGGTCGGGTCCACGATGACCGGGAGGTGCGAGCGCTCTAGGGCGGCCGCTGCGGCGCTGAGATCGAGGGTATTGCGTGTGTATTTCTCGAAGGTGCGGATTCCCCGCTCGCAGAGGATCACGTCGCCG
Source organism: Acidobacteriota bacterium (assembly GCA_037440125.1). Taxonomy (GTDB): domain Bacteria; phylum Acidobacteriota; class UBA4820; order UBA4820; family DSQY01; genus JAKAJA01. Next base: position 1,233 of record JBBIUU010000061.1, read on the forward strand.
TTGCCCTCGGCGAGGATGTACTCCGCGCAGAGGAGCCACTCTTCGATCGTAGAGTGCATGCCTCGCTTGAGGATCACGGGCCTGGGGCAGCGGCCCACCTCCTGGAGGAGCGTGAAGTTCTGCATGTTCCTCGCGCCGATCTGGAGCACGTCGGCGAACTCGCAGACCCAGGGCACGTCGCGGGGGTCCACCACCTCGGTGACGACGGGGAGTCCCGTCTCGTCGCCGGCGGCCCGCAGGAGCTTGAGGCCCTCCATGCCGAGGCCCTGGAAGTCGTAGGGCGAGGAGCGCGGCTTGAAGGCACCGCCGCGGAGGAGGTCCGCCCCTGCCGACTTCACGGCGCGGGCGGTCTCGAGCATCTGCTCCTCGCCTTCGACGCTGCACGGTCCCGCGACGATGCAGCACCCCTCGCCCAGGGCCACGGACCCCACGCGCACCACGGTGGCGGACCGGACCCCCTTCGCCGCGAGCCTGAGCCCCTTGCCGCCGGCGGAACGGGCGGGCGGATCCGGCGGTCGGGCCGTCTCTTCCACTTTCGTTTCAGGCTCCATCCTGTCCTCCATAACGCAAAAAGCCCCGCACCGTGGGGTGCGGGGCCGGGTGTCGCGAGTCGGGAGCTCAGGCCGGCGGGCCGCACCTCGGGAGCGAGGGGGTAAAGTAGAACGCGAAGAAGCCTGCCGTCGGGCGGTGCGTCGTCACCATGCGCGGCACTCTACGCGGGGCCGGCCGAGATGTCAAGCGGATGGCCGGTGATCGAGTGCTCAGGTGATCGAGTGGCCGGGGAGTCCAGGGCGCTTCATCTCCCGTCTCCGTCATTCCACTTCCCAAATCCCCAATTAGAAATCTGCGATTTCCTTTCTCACAGCCCCGACCTCGTGTATCATCAGAGGCTTGGGAGGAACCATGGCGGGACATCGCTTGCGTCTGCTGATCGGCAAGGTGGGCCTCGACGGCCACGACCGGGGCGCCAAGATCATCGCGCGCGCCCTGAGGGACGCCGGGTACGAGGTCATCTACACGGGCCTGCACCAGACCCCCGAGCAGGTGGTGGCGACCGCCATCCAGGAGGACGTGGACGCCGTCGGCCTCTCCATCCTCTCGGGCGCCCACAACACGCTCTTCCCCAAGGTCGTGCGGCTCCTCAAGGAGCAGGGCGCGGAGGACATCCTGGTCTTCGGCGGCGGGATCATCCCCGACGAGGACATCCCCGGACTCATGGACGCCGGCGTGGCGAAGATCTTCACGCCCGGCACCCCCACCACCGACGTCCTCGCGTTCGTGAAGGACGAGGTGGAGCCCCGGCGCGCCGCCGCGCACCCGTGACCCACGCCAACCCGTTCCACGAAGAGAAGGCCCTCCCCTCGGGGGGCCTTCTCGTGCGTCTGGGGAGCGGTCACCACCCCATGACGCTGAGGCGCGCGACGTTGGAGTCGCTCGCCCGCGCCTTGGCCGGCTGGGAGGCACGCGAGGATCTCCGCTGGATCGCTTTCGCCGCGGCCTCGCCCACGACCTTCCTCGCAGGAGCCGACTTCAAGGAACTGGGCATCCTGGACGGGGAGGGCGCGCACGCTTTCTCCGCCATGGGTCAGGGCTTCTTCCGCCGCCTCCGCGGCAGCCGCCTCTGGCTCGTGGCGTGCGTGGGCGGGGCGTGCATGGGCGGAGGTCTCGACTTTGCGCTCTCGTGCGACTACCGCGTCGCCTCGCCCGCCGCGCGATTCTCCCACCCGGGGCCGCGCCTCGGGCTCTTCACGGGCTGGGGAGGCACGGCGACCCTGCCGCGCCGGTCCGGTGCGGCTCGTGCCGCGCTCCTCGCCGGGGCCGTGCTCTCCGCGAAGGAGGCCCTCGCGGCCGCGTGGATCGAAGAGGTGGCCGCCGATCCGGTACGACGAGCTGCGTCGAGGGCCCGTTCCTCCGCCGGGACCGACCTGGGCCGCCTCAAGCGCCTGCGTCGCGCCGAGGGCCTGCCCCTCTCCGTGGCGCTCCAATACGAGCGCCTGCTGGCCGTGGATTAGAGCCCCTCTGCGTGCTAGGCTGATAGACACGATGCGAATGGCGACTCGGACATCGCTGACCAATCATCCACGGTGGAATCCGGCAAGAGACGTGGTGGTGGTCTGTCTCTATCCCTTGTTTCCGAAATCCGAATTCCGAAATCCGAATTCCCTCCGAAGGCCCGTCCCGCGGAGGAGTCCATGACCGTCTGGGACATCCTGATCCTCGCCGTGACCCTGGCCCTGGTCGTGGAGGGCGTCTGGAAGGGCGCCGTCCGACTGGCGTTCGGCCTCGCGGGCCTCCTCGCGGGCTACCTCTACGCGGGGTACTTGGCGGACCGCGCCGCGTCGTACCTCACCTTCCTGGTGGAGCACCTGCGCCGCCCCGTCGCCGTGACGGTGGGGTTCCTCGTCATCTTCACGCTCTTCGTCCTGGCGGGCGCCATCGTGAACGCCGTCGTCAAAAAATCGGGCCTCGGGTGCCTCAACCGCGTCGTCGGCGCGGCGCTCGGCCTCGCGGCGTCCCTCTATGTGGCGGGGGGCCTCGTGCACCTCTCGGCCCGGCTCTCCCCCGACTACCCGGCCAAGCTCACGGCGGGCCCGGTGATGCGCCTCATGGCCGAATGGGCCGTGGGGATGGGGACCCTCATGCCGCCCGTGCCCGGCCTTGCGCCCAGGCCCCCGAAGGCACCTCCGGAGGCGCCGCCCGCCGCGCCGCCGGCGAAGGAGGCCGCTCCCAAACCCAAAGGAGACGCCACGTGACCGCCCTCCCCCTCGTCCTCGCCGGGCTCTCCGTCCTCCTGGCGGCAGCCCTCATCGTGCTCATCCTTCGTGCGGGGGCGGCCTCCCGGGCCGCGGCAGAGTCCCAGCGCGCCCTCGAGGCCCTCCGCGCCGAGATGGCCGGCCGCGTGGACACGCTGGACCGCCGGAGCGGCGAGCTCCAGGGCCTCCTCGTGCAGCAGCTCTCCTCGGTGCAGTCGCTCGTCCAGGAGCGCCTCACCGCCCAGGACTCGGCGCTCCGCCAGCAGCTCGCCCAGCAGTCCACGTCGCTCCAGGGCCAAACCGGAATCCTCCAAAAGGCCATGGAGGGGACGCAGACCACGCTCTCTCAGGTGACGGAGAAGATGGGCGCCATCCAGCAGGCGGCCTCGCGCATGTCGGACCTGGGACGCGACATGGAGGAGCTGCAGCGCCTCCTCAAATCGCCCAAGGCGCGCGGCGTCCTCGGCGAGCTCGGCCTCGAGACGCTCCTCGGCGACATGCTCCCGAAGGATCGCGTGCTCGCTCAGCACACGTTCTCCGACGGCAAGAAGGTGGATTTCGCCCTGCGCCTCGACAAGGGCCTCCTGCCCATCGACGCCAAGTTCCCCCTGGAGGACTTCCAGCGGTACCTCGACGCGCCCCAGGAGGAGCGGCCCGCGGCGCGCCGCGCGCTGATGAGCAACCTCAAGAAGAAGGTGGACGACATCGCCAAGCTCTACATCCGGCCCGGGGAGGGCACCCTTCCGCTGGCGCTCATGTACCTGCCCGCCGAGTCCCTGTACTACGAGGCCTTCATCGCGCGGGAGAAGGACGAGGACGACCTCTGGGACTACGCCTACCGGAAGTCGGTCCTGCCGCTCTCGCCCGGCACGCTCTCGGCGTACCTCAAGACCGTGGCCCTCGGGCTGAAGGCGGCGGCCGTGGAGCAGAACGCGCGGCAGGTCCTCGAGCTCCTCGCCACCCTCGAGCGCGACGTCCGGGCCTTCCGCGAGTCCCACGAGACGCTCGGCAAGCACCTCACCAACGCGCACCAGACCTACGACAGGAACACGCGGTCGCTGAGCCAGTTCGAGGCGCACCTCGAGCGCGCCAAGGAGCTCGGCGAGGGCGGAGATGGTGGGGAAGGTGTTTAGTGTTTAGTGTTTAGTGTTTAGTGTTTAGTGTTTACTGTTTAGTGTTTAGTGTCTAGTGTCTAGTGTTGGCTGAATGCGATGAGCCGGCAGGTGCCCTCTGGCAACTGCCGGCTCGGTGTTTTCACGTCTTTTCCTTCCGCCTTCCGCCTTCCGCCTTCCGCCTTTCGACTTTCTTTCCCTCACAGCCCCGTGGAGAACCTCCGCGCGAGACGGTTCTGGACCTTGTCGAAGTAGATGTAGAACACGGGCGTCACGTAGAGGGTCAGGGCCTGCGAGAAGAGCAGGCCACCCACCACCGCGAGGCCGAGGGGGCGGCGGCTCTCGGAGCCCGCGCCGAGCCCGAGGGCGATGGGGAGCGTCCCCATGAGGGCCGCCATGGTGGTCATCATGATGGGCCTGAACCGGATACTGCAGGCCTTCACGATGGCGTCCTTCGCGCTCATGCCGCCGTGCTCCGCCTCCACGGCGAAGTCGATCATCATGATGGCGTTCTTCTTCACCACGCCGATGAGCATGATGAGGCCCACGAAGCTGTAGACGTTCAGGTCCACCCGGAAGATGAGCAGGGTGACGAGGGCCCCGAACCCTGCGAAGGGCAGCCCCGAGAGGATCGTGATGGGGTGGATGAAGCTCTCGTAGAGGATGCCCAGGATCATGTAGATCACGAGGATGGCCAGGATGAGCAGGGCCAGCAGGCCGGCCTGCGAGGATTGGAAGGCCTGCGCCGTGCCGGAGAAGTTCGTCACGATGTTCGACGGCAGGGTCGCCCTCGCCGCCTTCTGCACCGAGTCCACGGCCTCGCTCAGGGACACGCCCGGGCGGAGGTTGAAGGAGATCGTCACGGAGGGCAGCTGGCCGCTGTGGTTCACGCTGAGGGGCCCGATGTCCTTGCGGATCGTCGAGATAGCGGAGAGGGGCACGAGCTCGCCCCGGTCCGAGCGGATGTAGAGGTAGTTCAGGGCCGCCGGGTCGCTCTGGAACTGCGGCAGGAGCTCGAGGATGACGAAGTACTGGTTGTTCGGCGCCAGGATGGTGGAGATCTGCCTCGAGCCGTAGGCCGAGAAGAGGCTGTCCTCGATGAGCGCGGGCGACACGCCGAGCGACGCGGCGCGGTCGCGGTCGATGACCACGTTCACCTCGGGGTTGCTGATGCGCAGGTCGCTGGTCACGTCCTGGAGCATGTCGTTCTGCCGGAGCTTGGCCTCGAGCTGGGGCGCCGACTTGTAGAGGGAGTCGAGGTCCGTGCCCTGGAGGGTGAACTGGTAGAGGCCCGCGGCGAAGCGCCCGCCGATGTTGATGGGCGGCGGGTTCATGAGGTACACCCGGATGCCGGGGATCCTGGCCAGCTTGACGCGCAGCTCCTGGACCTTCTCGTCCGCCGACAGCTTCCGCTCGCTCCTGGGCTTGAGCCGCATGAAGACTCTGCCCGCGTTGCCGCCCGCGGCGGAGGACCCGAAAGCCTCCACGTCGGGGTCCTCGAGGAGGACCTGGGCCACGGCCTTCTGGTGCTCCTTCATGGCGTCGAAGCCGATGCCCTCGGCGGCCTCGGTGGTGGCGAAGAGGAAGCCGATGTCCTCGCTCGGGATGAACCCCTTGGGGATCTTCACGAAGAGAACGAGCGTGGCGACGAAGAGGATCCCCGAGAGGACCACCGTGGCGCGGCGGTGCGCCACGACCCACTCGAGCGAATTCTCGTAGAACCTCCGGCTTCGTTCGAAGATCCCCTCCGAGACCTGGTAGAAGCGCCCGTGCTGCTCGCCCGAGTGGGCCTTCAGGAAGCGGCTGCACAGCATGGGCGTCAGCGAGAGCGACACGAGGCCGGAGATGAGGATCGAGACGCTGATGGTGACGGCGAACTCCCGGAAGAGCCGGCCGATGATGCCCCCCATGAAGAGCAGCGGGATGAAGACCGCCGCCAGCGAGAGCGTCATGGAGATGATGGTGAAGCCCACCTCCTTCGCGCCATCCACGGCGGCCTGGTAGGGCGCCTTGCCCATCTCGAGGTGCCGGACGATGTTCTCGAGCATGACGATGGCGTCGTCCACCACGAAGCCCACGGCGAGCGTCAGGGCCATGAGCGAGAGGTTGTCGACGTTGTAGCCGAGCAGGTTCATGGCCGCGAAGGTGCCCACGATGGAGAGCGGGAGCGAGAGGCTGGGGATGACCGTCGCGGAGACGTTGCGGAGGAAGAGGAAGATCACGAGGATGACGAGCGCGAGCGTGAGCCCGAGGGTGAACTTCACGTCGCGGACCGACTCTTCGATGGACTTGGAGCGGTCGAACATCACGTGGAGGGAGGCCGAGGCGGGCAGCTGCCTCTCGAACGCCGGCAGCAGGTCTTTCACGGCCCCCGCCACCTCCACCGTGTTGGTCCCCGGCTGGCGCTGGATCGCGAGCATGATGGAGCGCGTGTCGCGGTACCAGCTCGCGGTCTTGTTGTTCTGGACCGAGTCGAAGACCTGCCCCAGGTCCTGGAGCCGGACGGGCGCGCCGTTGCGGTAGGCCACGATGATGGGGCGGTAGACCTCGGCGTTGTTGAGCTGGCCCGTGGCCTGCACGGTGTAGGCCCGGTCCTTGCCCCACAGGGTGCCCGTGGGCATGTTGACGTTGTTGTTCTGGACCGCGCCCACCACCTGGTTGATCCCCAGCCCGCGAGAGGAGAGCGCCTGGGGGTCGAGCTGGATTCGGACGGCGTACTTCTGCGCACCGTAGACCTGCACCTGCGCCACGCCGCTGATCATGGAGATGCGCTGGGCCATCATGGTCTCGGCGTATTCGTTGAGGGTCGAGAGCGGCAGCGTGGGCGAGGTCAACGAGATGTAGAGGATCGGCTGGTCCGCCGGGTTCACCTTCTGGTAGCTCGGCGGGCTCGGCATGTCCTGGGGCAGCTGGCGCTGGACCGCGGCGATTGCGGCCTGCACGTCCTGAGCCGCCGCGTCGATGTTCCGGTCGAGCGCGAACTGGATCGTGATGTTCGTGAACCCCAGGGTGCTCTGAGAGGTCATGTTGTCGATGCCGGCGATGGTGGTGAACTGCTTCTCCAGGGGCGTGGCCACCGCCGCGGCCATGGTCTCGGGGCTGGCCCCGGGCAGGCCCGCGCTCACCTGGATCGTGGGGAAGTCCACGTTGGGCAGGTCGCTCACCGGCAGCTGCCGGTAGGCCATGATGCCGAAGATCATGATGGCCATCATGACGAGGGTCGTCATGACGGGGCGTCTTATGAAGAGGGTCACGGCAGGCTCCTCCTCACGGCGCTCGGATCGCTGGCGCGCATGGCCTCAGCTCCCCTTCTTCTCGCCGGCCGCGGCGGGCACGGCGGCCGGGGCCCCGGCCGCGAGGGAGCTCTTCAGCTCCACCTTGGCGCCAGGCATCAGGCGCACCTGCCCGTCGGTCACCACCTGCTGGCCCGCGACGAGCTCGCCCTGGACGACGGAGATGCCGTCCACCGTTCGGGCCACCTTCACGGGTCGCTTCTCCACCGTTCCGTCGGCCTTGATGACGTAGACAAAGGTACCCTCCTGCCCGGTGACGACGGCGGCCTGGGGGACCACCACGGCGTCCTTCTGCACCGCGAGGGTGAGGTCGGCGTCGACGAACTGCCCGGGCCACAGAAGGCCCTGCGGGTTGGGGAATTCGGCCTTGAGGGTCACGGTTCCGGTGGCGTTATCCACCGCGTTGTCCACGAACGTGAGCGTGCCCTTCACGGGCTCCGACTGCCGGTCCCGCGAGGGCCACACGCTCACGGGGAGGTCCCCCATCGAACGGTACCTCTGCACGTCGGGGAGCCGGTCCGAAGGGATGGCGAAGCTCACCCGGATGGGGTCGATCTGGTTGATGACCGCGAGCGTGGCGTCGTTCGCTTTCACTACGTTGCCCAGCTTGATGAGGGCCGCGCCGGCGCGGCCCGCCACGGGCGCGGTCACGGAGGCGTACGAGAGGTTCAGCCTGGCCTCCTCGACGGCGGCCTCGTCGGCGCTCACCACGGAGGAGAGCGCCTCGGCCTGCGTCTTGGCGGCGTCGTTCTGCTCCTGGGTGACGTAGTCCTTCGCGGCGAGATCGCCGTAGCGCTTCGCCTGCGTCTGCGCGTTTGCCGCCTGCGCCTTGTCGCGGGCGAGCTGCGCGTTCGCCTGGTTCAGGGCCGCCTGGTAGGGCCGCGGGTCGATCTGGAAGAGGAGCTGTCCGGCCTTCACGTCCTGCCCCTCGACGAAACCCACGCGCGTGACGGCCCCGCCCACCTGGGTGCGGACGGCCACCGACTGGATGGGTTCCACCGTGCCCACGGCGTTGATCAGGATCGGCACGGGCCTCACCTCGACGGGCGCGGCGAGGACCGGCACGGCGGGCGGCGGACCCGATTTCTTGCCCGAGCATCCCGTCAGCAGAAGAGCGCCCGAAACCACGAGGAGCCCTGCCCAGAAGGCCGTGATGGGGCGATGGGGAGATGGGGAGATGGGGAGAAGGAGATCGCCGTCTCGGGGGCTCATGGTTTCACCTCGGTGGGTTGGTCGGTCGTCGCGGGCCGGGCTGCCTTCTCCACGAACGGGTTCTCGCCCTTGAGCCCGAGCAGGCCCGTGTCGTGGGCGAGTCGGGCGAGGGACGTGAAGTAGTCGAACCAGGCGCCGATCCTCTGGGAGCGTGCGTCGGCGAGGGCCGAGTCTGCGGCCATGAGGTCCAGGAGGCTCCCTACGCCCGCCTTGTACCGCGCGAGGGCGACCTCTTTCGACTGCGTGGCGCTCGTCAGGAGGTCCGTCGCGGTCTGGACCTTCTGAGACGCCGTCTGGTGCGCGTAGTACGCGTCCCAGACCTGGAAGATGACCATCTTCTCCAGGCCTTCGGTCCTGGCCTTCGTCGCCTCCGCCTGGGAGCGCGCCTCGAGCACGTCGTAGCTCTTGGACATGCCCGAGAAGACGGGGATGCGGATGAAGACGCCGGCGGAGTAGCTGTCCGCGTTGAAGCCGTAGCCCTCGAAGTAGGTCCGGGCCACGGTGCCCGAAGCCGTGATGCTGGGGTACTGCCGCGCCTGCACTTCCCGCAGATGCGCGGAGGCCTTTTCGGCTTCGGCGCGGGCCGCGGAGAGGTCGGGCCGCTGCTTCATGGCCGCCTCGATGAGCGACTCCACCGCCTGGCTGAAGGGCCGGACCTGCATGTCGCGGGGCGGGTCCTCGATGTCGTAGGTGGTGTTCGCGGGGAGGCCCATGGCCGATGCGAGCGCGCCTCGTGTCGTCTGGATCGCCCCCTGGGTCTGCTGGAGGGCGAGCTGGGCCCGCGAGAGCGCCGTCTTGGCCTGGAGCACGTCCGCGATGGTCGCGACGCCCACGGCGTGCCTCTCGTTGGCCGCGTCGAGCTGCGTCTGCGCATCGTCCACGTTGGCCTTCTCGGCGACGAGGAGAGCCTTGGCGGCCATGTACTGGAAGTACGCCGCCTCCACCTGGTAGACCGTGTCCTGCAGGACGGCGTTCTGGCCGAAGTCGGCGGCGATGAGGGCCTGGCGCGCCGCGGCCACGGAGGCCTCGCGCCCGCCGAAGTCGTAGAGCAGGTAGTTCAGCGACGCCGAGGGGCCGTAGGTGGAGACGGCCACCGGCAGGTAGGGCGTGGTGGGGCTCGCGGTGGATTTGGCCCGCGTCCAGTCGCCGTCCACCTCCACGTCGGGCCAGTAGGAACCCCTCACCGAGCCGTAGTGGGCCGCCGCGGCGCGGGCATCCTCCCAGGCGGCCTTGGTGGCCGGGCTGTTGCGGAGCGCCAGGTCGACCACGTCCACGAGCCCCCAGTGGTGCTGGGCATCGGCGAGCTCCTCGGGGATGGAGGTCTCGGCCGAAACGGGTTTGGGCGCCGGGAGCCCCGGAGGCGGGACCCAGAAGGCATCCGGCGAGGCCGCGGTCGAGGCCTCCCCCTCGAGGTGCGGCGGGTTCATGACGCAGGCTCCCGACGCCAGGAGCCCCGACGCCGCGAGGAAGAAGACGGCCCCGCGGCCCGACGATCGAATCCTCATGCTTTTCCCCCGTGGGCCGCACCCTTGCGCAGCCCTCCGAACAGAATGCCGACGAGGAGCTCTACGTCCTCCTCGACCGGCCCCGGGTTCTTCACCGAGAGGCGGTGGACCCCCATGGCGACGCCCGCCTCGAGGAGGATCCGGGCCGATTTGTACGCGTCGAAGGGCCTGAACACCCCGGAGGCTATGCCCTCCTGGAGGACCCTGGCGATCTTCTCCATGTAGATCAGGTACCGCTCGTTGAGGTGACGTTCCTGCTGGATCTCCGCCATCTGGCGGTCCCACATCATGACGCGGACGGCATCCCCATTCTCGTCCCAGTAGCGCAGCTGGCGCTCGAGGTACCGCGGCAGCTTTTCCTCGGGCGGCAGGTCGCCGTCCAGGATGCCCCAGAGCTCCTGGCGCACGCCGGCGAAGGTGACCTCCTTGACGGCCTCGAGGAGCGCCCTCTTGTCGTTGAAGTAGACGTAGAGGGTGCCCTTCGCGACCCCCGCTTCCTCCGCCACACGATCCATAGTAAGGGCTTCGGCGCCCTGTTGCGAGAGGAGCCTCACGACGGCTTCCTGGATCCGTGCCTTGTTGAAGGTTTCCCACTCGATCCTGCGGTCGGGTCTTCTGCGTCCCATGGGCTCTCCAGTCGGTCCGGTCATTTTTTGAACCGACTAGTCAATGTACAGAATTGCAGGTCATGGGTCAAGGCCCACGGGGGGTGCGCAAGGATCTAGCGGACGAGCTCCAGCCGGGCGGCTACCGAGGTGAAGGTCCCGACGCACCACCGTCGAACGCCGCGGCGCTCCAGCCCGGCTTCGAGGGAGGAAGCGGCGCCCGGCGGGACGGCGAGGAGGAGGCCGCCCGACGTCTGCGCGTCCGCCGCCATCTGGAGTAGGTGCTCCGGGAAGGTGCCGGCGATCGAGATCGAGGGCCTCGCGGCGTCGAGGTTCGCGGCGGTGCCGCCCGGCACGTTGCCCGCGAGCGCCTGAGCCTCCACGCCGTCGAAGAACGGCAGGGCCTCCACGTGCACCCTCGCGCCCACGCCGCCCTCGCGGCACATCTCGAGGAGGTGGCCGAGCAGCCCGAAACCCGTGACGTCGGTGGCTCCCTGGAGCCCCGCCTCCACCGCCGCCTCGGAGGCCGCCCGGTTGAGCGAGGCCATGGAGGCCACGGCCTCCGCGAAGCCGGCCTCGTCCAGGTCTCCGCCCTTGAAGGCCGTCGAGAGAATCCCCGTGCCGAGGGGTTTCGTGAGGTAGATGAGGTCTCCGGGCCTCGCGCCGCCCTTCGTCAGGAGCCTTGCGGGGTGGGCCTCCCCCACGACCGCGAGGCCGTATTTCGGTTCGGCGTCGTCCACCGTGTGACCGCCCACGATCAGGCACCCCGCCTCCACGGCCTTGTCGGCGCCTCCCTTGAGGATCTGCACCATCTCGTCGAGGCGGTGCGTCCTGGTCGGGAAGCACACGAGGTTCAGCGCGAGGGTCGGGCGGCCGCCCATGGCGTAGACGTCCGAGAAGGCGTTCGCCGCGGCGATCTGGCCGAAGGTGTACGGGTCGTCCACGATGGGCGTGAAGTAGTCCGTGGTGAACAGCAGGACCCTCTCCGCGTCCAGGAGGTACGCGGCGGCGTCCTCGACGTGACTCGCGTCCGTGAGGAGCCTGGGGTCGGCCATGGGGGGCAGCTGGCGGAGCACCTCCGCCAGGTCCTGGGGACCGATCTTGCAGGCTCAGCCGGCGCCGTGGCTCAGCGCCGTCAGCCTTCCGATCCTGGGCTTCTCGGGCATCCGATCTCCGTGCTGCGCGTCCGGCGGGTCCACGGCGTCCCGCGCCCGACGCCTATCGTCTTCCGTCTAGCGTCTCGCGTCCAACGCCTCATCCCCTCGGCGCTGCCTGAGGGGGCGCCGGCGGCGGGGCGGGCAGGCGGTGGAGGAGTTCCTCCGCCAGCGGCTGGACGAGCACCTCGCCCAGGCCGTCGAGGGTCGCGCCCGCATCCTGGGACGCGCTCTGGAGCAGGGGCCTCGCCTCCTCGACCCGCCCGAGCTGGACCAGCGCCACGGCCCTGAGGTAGCCCACGGTGCCGACGTCGAGCGCCCCGGAGGCCGGCGGCCGGAGCGGCTCGAGCGCCTTGAGCGCCTCCACGGGACGCCCCAGGTTGAGCTCGGCGAGGCACAGGCTGAGGCGCGAGAGGAGCTGCTCCTGGGGCGTCTCCGAGCCCAATACGCCCTGGCGCGCTTTCAGCCACAGGCGGCGGTTTCCGTAGGACTCTCCCCCGTAAGGCACGAGCTGCGCGACCGAACCGGCCTTGAAGGTCCAGGTCTTCTCCTCGCCGCGGTGGAGGAACCTTACGACGGGACTCTCGGGTTTCTCGAGCGCCGCCCGCGCCGCCGCGGCGTTGGCCACCGCCGTGTTCCCCACGGCCAGGAGGAGGTCGCCTGCCGCGGGGCCGTTCGGATCCGCCACGCCCAGGACGAAGACGGGGCCCCGGCCGCCCGTGACGTCGGTGAGGGGCAGCGCCTTCGCGACTGAGCTCTCGACGAGGGACCGGTCCACGAGGGTGAGGGCGGTGGCCGCCTGAGAGGCCTCCTTCAGGCCCACCTCGTCCTCGTCGTAGCCGCCGAACTCGGGGACGAAGAGCCGCAGCGCCATCTGGAGCTTTCCTCCGTCTACCGTGAGCCTCCCCGCGAGGAGCCCCTGACAACGGTACTTCTCGCAGAGCTCGCGGACGGCGGCCGCCTGGTCCTGCGCCCCGACGCCGGGCGTGAAGAAGGTGTCGGGGAGGACGGGGTTGTTCTCCTGGGCGATGACCGCGTTGAACTGCCCCATGGCGGGGAGCGCCGCCGCCAGGCTCTCGGTGGCCGCCTCGAGTTGGCGCGGCGTCACCTCCTGGTCGCGAGTGAGCCCGGCCCAGAGCAGCGTCGGCCTGAGCGTGGCGTCCACGCGGAAAATCGTGCCCTCCGTGACGTTCACGGTGGATTTGTAGAACCCGACGCCCGCCTTCTGCACCGCGACCTCGTGGCTGCCGATGCAGAAGTCCGCGAGGTTGAGGGGCGTGGTGCCAGCGACCTGGCCGTCGATGACGACCTGGGAGCCGCTCGGGTGGGAGACGACCTCTAGGTTCACGGTGCGCCGCTCGAGGGCGATGGGCTTCACGAAGCCGGGGGTGTTCGCGGCCGTGTCGAGGACCACGGTCAGGGCGAATTCTCGCTTCCTGTGGCACGGCGCCACGAGCGCCACGCGGTGCTCGCCGGGGGGGAGGTAGAGCGCGGGGATGACGTACACCTGCGACGGTTCGGCCCCGCTGTCCCTGGCGAACCGGGACCAGTCGTCCTGGGAGGAGGCGGGCCGGTCGGCCCGGCCCACGGGCTTCCCGTCCACCAGGAGCTGCGCGCCCTCCGGCTTCGCGAAGAAGTAGATGGAGCGGGCGTTCGGCACCAACCTGATGGTGGCCTCGACGGAGGCGCCCACGTCGACCGACACCTCGCGTTCCTGCGCCGCATACCCCGGGCGCGTCGCCTTGAGGGCGTGCAGCCCCTTCAGAACGGGGACCGTGCCCGCGCTGAGGCGCAGCGGGCGACCGTCGAGGAGGACCACGGCATCGGCCGGGTCCACGGTGAGGGCGATGGTCCCCGTGAGGGAGGAGCGGATCTCCTCGAAGAGCTTCAGGATCTTGGGCGTCTTCGCCACCGTGAAGGGGTAGTCGGGGCGGAGCTGGATGAGGCGCGTCCAGTCCTGGCGCGCCAGGTCCGTCTTCCCGAGGTTGAAGGCACACGTGCCGCGGAGCTCCAGGGACTTTTCGAGGAGGACCTCGTCCTGGGGCTGGAGGCGTCCGGCCTGCTCCCACTTCGTGAGGCTGTCGATGAGGGGGTTGAGGCTCTCCACGGCCTGGCGGAACTGCACGCCGCCGTACGTTTGCTGGGCCGTGGCGTAGGCCTCCTGCAGCGCGCCCACCTCCTCCATCACGACTTGCGCGGCCCCGGGGGTCGAGAGCGCGAGGAGGACGAGCAGGGCCAGCACGCGGGCCTTCACGAGCCGTACCTCCAGAAGATGCCCTCGCGGCGGTCCAGGACGAGAAGGTTGCCCAGGCCATCCCAGCCGGCCGCGTCGACGCGCAGGGCGGGACCCGTCGAGGCGAGGAGCTGGCCCGAGGCGGTGAAGAGGAGCGCCTCCTTCGAGGAGCCGTCCACCGCCAGGAGGTTCCCGCCCACGTCCACCGTCAGGTCGTCGAGGCGCCGGAGGGGCCGGCTCAGCTGGGCCAGCGTGACCGTGCGGACCGGGGCCATGTCTGCACCGTAGAGACGCACCTGCCCCGTGTCCCGGTCGGCCAGGTAGATGCGGCCCGCGCCGTCCACGCGCACCCGCGCGGGATCGCCCAGGGCCACGGCCGCGCTCCCCAGCGAGGTCCCCTTGCGGCTGAAACGGTAGAGGCGCTGGTCGCCGCGCGTGAGGACGAAAAAGGTGCCGTCGGGAGCGGGGGCGGCAGAGACGGGCCTGGAGACCGTGCTGGGCAGCTTCACGACGGTGTCGCCCCAGCGCACGGTATCGGCCCCTAGGGCGAGCGGGACTCCCGACGCGTCGAGGGTCAGGTCCCGCGCATCGAGCAGGGACTCGCTCTTGAGGATGCCGCCGTCGGCCCCGAGGGTGAGGAGGGCGTCCTCGGTCAGGAGGTATGCGCTCCCGCCGGGTCCGGGCGCCACGGCCACGACCGGCTTAAGGGACTTCTTGTCGAGGACGGGCCAGCGCCCGAGGGGCTGGAAGGCGAGGCGCGGCCCGTTCCCGGTCCGCTCCAGGAGGGCCTTGACCCGGGCCGCCGCCGAGGGGTCGCTGGGCGCGAGCTTCAGAAACGCCTGGGCCTCGAGGCCGGGCCGGTCGAGGGCCAGGTAGACTCGCGCGGCCACGTCGAGCCAGGCGGGGTCGTCCCCGAGCGCCGGACGGGCGAGGAGCAGGAGCCGGTAGGCCTGCTCGGGCCGTCCCGCGAAGAGCGCCACCTTTGAAGCGTCGAGCGCGTCCTGTGGCGCCAGGCGGTCGTCGGGTGCGGGCGGGTAGGTGGAGGCGGGCCACAGGAGCGCCGGCAGGAGCAACGCGAGGGCGGCGAGGCAGCCCCTAATGCGCTTCGACGCGGCCCGTGGAGAAGTCCACCACGCGCGTCTGCTCGCCGCCGCGGATCGTCCACTCAAAAGCCACCCGCTTGCCGGTAGGACCGGTGACGACGAACTCGTGCGTACCGGTGGCGAGGGGTGTGGTTCCGTTGAGGGGGAGGTCTTCCAGGTAGGAGCCATCGACCATCACCTTCCCGTCGTTCGTCGGCTTCCCGTAGAGGAAGACCCGCCCGGCGGGGAACGCGGCGACCTTGAGCGACGCCTCCTCGCCGGTGCGGATCGTGACCTTCTCTTCGCGTGTCCCGCGGAGG
>JBBIUU010000062.1:0-10202 GCA_037440125.1 Acidobacteriota bacterium
GTCTTCGTGCAGCTCACGCCTCCGATGGTGGCCGTCATCGTCCAGGTGAAACGCCCGAGGCTCGTATAGGTGTGGTTGGCCAGCGGGCCCGAACCGTGGGCGGTGCTGTCGCCGAAGTCCCAATCGAAGAAGGGCAGGCCCAGGCAACCCGGGTCGGGAGGCGCAGACGCGTTGGCCGTGAAGGCGACGGGGAGGGGCGCCATGCCGTAACGCGGCGACGCGGAGGCCGTGCAGGTCACGCCGCAGACGGTCACCGTCCCCGTCTGCTGGCACGTGAGGCCGCTCGCCAACGCGGTCATGACCCAGGTGAAGGTGCCGGGCGCGTTGTAGGTGTGCGTCGGGTTCTGCACGGTGCTCCCGGCGGAGCCGTCCCCGAAGTCCCAGGAATACGTCACGGGTCCTGGACAGGGCCCCGTCAGAGAGGAGGCGGCCGTGAAGTTCGCCACCAACGGGGGGAAGGAGGCCGGGGCGGTGACGTTGGCGCCGCAGATCAGCTTGCACACGAAGATGGTTCCCGAGCTCGCGCAGCTCACGCCGTTGATGGTCGCCGTGAAGGTCCAGTTGTAGCTCCCGCCCACGGTGTAGGTGTGGGTCGGGTTCTGCTGGCTGGAGTGCGCGGTCCCGTCGCCGAAGTCCCAGTCGTAGGTCGGGCTTCCCGAGCACGCGGTGGAGAGCGTCACGCTGCCCGTGAAGGACGCGGGCGTCCCTACGGGTGCCGAATCGGGGCCCTGCGCGTCGCAGAGAGGCACGCAGACGCCCACGGCGAGCGTGTGGGACCCGCCCCCGTCGCCCGCAGAGATGCCCCAGAGGTTGATGACCTGCACGGGGCTGTAATGCGGGGTCGTGTCCCCGTGGCCGAGCTGGCCGGAGGTGTTCAGCCCGCAGGCCCAGATCGTCCCGTCCGACTTCAGGAAGAGGCTGTGGCTGCCTCCGGCCGCGATCCCGATGACCCCGCCAAACCCGGGGATGAGCGTCGGGGTGTGGTGCTCGTTGGTGGTCCCGTCGCCGAGTTGCCCGCTCTCGTTGGCGCCCCAGGCGTAGACCTGGCCGTCGATGGTGAGGGCGAGGCTGTGGCTGCCGCCCGCGGCGATGGCCTCGATGTCCACGCTCTGCAGCGCCGTGATGGGCTGGGGGGTGTTGGCGTTCGTGGTCGTCGCGTTCCCGATCTGGCCGTGGTTGTTCAGGCCCCATCCGTAGAGGGTCTGGAGGCCGTCGCTGATCTGCAGCGCCAGGCTGTGGTTGTCGCCCGCGGCCGCCTCGGCGCACGTCCAGAGGCTGGGGATGGCGACCGGCGTGGAACGGTTGGTGTTGCTGCCGTCGCCGAGCTGGCCGTAGGTGTTGTCGCCCCAGGCGTAGAGCTGCATCTCGAGGATCGCCAGCGTGTGCTGGCCGCCGGCAGCGCCGCTCGTCGCGCCGTCCATGGCGGCGATGTGCACCGGCGAGGATTTGCTGACCACCGTGCCGTCGCCGAGCTGGCCGCTCGTGTTCAGGCCCCAGGCCCAGACGCTGAGGTCGTTTCGCAGGGCGAGGCTGTGGCCGCCCCCGGCTCCGACGCCCACCACGTTGGCCAGGCCCG
Source organism: Acidobacteriota bacterium (assembly GCA_037440125.1). Taxonomy (GTDB): domain Bacteria; phylum Acidobacteriota; class UBA4820; order UBA4820; family DSQY01; genus JAKAJA01. The sequence goes on from JBBIUU010000062.1 coordinate 1,577, forward strand.
GGACCTGCACCGGGGTGGGACGGTTCGTGGTGCTGCCGTCACCGAGCTGGCCCGCGTCGTTCTTGCCCCAGGCCCAGATGGTTTGGTCGCTCTTCACCGCGAGGCTGTGGTTCGTCCCCGCGGCCACCGTGAAAGCGCTCGGCAGGCTCGGCAGCGCAACGGGGGAGAGCTGGTTGGCCCCCGATCCGTCGCCGACCTGGCCGAAGGCGTTGGAGCCCCATGCGTAGACCTTGCCCGGGACGTGCTCGTCCACGTCCACGGTGCCCCACGCGTAGGCCTCAAGCCCCGAGCCCGAGGTCACGGTGAGCGTCCAGTAGAAGGTCTCCCGGTAGCCGGGCGTGCCGGCGTAGACGTGCGTGGGGTTGGCCCCCGAGGACGTGCCACCGTCCCCGAAATCCCAGAAGTAGGTCAGGGGGTTGCCGCACCCCGCGGGGTTCTGGGTGACGGAGCTCGTGAAGTTCACGCTCTGTCCGGGGAACACGAAGAGCGGGCTGGCGGAGGCCGTCACCTGCAGGTCGCAGACGGAGATCGTGCCCGTCCGGGTGCAGTTGACGCCGGCGATGCTGGCCGTGAAGGTCCAGTTGTAGGTTCCCCCGGCGTAGTAGGTGTACGTCGGGTTGGCCGTGGTGTCCGTGTCCCCGTTGCCGAAGTTCCAGAGGTAGGTGAGTGTCCCGGTGCACCCCACGGGCGTGGCGGAGGAGGCGAAGGGGACGGCCTGCCCCACGGCCGCTGCGGTCGGCGCCGATGCCGAGCAGTTGAGGCCGCAGCCGCTGGTGATCTGGATCGTGCCGCTCTTGGTGCAGTCCACGCCGTCGACGTTCACGGTCATGCTCCAGTTGTAGTTCCCCGCCACGGCATACGTATGGCCGGGGTTCTGGAGACTGCTGTTGGGCGACGCATCGCCGAAGGACCACGACCATGATGGCGACCCGGCGCAGTTGGTGGGTGTCACGGTGCCGGCGAAGCCCACGGTGGTGCCCACGCCGGCGATGGCGGGCACCGTGGCGGTGCAGGTCGTGCTGCAGGGCGCGCTCGTGGTGGAGATGCTGCTGACGAAGACGTCCGTGGCGCCGGCATTGGAGGCCTGGAATGGGGTCAGGACAGGGAAGTTGGTCGAGGTCGTCCCGCCGACGACCACGGCATTCGCGACCGTATCGACCACCACCCCCTCGGCCCACTCGTCCCCCGAACCGCCCAGGTAGGTGCTGCTGTACACGCTCGGCGCCATGGCGGGCGCCTTCTGAGGTTTCTGGACGGGGTAGGCGATGTGCGTCACGAAGGCGTCCTCGGGGCCTCCCAGATAGGTGCCCATCCCAGGGATGGGGTCCACGATCGGGAAGTTCGTCGAGCTCGTGGTCCCCACGATGTAGAACCCGTTGCCCAGGTCCACGCCAGCGCCATAAGCGAAGTCGGCGTTCAAACCGCCCAGGTAGGTCGAGTAGATGACCGATGCGGCGCCCAGGGCGGTGGTGTCGAAGAAGGTCACGAAGGCGTCGTACGCGCCTCCTCCGTAGATCCCCTGATAGGGCGTCACCAGCGGGAAGTCGCCGGACGCGGTGTAGCCCACGACGCAGACCACCGCCCTGCTGAGCGCCTTCACGCGCTCCGGGATGTCCTGCCCCGACCCGCCGAGGTAGGTCATGTACTGCACCTGCGGCGGCGCTCCGACGGGCAGGAGGATGGCTCCGAAGAACCCATCGGTCCCGCCGGCCGGACCAGCCTGAAAGGCACCTAACTGGGAGGTGGGGAAGTCGCCGGAATCGGTCTGGCCCGTGATGAAGAGTTCGTCTCCTAGGTCGCCGAGGTAGTAAGAAACCCCGTTGATCGTCTCGCTGCCCGAACCGCCGAGGAAGGTGGAGTAGTAGAGGGAGGACGTCATCGTCAGATTGGTGTTCAGACCCCATAGGAACCCATCCTGGGTCCCATGGAGCGTGGACTGGAGGGGCGATCCATAGACCAGGAAGTCGTTGGACGTGGTGGAGCCCCCCACGAACACCTTGCCCGGCGCCACAGCGGTCACGCAGTTCCCCACGTCCGATCCCGCGGAGTAGGGATCGGACCCGCGGATCAGGGTGGAATAGGTCATGAGGCCCCCAGACGTCAGCCGGAAGAGGAACCCACTCTGTTTGCTGGGCATGTAGGAGGTGAAAGGGTACCCGTTCATGACCGGGAAGTCGGAGGAACTGGTCTGACCGGTGACGTAAATGGCGTCGTTGTCGTCGATGGCCACGTCGCGAGCCATGTCGGTGGAGGCGCCACCGATGATCGTGGAGAAAACGAGGAGCGAGCCGTTCCACTCCATTTTGGTCACGAACACGTCCTGCTGGCTCCCGTGGAGGTAGGTGCCGTCGGTCGTCGGAAAGTTCGCCGACGCGGTGCTGCCGACGATGATGGGGTCGTCGATGGTATCGAGCTTCACGCCCGTGGCGTACTCGCCCATGCTGCCGCCGAGGTACGTGGAGAAGACCAGGGTGGGGTCGATGACCAAGGCGCGGTCCCTGTCGTAAGCCCCCAGCGCCACACCTACTGTCCCCGACGGGCGGAGGACGTAACGCGCGCAGACATCGGATTTCTGCCTGCCGCGCTCCTGCCAAACCTTGGGGGGCCGCAGGGAGAAGTCCCCCTCGGGAGTCGTGAGGAGAAGGCCGCCGCCCTCGTCCAACACGGGGCAGAGCGGTCTTCCGGTGCGGTCGCGGAACCGGAGCGCGATGTTCTCGGGGCGGGCGCCGGGGGCCACCGCAAGGTCGAACTCGAGCTCCGAGCCGTTGCCGTAGAACTGGCAGTCCACGCCCGGATAGAGGTTGCGGTAGCGGACCCTGGAAAAGCACGGGACGCGCTCGATCCACGACGAGGGAGAGCTCCCCCGGTAGTAGTTCACGATCCCGCCGAGCGGGCCCTCGCCCTCCAGGGCCGGGGAGGGCTTGGCGCCTTCGAAGCCCACGCGCAGGACCGCCTGATCCCGGCCCGGCGCGCTCCTCGCGATCACGGCCCCGTCGGGCCTGAGGAAGAGGGCGCTCCCGCCGCCCCTCGCCATGAAGGCCACGGAGGGGTCCGTCTGGCCGCGGTTCGCCTCGAAGGCCAGGGGCAGCCTCGCGAAAGACGGGTTGGCGGCCGGGCGGGCGTTCTGGGCCGGCGGGCCGACGGAGGCCTCTCCGGCGAGCGCGGCGGACGCCAGGAACAACGCGGAGAGGGTCAGGAGGACGGCTGGCCGGAGATGGGACTTCATGGCTTACTCCTTGCGTCCGTGGAGGAATCCGTGGCCGCTGGGGCGTCGCAGGGGGCGTCCGGACCGGAGGCGGGACGCAGCACGGGGCGTCGGAAACCGGCGAGGGGATGGCGGAGCGTCAGGGGTCATGGGACTCCTTCGCCCGAGAACACATGGGACTCTTCATGATTATTCGGCCTGCAAAGCCCGAATGCAATCTCCCGAGGCTCCCGGAATGTGCTCCCCGTCACAGGAGGCCCGGCTTGAAGGGGCCAAGGCGCGGGGATAGACTGTCGCCGTCCTCCGGAGGTGCGCATGAAAGTCAGTTGGAACAAGGGAATATCGCTCGTCGCGACGCTCCTGTTCCTGGCGGCGGGGCCCCTGGCGGCCGCGGCCCAGGGCACTTCGCCGTCGGACCTCACGGTGGGGTTCCTGCCCGGCTACGACAAGAAGGCGCCCGAGGACGGAGGCAATTTCACGCGCTCGCTCCCGGCCGACCCCGTCACGCTCAACCCGGTGGTCGCCAACGACATGGTGTCCTTCCTCGTCTACAAGTGGATCTTCGACCCACTGGTGGACATGGACCAGGACGCCAAGCCCGTGGGCGTCCTGGCGGAGAGATGGGAGAACACGCCCGACAACAAGGTGACCACCTTCCACCTTCGCAAGGGCGTGAAATGGCACGACGGCAAGCCCTTCACGGCGGACGACGTGCTCTTCACCTACGACGCCTGCATGGACCCCAAGGTGGACGCGATCAACAAGCGCTCGGGTTTCGAGAAGGTGGCCAAGGTCGAGAAGGTCAACGACCTAACGGTGAAGGTGATCTGGAAGGAGCCCTTCTCGCCCGGGCTCCTCTCCTTCAACATCCACGTCATGCCCAGGCACGTCTACGGCTATCCCAAGGGCAAGGGCGAGGAGTTCAACAAGAACCCGCGCAACGCCGAGCCCGTGGGCACGGGCCCCTTCAAGTTCGTGGAGTGGAAGAGGGGAGAGCGCGTGGTACTGAAAGCGAATACCGACTACTTCGCCGGGCGCCCGCACCTCGACCAGGTCGTCTTCAAGACCATCCCGCAGGGGCAGACCCAGCTCGCCGCCTACCAGACGGGCCAGCTGGACATGACGGGGATCTCCGCCGAGCAGTGGCGGACCCTCAAGAACGACCGGGGGTTCCTCAAGGGCGCCAACGTCTTCGAGTACTACGCCCGCCAGATGGTCTACATCGGCTGGAACCAGGACGGCTCCAACCCCTTCTTCGGCGACAAGCGCGTCCGGCAGGCCATGACCCTCGCCATGAACCGGCAGGGCGTGGTGGACAAGATCCTCGACGGGCACGGAAAGACGTGCTCGGGCTTCTTCTACCCGGGGGGCTGGGAGACCAACCCCGACATAAGGCCCATGCCCTACGACCCCGCGCGCGCCGCCGCCCTCCTCGACGCCGCGGGTTGGAAGGACGCGAAGGGCACGGGCATCCGCGAGAAGGACGGCAAGCCCTTCTCCTTCGAATGCCTCGTCCCCGCAGAGGTGGAGCAGTTCCAGCGCTTCATCGAGGTCTTCCAGCAGGACCTCAAGCGCGTGGGCGTCCAGATGGCCATCCGGAAGGTCGAGTGGAGCGTCTTCCTCGACCGCACGCACCGCCACCAGTTCCAGGCCTACCTCAGCGGGTGGAGCCTCCCCGACGACCCGGACCCCTACGGCTTCCTCCACTCGTCCCAGGGCAAGCTGCTCCCGAGCGGCATGGGCGAGGGGCAGAACGACGTCTCCTACAGCAACCCCGAGGTGGACAAGGCCATCGAGGCCGAGCAGCGCACCTTCAACCAGGCCGAGCGCCAGCAGGCCCTGCGCCGCGTTCACCAGCTCGTGGCCGAGGACCAGCCCCACACGTACTGCTTCATGGGCAGCCAGATGGTGGCCGTGCGCAACCGTTTCCAGAACGTCCGCGTCAGCCGCGCCGGGTACGGGCTCTTCACGTGGTACCCGTCGCTCGTCCTCTGGTGGCAGGCCAAGTGATGGAGCCGGAGAGCCGGAGAGCCGGGGAAGGGTGCGAAGGATGAACTTCGGAAGCTCTTTGGCGCGGGGCTTAGCCCGCAATCGAAAGCCTTGTTGCCCTTGTGGGTGTCTGTCTCACCGAGTCAGCCGCTCGCCGACTCTCTCATCATCTCGGGCCCCCCGATCCTGCGACTCTCCGAAACTTTCCTCACCGGCTCCCCGGCTCTCCGACTCTCCGGCTCGCTCCCTACCAGGTGCGGCGTGCTGAATTACCTGGTGCGCCGCCTGGCGCTCATCCTCCCCACGCTGCTGCTGATCACGGCGGTGGTCTTCGCCGTGGTGAAGCTCGCGCCGGGGAACCCCTTCTCCATGGGGCAGGCCTCGGGCGAGGCGGCGGTGAAGCAGATGAACCCGCAGGACTACGAGGCGCTCCTGAGGCGCTACGGGCTGGACCGGCCGTGGTACGTCCAGTACGGCCGATGGCTCGAGGGCGCCGCCACGGGGGATTTCGGCGACTCCTTCTCGGAGCGCCGTCCGGTGGGGGAGGTCTTCTTCAACGCGCCGTTGAGGGCGCTCGAGGAGAAGTCCTCCGCCGGCGCGGCGCTCGACCAGCTCCTCTCGAGCAAGTTCGGCGCGACCCTCTTCCTGAACCTGCTCTCCCTCCTCCTCATGGCCGCCGTGGCGCTGCCCATCGGCGTCCGAGCCGCCGCCAAGAGGGGAGGGTGGTTCGACCGGGTGAGCGGCGCCCTCCTCTATGCGCTCTACTCGTTGCCCAACTACTGGGTGGCGGTGCTCCTCATCCTCCTCGTGGGCGTGAAGCTGCAGTGGCTGCCCTTCATCGGCATGCGGTCCGACGGCTTCGAGACGCTCTCCACCGCGGGGAAAGCCCTCGACCTCCTCAAACACGCGGCCCTGCCCGCCCTCTGCCTCAGCTACGGAGGCCTGGCCTTCATCTCGCGCTTCGCGAGGGGCGCGGTGCTCGACGTGCTCGGTCAGGACTACATCCGCACGGCGCGCGCCAAGGGCCTCGACGAGCGGCGCGTCCTCTACCGGCACGCGCTGCGCAACGCGCTCATCCCGCTCCTCACGCTCTTCGGGCTCATGCTGCCGGCGCTCATCTCGGGCAGCGTCATCATCGAGCAGACCTTCTCCTGGCCCGGCCTGGGCCAGATGTACGTGAAGGCCATCTACACGCGGGATTACCCGCTCATCATGGCGGAGTCTCTCCTGGGCGCCCTCGCGGTGCTCGCGTCGAACCTCGTCACCGATGTGGCCTACGCCTTCGCCGACCCGAGGGTCCGCCTGGAATAGAGATCGAGTCGGAAAACCGGGGAAAGTGATCTAGAGAAACGGATGGCGACAGCAGCGGGGAAGAAGGTTTGGCAGAGGATCCTGCACCGCCGCGGGGCGGTGGCGGGAGGCGTCTTCCTCGCGGGCCTGGTGCTGGTGGCCTACCTTGCGCCGCTCCTGGCGAACAACGAGCCCCTCTACATCCGCTATGACGGCAAGGCCCACTTCACGGCCTTCCGCGGCCTCTTCCCCTTCGACAAGCTCCTTGGACCCGACGCGGTGGCCCTGAAGCTCCAGCAGGACCCCGATTGGCTCCTCGGGCTCTCGACGCTCCCCGACCCGAAGGTGGGACGCGTGATCCTTCCTCCCGTGCCTTACGCGCCGCTGCAGCAGCGGCTCGACGACGTGAACGCCGCGCCCTCGGCGGCCACGAAACACTACTTCGGGTGCGACGACAACGGGCGGGACGTGCTCTCGCGCATGGTGCACGGCGCGCGGGTCTCGCTCCTCGTGGGACTGCTCGCGGTCGGGCTCTCGGGGCTCATCGGCGTGGCCATCGGCGCGCTCGCCGGATTCGCTGGAGGGTGGCTCGACACCCTCGTCCTCTCGCGGCTCATCGAGGTCATGGCGTGCTTCCCGACCTTCTTCCTCATCCTCACCGTGGTCGCCGTGATGGACCCCAAATACCTCAATATCTGGACCATCACCGTGATCATCGCCGTGACCTCGTGGACGGGCATGGCCCGCTACGCGCGCGCCGAGTTCATGCGCCTGAAGGGCTCCGACTTCGTGAGCGCGGCGCGGGCTCTGGGCGCGTCGCCCTGCCGGCTGGCCCTACGGCACATCCTGCCCAACGCGCTGACGCCGCTCCTGGTGAACGCGTCCTTCGAGGTCGCCGGCGCCGTGCTCTTCGAGGCCGCCATCTCCTTCCTCGGCGTGGGCGTCCAGCCGCCCGACCCGTCGTGGGGCAACATCCTGAACCTCGTGACCCGCTACTGGGAAGAGTGGTGGCTCGGTCTCTTCCCCGGCGCCGCCATCTTCCTCACGGTCCTGTCGTACAATCTCGTGGGCGAGGGTGTCAGAGATGCGCTCGACCCGAGGCACGCCACGCAGTGAGGACAGCCCCCCGTTAGGGAGAGTGAGCTTGAGCGCCGACAGGACATTCCCCCAGAACCTGCTCATCTGGGCCGGCGACAGCCGGTTCCTCGAAGAGACCTCCGCCGCGTGGGTGCGGCAGTGGGGAGGCGCCGACGGCGCTGTGAACCTGGCCTCCGCGGGCCTCGACCCGGGCGCGCTCACCATGGAGCTCAACACGCTCCCCATGTGGAGCGAGCGCCAGGTGGTGCGCCTCCGCCAGGCCGAGAGCGCCGCGGAGGACGTGGTGCAGGCGCTCGTGCGCTACCTCGAGAACCCCGCCCCGTCCGCCGCGCTCCTCGTGGAGTACACGGGGGACCTCGGGCCAAAGGGTGCCACGGCCCGCTGGAAGGCGGTCATGAACCTCGTCGAGACGGTCTCCTGCGCGCCGAGGAGCGGCAAGGAGTACGTCTCTAGACGCCTGAGAACGGAGGGGTTCACCATCGAGCCCGCCGCGTCTGAGGCGCTCGAGGAGTGGGCCTGCGGCGATGTGGGCCGCCTCGTTTCCGCGCTGGACCTGCTGTGTCTCTTCAAGCTCGAGGAGAAGCGGATCACCTCGGACGACCTGGACGCGCTCCTCGGGACGGGCGGCACGCCGAAGGAGTGGGACCTCCAGGACGCTTTCCTGCGGGGGGACCGAAGGACCTTCCTGGACCTCCTCCAGCGCATCGCGGAGGATCCCGACTCGGTGCCGCTGGTGTTCGTGGGCATGCTCGCCAAGCAAGTGCGCTCGCTCCTGCTCATGCACGGGTACGAGGCGCGCGGCGTGGCGCGCCGCGAGATCCCCTACAAGGACCTAGGGTTCGGCCACCCCTTTCCGGCGCAGAAACTTGTTGGGGTGGCGGGGAAGTGGCCCGAGAAGCGCGTGCGGCTGACCCTCGGGGCGCTCTTCGACCTCGACCTCGCGCTGAAGGGCGACCCCGGCCCGCCGTGGTCCACTGTCGAGCGCTTCCTCCTCAAGCTCATGCCGGCGTGAGGCGCTGGGCGTAAGACGTAAGACGTAAGACG
>JBBIUU010000062.1:10302-16080 GCA_037440125.1 Acidobacteriota bacterium
GCGTAAGACGGGAGACGTGAAGGAGAGAAACAGCAGCGAGCGAGACGAGAACGCCTGCGTTTCGAAGGTGTGGCTTCGCCGCGGTTCCGGGGCCTTGTGGGGCAGGCACTCCTGCCTGCCCGATTACCTGATTACCTGATGACCTGATGACCTGATGACCGCCCTACCGCGCTCAGCGCGAGCCGGTGCCGTGGGGTTCGCCGCCGAACATGGCGGTCTGGTTGCCGCCGCGGCCGACGGCGTCCTTGAGGGCCGAGAAAGACTGCTCGATCCAGTCCTTCAGGGTCTTGACCTCGGGCCGGGTCATGGCGATCCCCGCGCTGAAGGTGGCGTGGTAGGTCTTGCCGGGGCCGATGCTCACCTCCTGCCCCGCGAAGTCGTGCTGGAGGCGGCGCATGAGCACGACGGCGTCCCGGGGCTCGAGGTGCTCGAGGACCACACCGAGCTGGTGGTCGCCGTAGCGGCCCATGATGTCGGTCTGCCGGAGCTTGCGCTGGAGGAACTGGGCGAGGGACTGCAGCACCGTGTCCTGGGCCCGCGGGCCGTGGGAGTGGAGCTCGGAGAGTCCGTCCACCTGGAAGAGCACCATGGCGTAGGGCGTCTTCCTGCGCGAGAAGCGGTTCAGGCAGAGGCGGGCCTCTTTAAGGAAGGGCGTGTGGGACAGCAGGCCCGTGAGCTCGTCGTGGTCCATGAGGTCCTGGAGGCTCTTGAACCTCGCGAGGCGAGCCTTCACGACGGCGAGCAGGTCCTCCACGGAGACGGGCTTGGAGAGGAAGTCGTCGCCTCCGGCCTCGGCGGCACGGAGCTGGCTCTGGCGCTGGCCCTCGGTGGTGATGAAGATGACGGGGACCGCCGCGAAGCCCTCCTCCTGCCGCATGAACTTGACGAGGTCGTAGCCGCTGACCCCGCCCGGGAAGAGGACGTCCATGAGCACCGCCTGGGGGTGGAAGGCGTGGAGGTCCACGTCGAACTGGGATGGGTCCTGGCAGATGCGGACGAGGTACCCCGCGGCCGCGAGGGTCTCCTCGAGGTAGCGGGCCTGGGCGGGGTCGTCCTCCACGGCGAGGATCCTGGCCGCCTTCGTCTTGCGGCGCGCGAGGAGCGCCTTGAATTTCTTGAAGATGACGGTCGCATCGGGGGGGTCGGGGACGAACCCGTCGGCCCCGCAGTGGATCGCCTCCACCTTGTCGAGGAAGTGCTTGGCCTCGCCCATGAGGAGGACGGGGATCGAAGGGTTCGCCTCGAGGGCGCGCAGGGTGCGGACGAAGTCGAAGCCCGAGCCGTCGGGGAGGAAGACGCTGGCGGCGGCGAGGTTGGGCAGGCCCTTCTCGAGGTTCTCCTCGGCCTCCGCGAGGGAGGTGAAGAGCTCCACCTGGAGGCCTTTCTGCCCCAGCGCTGCCTGGAGTTCGGCGGCGGCGGGCGAGGGAGGAGCCAGGAGGTACATGAGGGGCATGGCCTTCGTGGGTTTCGGCTGGGCCGCGGCCTCGCGCTCCGCGGTGCTCTTGAGGTGCTCGAACTCGATCTTGAGGCGGCGGAACACCGATTCGATGCCCTCGAGCTCGGACTCCTTGATGGCGCGTCCCGTCATGACGACGTTGGCGCAGATGAACTCGCCCTCGGCGCCCAGGGCGCTCACCTGGGGCGCTGCGTAGGTGGAGCCGGAGCCCGAGAAGTTGTGGAGGAGGCGCTGGACCTCGAGGAGGGCCTCCTGGTCCCACGGCGCCTGCCCCAGGGTGGCGATGAGCTTGCCCAGCTCGCGGAGCTGGATCTGGCTCTCGCGGACGTAAAGGGTCCAGAGATGGGTGCGGCCCGTGGGTGACGGGTTCATGGTGGCTCTCCTGTGCAACAAGAATACCATTGATTCTCACGTCGTTCCATTCATTGACAGGCTCCCCTGGGAGTGCTAATTTTTTCTGCTTGAGCCCCTGGGGGGCTAGGAGGATTTCGATGCGTCGTATCGCTATGGGGCTCGTCTTGGGCGCCGCGGTGGCCATGGCCGCCGGCATCTGGGCCGCCGACAAGCCCAAGGACACCAAGCAGGGACAGGACAATCCGAAACTCGAAGAGCTCATCAGCAAGGGCGAGTACCAGAAGGCCGTCGACCTGGCGAAGAAGTTCATCGAGGCCAAGCAGGTCACCGAGGGCCTCTACATCGACCTGGGCATCGCCTACCAGAAGCTCAAGGACTACCCCAACGCCATCGCTGCCTACGAGGAGGCGGTGAAGCTCAACCCCCTGGGGACGGACGCCCTCCTCGACGAGGCGTCCTGCTACCAGGAGCAGAACGACATGGTCAAGCTCGCCGAGACGCTGAAGCGGGTGGTCGACGTGGACCCCACGAAGCTCGAGGCCCGCTACGCCCTCGCGCAGATCTACGACAAGCAGGACAAGATGGACGACGCCCTGGCGCAGTACGAGGGGATCTACGGCTCCGATCCCGGCTTCAAGAACGTGGCCTACTCCATCGGCGTCATCTACTACTCCAAGGATCAATATGGCAAGGCCGTGCCCTACCTGGACAAGGCCGCCCAGCTCCACCCTGGCGACGAGCAGGTCCTCCTCGCGCAGGGCCAGAACTACCTCAAGGCGAAGGACTACGAGAAGGCCATCGGGCCCCTGAAGGCTTTCCTCGACGTCACGAAGAACGAGAACTACAAGCCCGCCATCACGGGCACCGTGGCCGGCCTCTACATGAAGAAGGCCGAGGCCACCATGGCCCCCGTGAAGGACAGCAAGGACAAGGCCGCGGTGGCCAAGGCGGAGGCCTCGGCGAAGGAGGACTACGCCAACGCCATCGTCTACTTCGACAAGCTCCTGGCCCTCCGCCCGAACAGCGAGATGGCCCTCGAAGGCAAGGCCAACGCCCTCATCAAACTCGACAAGCAGCAGGACGCCCTGCCGGTCCTCAAGCAGTTCATGAGCGTCTCGAAGAACGACGCCGAGAAGAAGAAGGTCTCGGACCTCATCAAGGCCATCGAGACGAGCAAGAAGTAAGGCGCGGAGACAGGCACGCTTCGAGAGGGGAGCCCGCAGGGGCTCCCTTCTTCTTTTTATCCATAGCCCGAATGTGCTAGGTTGGTCGCGAACCACCCCGGAGGGGCAGGAGGGAGGCGGTCATGCCTTGGACGTGCGCGTGCGGTCACGGTAACGACGACGAATCGCGGTTCTGCAACGAATGCGGGGCTCCGAAGGCGGAGGCGGAGCAGCCCGCGCCACCCGAACCCGAGGTCGAGTTCGGGCAGGATTCCCTGCCGGTGCCTCCGGCAAACGTGCCGCATCCGGGGGAAGCCGCTCAGGCCGGACCGCCCGCGCCGGGTGCCCCGCCACCCCCGCCGCCGAAGAAATCCAAGGCCCTCATCATCATCCTCGTCGTGGTCGTGGTCGGTCTCCTGGGCACGTGCGTCCTCGGCATCGTCGCCGCCATCGCCATCCCCAACTTCATCATGGCCAAAGAGAAGGCCAAGCAGGCCAGGGCGGTGAACGAAGTGAGGGCCATCGGCGAGGCCGTCCAGCGCTACCAGGCGGACAACGGGAGCTGCCCCGACACCGGCCACGAGGAGGGCGCGTACTACAGCATCGTGGACGTCTCCAAGCTCGAAGAGGCCCTCGTGCCCAAGTACATCGCGGTGTTGCCGGCGAAGGATCCGTGGAACACGGCCTACAGTTACGGCGTGTCCGAGGACGACGCCAGCTTCATCGTGATCTGCAACGGCTCCGACGGCGTGAGCTCCCTCGAGCGGATTCCCGAGGAGCCCGTCACCACCGCCTGCTTCGAGGACGAGATCATCTTCGAGAACGGCGATTTCGTCCAGAAGCCCGAGGGGCAGCAGAAAAAGTGTAAGAAGTAGCCCCGACCTGAATCAGGGGGCGCGGGTCCGCCCCGCCACGAGGATCAAGCCCGCGCCCCCTCCTCCTCCCTTTCCCCGATCCCACATCCCGAATCCCACATCCCACTTTTCACATCCCAGGCCCCTTTGCCCTCGGGCCCCAAAATCGCCTATAATCATCATTTCCAGGAGGTTCTGCGTCATGCCCTACGACCCGCACGCCATCGAGAGCCGCTTCCAGCACCTGTGGGGGGAGGCGGGCGTCGCCTCGGTCCGGGAGGAGCCGGGCCGTGAGAAGTTCTACTGCCTCGAGATGTTCATGTACCCCTCGGGCAGGATCCACATGGGCCACGTCCGCAACTACACCATCGGCGACGTGGTGGCCCGCTACCAGCGCATGCGGGGCAAGAACGTCCTGCACCCCATGGGCTTCGACGCGTTCGGCATGCCCGCCGAGAACGCCGCCATCAAGGGCGGCGCGCACCCCAAGGCGTGGACCGATTCCAACATCGCCACCATGAAGGTCCAGCTCAGACGGATGGGGTTCCTCTACGACTGGGACCGCGAAGTCCGCACCTGCGACCCCGGCTACTACCGGTGGAACCAGTGGTTCTTCCTCAAGATGTTCGAGCGCGGGCTCTGCTACCGCGCCAAGCGCTCCGTGAACTGGTGCCCCGACTGCGCCACCGTGCTCGCCAACGAGCAGGTGGAGGACGGCGCCTGCTGGCGCTGCCACAACCCGGTCACGGTCAAGGAGATGGAGCAGTGGTTCCTGCGCATCACCGACTACGCGCAGGAGCTCCTGGACGACCTGGACCGGCTCCCCGAATGGCCGCCCGAGGTCGTGGCCATGCAGCGGAACTGGATCGGCCGCTCCGAGGGCGCCTACGTGGACTTCGGCGTGGAGGGCCAGCAGGAGCCCATCCGTGTCTTCACGACGCGCATCGACACGATCTACGGCGCCACCTTCCTCGTCCTCGCCCCGGAGCACCCGGCGGCGCAGCGCGTCACCACGCCCGAGCACCGGGCGGCGGTGGACGCCTTCCGCGCCAAGATGCGCTCCCTGAGCACGCACGACCGGGCCACGAGCAAGGAGAAGGAGGGCGTCTTCACGGGCACCTACGCCCTCAACCCCTTCTCGGGCGAGCGCGTGCCCATCTTCCTCGCGAATTTCGTCCTCATGGATTACGGCACCGGCGCCATCATGAGCGTCCCGGCCCACGACCAGCGCGACTTCGAGTTCGCCAAGGCGTACGGCCTGCCCATCCGCGTGGTGGTGCAGAGCGGCGGCCTGGAGTCCGAGAAGCTGACGGAGGCCGTGCCCGCCGACGGCGTGCTCGAATCGAGCGGGCCCTTCGACGGTCTGCCCAACCGCGAGGCCATGGCTACCATGGCCGCGAAGGCCGAGGCGGGCGGCTTCGGCAAGGCCACCGTGACCTTCCGCATCAAGGATTGGGGCATCAGCCGCCAGCGCTACTGGGGCACACCGATCCCCATCGTGCACTGCCCGACGTGCGGCGCCGTGCCCGTGCCCGAGGACCAGCTCCCCGTCCTCCTGCCCGAGGACGTGGCCTTCACGGGCAAGGGCGACAGCCCGCTCGCCGCGCACGAGGGCTTCGTGAAGACCTCCTGCCCCAAGTGCGGCGGCTCCGCCCGGCGCGAGACCGACACGATGGACACCTTCGTGGACTCCTCGTGGTACTTCTTCAGGTACTGCAGCCCGAAGGACGACAAGGCGCCCTTCTCCCCGGAGGCGGCCCGCTACTGGACGCCCGTGGAGTTCTACATCGGCGGCATCGAGCACGCCACCATGCACCTCATCTACTGCCGGTTCTTCACCATGGTCCTGCGCGACCTGGGCCTCGTGCCCTTCGGCGAGCCCGTGAAGCGCCTCATGTGCCAGGGCATGGTGATCAAGGACGGGGCCAAGATGAGCAAGAGCCTCGGCAAC
>JBBIUU010000063.1:0-15801 GCA_037440125.1 Acidobacteriota bacterium
GACGGGCAAGACCTTCGCCAACGTGAACCCTGCCGACACGAAGGACGTCATCGGCCACTTCCAGGACAGCGACGCCCGCGACGTGGACGCCGCCGTGGCCGCCGCCAAGGAGGCCTTCAAGAAGTGGAGCCTCGTGCCCGCGCCCAAGCGCGGCGAGCTCGTCATGGAGCTCGGCCTCTGGCTCAAGAAAAACAAGGAGCGCCTCGCCCACGACGCCACGCGCGAGATGGGCAAGATCCTCAAGGAGACCCGCGGCGACGTCCAGGAGGGCATCGACTGCGCGCTGTACTGGGGCGGCGAGGGCCGGCGCATGTTCGGCGAGACGACCCCCAGCGAGCTGCCCAACAAGTGGGCCATGACCATGCGCCAGCCCATCGGCGTGTGCGGCCTCATCACGCCCTGGAACTTCCCCATGGCGATCCCGTGCTGGAAGCTCATGCCCGCGCTCCTCTGCGGCAACACGGCCGTCATCAAGCCCGCGAGCCTCACGCCCCTCAGCGTCCTGAACCTGGTGAAGGGCGCCGAGGAGGTGGGCTTCCCCAAGGGCGTCGTCAACTACGTGACGGGCGGCGGCCGCGGCGTGGGGACGCCCCTGTGCAACCACAAGGACGTCTCCCTCATCTCCTTCACGGGCTCCACGGACGTGGGCCGCACGATCAACCAGGCGTGCGCCACCGACTTCAAGCGCGTGGGCCTCGAGATGGGCGGGAAGAACGCCGTCATCGTCATGGACGACGCGGACCTCGACCTGGCGATCGACGGCGTGCTATGGGGCGCCTTCGGCACCACGGGCCAGCGCTGCACCGCCACGAGCCGCTGCCTCGTCCAGCGCGGGGTCTACGACAAGTTCGTCGCGGCGCTCGCCAAGCGCGCCAAGGCGCTCAAGGTGGGCAACGGCCTCGACGAGAACACCGAGATGGGCCCCGCGGTGAACGAGGGCCAGCTCAAGACCGACCTCGAGTACGTGGCCCTCGCCAAGAAGGAGGGCGCGCGCCTCGTCTGCGGCGGCAAGCGCCTCACGGGTGCCAAGCACAAGGACGGATTCTTCATCGAGCCCACGATCTTCGCCGACGTGACGCCCAAGATGCGCCTCTTCAAGGAGGAGGTCTTCGGGCCCGTCCTCGCCGTCGTGCCCTTCCGGACCTTCGAGGAGGCCGTCGCCCTCCAGAACGACTGCCTCTACGGCCTGAGCGGCTCCCTCTACACCTCCGACGTGAACAAGGCCTTCGCGGCCATGCGCGACGTCCACACGGGCCTCTTCTACGTGAACGCCCCGACCATCGGCGCCGAGAACCACCTCCCCTTCGGCGGCGTGAAGCAGACGGGCAACGGCCACCGCGAGGGCGGCAAGGAGGCGCTCGACCTCTTCAGCGAGTGGAAGGCCATCTACGTGGACTTCAGCGGCCGCCTGCAGAAGGCCCAGATCGACACCGACGCCATCGTCAAGGTGAAGTGAACCGGCGGCATTGCCGCCGATTCATCGTAGGAGCGGTCTCCCGACCGCGATCCTTTTTCAGAAACACCCCGGGGCCCGGCGGCGACGCCGGGCCCTTTCGTTTGGGCGGGCGCCGAAGGAGAGAACCTCTGGCGTTGCCGGGCGTAGAATAGTAAGTAAGGATAAGGCGCGGGGATCCGGAGGGGCACCAGCGGGGGCGTTCCACCGTTCCGGAAACGCGCAGGGCGTGCCGTGGGCTGCCGTCGAGGCGTTCCGTCTCTCGCGATCCTAGGGTTCTTCGCAGCGCTCGCGGTCCCCCTCCGCGCCCAGCAGGACGACCTCGCCTTCAAGCACCTCTCCATCGAGCAGGGCCTCTCCCAGAGCATCGTCGACGCCGTGATCCAGGATCGCCGCGGGTTCATGTGGTTCGTCACGGAGGACGGCCTGAACCGGTTCGACGGTTACGAGTTCGTGGTCTACAAGCACGACGCCCGGAATCCGGCGAGCCTCGTCCACAACGAGATCAAGTGCATCGCCGAGGATAGGATGGGCGCCCTCTGGGTGGGGACCTTCTACCGGGGCCTCGAGCGCTTCGACCCCGCCACCGAGACCTTCACCCACTACCAGCACGACCCCGCGAACCCCTCGAGCCTGAGCAACGACATCGTCTGGGCGGTCCTCGAGGACCGGGAGGGGCGCCTCTGGGTCGGCACGGGGGGCGGGGGCCTCGACCGCCTCGACCGCACGCGGGGGACCTTCACGCACTACCGGCACGACCCCGCAGACCCCACCTCTCTCAGCCATGACGACGTGCGGGCCCTCTACGAGGACAAGTCGGGAAACCTCTGGGTGGGGACGGCCGGAGGCGGGCTGAACTGCTTCGACCCCAAGACGGGGCGGTGCATCCGGTTCATCCACGACCCCCGGAACCCTCTGAGCATCCCTTCCAACGACGTGCGGGCCATGGTCCAGGACGTGGACCGGACGCTCTGGATCGGAACCTTCGGCGGGGGCCTGGGACGGCTCAACCTGGCCACCGGACGCGTCACCCGGTTCCGCCACGACCCCGCCGAACCTAGGAGCCTCTCCAACGACAACGTCCTCGCCCTGCTGATGGATGGGAACCAGCGCCTCTGGGTGGGGACCGACGGCGGCGGGCTGAACCGCTTCGTCCGCGACCGGGGCGCGTTCCTCCGTTATCGGCACACCCTCAACGTCCCCGCGAGCCTGGCCGGTGACCGGATCTATTCCCTCTACGTCGACCGCTCGGGGCTCCTCTGGGTGGGGACCTACGGCAACGGCGTGAGCCGGTGCGACCTCGCCAAGAAGCAGTTCAGGCACTACAGGAACGACCCAGAGGATCCGAACACCATCAGCCACGACATCGTCTGGACCTTCTGCGAGTCCCCTCCCGGAACGCTCTGGGTCGGGACCAACGACGGCGGCCTGAACCGGATGGACCGTGCCTCGGGACGCGTCACGCGGTACCAGCACGACCCCGCCAACCCCGCGTCCCTCAGCCACAACTCGGTCCGCATGGTCGCCGCGGACCGAGATGGCGCCGTATGGGTCGCCACGAACGGCGGCGGCCTGGACCGCCTCGACCCGCGCACGGGCGCCTTCGCCCACTTCCGTCACGACGACCGCAACGCGGGGAGCTTGAGCCTCAACGAGCTGCGCATGGTCTTCGTGGACCGCGGCGGCACGCTCTGGGTGGGGACTTACGGCGGCGGGCTCGACCGTTTCGACCCGGCCACCCAGACATTCACCCACCACCGCTCCACCGCCTCCGACCCCAAGACCATCTCGGGCGACTACGTGCGGACTGCCTTCGAAGACCGCTCGGGGACGCTCTGGTTCGGCACGCACGGCTCGGGCCTCGACCGCTTCGACCGCGCCACGGGGACCTTCACGCGGTACCGGAACGACCCTCGCGACGGCTCGACCCTTTCCAACGATTTCGTCTTCTGCATCCACGAGGACCGGACCGGCCGACTGTGGGTGGCGACCTACGGCGGCGGCCTCAACCTCCTCGACTGCGCGAAGGGGACCTTCACCGCCGTCCGGAAATCCGACGGCCTCCCCGACGACGCCATCTACGGCATCCTCGAGGACGCCATGGGCAACCTGTGGCTGAGCACCAACTCGGGCATCGCACGGTTCGACCCGCAGACGCGCCAGGTGCGGAGCTACACCCTCGCCGACGGCCTCCAGAGCAACGAGTTCAACGGAGGCTCCTACTACCAGAACGCCCGCGGCGAGATGTTCTTCGGCGGCATCAACGGGTTCAACGCCTTCGACCCCATGCGCATCAAGGACGACACCTACAAGGCACCCGTGGCCCTCACGCGGTTCGAGATCTCGGGGCGGGAGGTGCCCGTGGGGCCCATGCCCGACGGCCGGATGCTCCTCCGCCGCGCCATCCCCTTCGAGGACCGCGTCGAGCTCACGCACCTCGACAAGGTCGTCTCGTTCGAGTTCGCGGCCTTGGACTACGCCTCCCCCGAGAAGAACCGCTACGCCTACGAGCTCGAGGGCCTCGGCGGCGGGTGGAACGACCTCGGCACCCGGCGCACCCTCATGTTCACGACGCTCCCCGCGGGGCACTACACCCTGCGGGTCAAGGGGACCAACGGGGACGGGGTCTGGAACGAGGAGGGCGCCTCCCTCCGCATCGTCGTCCAGCCGCCCTGGTGGCGGGCGGTGTGGGCCTACGTCCTCTACGCCTTCCTCCTCACGGGCGTGGTCTACCTCATCGTGCTCTTCGAAAGGAGGAGGGAGCGCGAGAAAGGCGAGCTCGTGGAGGCGGAGCTCCGCGCGCAGGCGGCGGAGCTGCAGTCCCGAACGGCGGAGGCCGAGACGAGGGCCCTCAAGCTCGAGAACGAGCGGAAGGCCCACGACCTCGAGGCGGCGAGGCGGCTCCAGCTCTCCATGCTGCCCCCACGCCCTCCGGACCACCCGGCCTACTCCTTCGCGGCCCGCATGGTGACGGCCGCGGAGGTGGGCGGCGATTACTACGACTACCTCCAGGCGGAGGACGGGGCCCTCACCGTCGTCGTGGGCGACGCCAGCGGCCACGGGTCCCGCGCTGGGCTCTTCGTCTCGACCATGAAGGCGCTCTTCGTCGGGACCCCTCCCGGCGACGACCTCCAGGCGCTCTTCCGCGGGTTCAACCGCACCCTGCACGCCCTCGGCCACGACCAGATCTACATGGCCCTGGGCCTGCTCTCCCTGAAGGGCCCCGCGGTGCGCTTCATCGCCGCCGCGGTGCCGCCCCTCTTCGTCTGGCGCGCCGCCAAGGGCGAGGTTGAGGTCTTCACCCTCCCCGGCATGTTCCTGGGAACGGAGTTCGAGATTCCCTGGGGCGAGGCCGAGCTGACGCTCCGCGCGGGCGATCGCCTCCTGCTCCTCAGCGACGGGTACCTCGAGCAGCTCGCGCCCTCGGGCGAGCGCCTCGAGGAGGAGCGCGCCGTGGAGTACTTCCGCGAAGCGGCCGCGCTCCCTTCCCCCGACGCCCTCCTCGACCAGATGCTCTCCCGCCTCGCCCGGTGGCGCAGTACGGTGCCCCAGGGCGACGACGTGACCCTCGTCCTCCTGGAGTACGGCGGCTGAGCCGCGGGCGAACGCTTGGCCCCCCCGCCGACTTGCGCTAGGATAGTCAGGCCCCCAGTGGCCGTTTTCGGGCAGAAGGAGGATGTTATGCGTCGGATCGCGTACGTGGCGCTCGCGGGTCTCCTCGTGGGTCTCCTGGCATACGCCGGAGAGCTCGCGGGAGTCACCATGCCGGACCAGGTGACCGTGGGGACCGCCAGCCTGACCCTCAACGGCATGGGCCTCCGCACCAAGATGATGTTCAAGATCTACGTGGGGGCGCTCTACCTGCCCGCCAAGGAGTCGGACCCCGCCAAGATCCTCGCCGCCGACGAGCCCAAGCAGATCGTCATGCACTTCCTCTACAAGAACGTCGAAAAGGAAAAGCTGCTCGAGGGGTGGAACGACGGCTTCAAGAACAACTCCGCCGACAAGGTCGCCGCGCTCAAGGACAAGATCGACACCTTCAACGGCTACTGGTCCGACATGAAGAAAGACGACGTGGCGGTCCTGACCTACGTGCCCGGCCAGGGCACCAAGGTGGAGATCAAGGGCAAGGAGATGGGCGTCATCGAGGGCAAGGAGTTCGCCCAGGCGCTCTTCGCCATCTGGCTCGGCCCCAAGCCCCCCTCCGAGGACCTCAAGAAGGGGATGCTCGGGCTCGCCAAGTAGCCCCGATCGACTCGAGGCGATACCGCAGGGGCCCGGCCGCCGCGCCGGGCCCTTCCCTCTTTACTCCGTCCCTCGGAAGGCTCCATGGGACGTGCGTTCCGAGGGAAAACCGTGTATAATAATGGGCTCGCGTTAGAGATCCATCCGAGGGGGGACCTCGCGCGAACGACACACCAGGAGTGAGGTTATGACGCTCGACCGTGAACAGTGGCTCCACCTCGCCAGGGCGAACGCGGAGATCCTCCGCGCCGACATCGAAGGGCTCCGCGGCCTGATCACTGACAGCACGCGCATCAGCTACGCGGAGTTCTGGGCCCAGGCCCGCGACCTGGCCACCAAGTTCAAGACCTTCAAGCCGCTCGAGGTCGAGGCCCGCGAGACCCTCTGGGCCGAGTACCGCGCCACGTGCGAGGCCACCCGCGCCCTGCAGGATAGCGAGCGCGTTCACCTCCACGACGAGTCGCGCGCCATCCGGGAGCACATCGAGGCCGAGCTGGCCAAGGTCCTCGGCATGGTGGAGTCGGCCACGACGGTGCAGGAGCTCTCCAAGGCCCAGTCCCTCCTCGACCGCGTCCTGAACCAGATGAAGACGCGGCGCCGCCAGGAGCCCAAGAAGGACGTCGCCGAAGCCGCCCACCCGGCGCTCGCCGAGTCCGACGCCGCGACCGCCCCGGCCGAGCCCACACCTCAGCCCGCCGAGGCCGTGCACGCTTTTGAGGCCGAGACGGCCGAGGCCGCGGGTCTCGTGCATCCTGAAGAAACGGCCGGAGAGATGGCCGAGGTCCAGGACCAGGCCGCCGTCGCCGAGGCCCTCGCGTCGGAGACCGCTCCCGCCGAAGAGACCGCTCCCGCCGAGGAGCCCGCCGCCGAGGCGGCCGCTCCGCCGGCCGAAGCCCCCACCCCGGCCCCCGCGCCCGCCGCGCAGGAGCCCGAGCGTCCCCAGCTCGTCCTCCTCCGCTCGGACCGCGAGGCGTGCTGGGCCATCTGGACGAAGGTCCGCGAGGACCTGCGGGCCAAGCGCGCCGGCATGAGGCGCGAGCTCCTCGAGGGAGTCCTCAAGGGAGCGCACGAGCTCGACGCCGCCTCCGAGTCCGAGGACCCCAAGGCGGTGCAGGACAAGATCCGCGCGGCCCAGGCGGCCCTCAAGGAGGCGGGCCTCCTGCCCTCCGAGCAGGACGCCGTGCGCGGCGTGCTCCGCACCGCGTGGAAGCGCTGCTCCGAACGCATCGAGTCCACCCGCACCGAGCGTCAGAAAGCTCACAAGGAATGGGTGGAGCGCATGTCCACGCACATCGCGCGGTGGGAGAAGCAGGTCCTGCGCAACCAGGTCACCGCGGTGCAGATCCAGGCCGAGGTCGCTGACCTGGAGAGCCAAGCCGCCGCGACCCACGACGAGGACAAGGTCTCCCGCCTGCGCCGCTGGATCGACGGCAAGCGGGGCCGCCTCACCGAGCTCGAGACGTCCTCCAAGGAGATGGAGGAGAAGGTCCACTCGGTGCGCGTCAAGATGGGCAAGGAGGCGCCGGCCCCCATCACCGAGCTCACCGAGGAGGAGATCGCCGCCCTCCAGCAGGTCCGGCAGTCGCCGCCCCCCGAGCGCGAGCGCCGACCCCGTCCGGCCCGCGAGGACCGCGGCGGCCGCGGCCCCAGGGAACGCGACGACCGCCCGAAGGAGCCGCCCACCCACCCCGGCCTCAACCTCGGCGAGCTCCTCGCCGCGCACCTCAAGCTCGCCAACGACACCAAGAGCGAGTAGGTTCCTTTCAGTGAAGTCCAAAAGGCCCGGCGTCCGCCGGGCCTTTTTTGTTACTCTAATTTTGGTTCCAGCCTTCGATTTCGCTGGCTAGCTGGCTCTATCCTTTCGGCGCGCACGTGAGCACGCCCGCCTCCCCGGGGACCTTGGGCTCGTAGCGCTTGCCCGCGGGGGCCCAGTCTCCGAGCTTCTGCTCGAAGAGCTTCACGCGCCCCTTGGCCGTCCAGCGGGCGTCGCTGTTGTAGTCCCAACCCAGCGTGGTGCTGTCGCCGGCGCCGAGGGTCGTGATGAGGAACCGGTTGTCGAGCCCGCCGAAGAACGCAGCCTGCTCGGCAGGAACGGGGGAGTCGCCGCCCGAGGGGTCCACCGGCACCCAGCCGTAGTTGGGCAGGTAGACCTCCACCCAGCGGTGGAAGACGTCGTCCCGGCTCGCCTCGTCGCCCCGGATCACGACGGAGCCTGCGTACCGCGCGGGGAGGCCTGCGGCGTGGCACATGGCGAGCATGACGAAGGTATACTCGGAGCAGGAGCCGGTCCCCCGGGCGAGGACGACGGGCGCCACATTCCAACCGCCCACCCGCTCGTAGCGCATCTTGTCCTGGATGTACTTGTTGATCTTCCGCGCCATCCAGTAGGGGTTCGTCTCGCCGCCGAGGGCCTCCTTCACGGCGTCCTGGATGACCCTGTTCTGGAAGTCGAGCTTGGTGCTGTTCTGCGTGAAGGTCTTGGCGATGTCGGCGGGGATATCGGAGAGCTTGCCCACCCGGGCCGGGTCCACGTACCACCGCACGCGCCGCACCTCGGCCTCGACCGTCATGGTCGCCGCCACCTCGTCGCCGGCCTTGAGGCCTTTGAAGAGGAAGCGCGCGCAGCGCTGTCCCCACTGGTCCGTCACGAAGTCCGCCGGCTTGGGGTCGAAGGAGGGCGGGCCGAGGAGCTTCTGGTTCGGAAGGTCCTGGGGCACGGCGATGAAGACCTCGAGGGTCTCCACCACGCCCGGCCCGAAGTTCCGCCACGCCTCCCGGTAGGTCACGGTCTCGCGCCGCACCGAGCTCGTCACGTAGGCCGCGTCCGTGGAGTTGGCGACCTTATACAGCTTGCGCGCCTCGTAGTCCGCGCACCAGAGCGCCTTCCCGTCCCACGCGAGCCCTGCGGCGTAGGGGCCGGGCGCGGGGAACGCGTCCAGCACGATGCCCGTCGCGGGGTCCATGCGGTAGATCGTGTCCGTGACCCGGTCGTTCACGAGGAGCCACCCGCCCACGAAGGCGAGCCCGATCTCCTGGGTCTTCCGGCCCGCCACGGGGGAGGGGAAGCTCCGCCAGGTGGTCCCGTCTTCGTTGTCGAGCCGGCTGATGAGCCCCGCCTGCGCGTCTGCGACCCAGAGCGCCTCTCCGTCCCACGCCAGGCCCTCGGGCGTGTCGAGGTCGAGCGGCAGCGCGCGCTCGGTGATGCCGGTGGCCGGGTTCACGGCGTAGGCCGTCTTGTCGCCGAGGTATTCGGGCTTGTCGCCCGTGTCGAGCACCCACAGGCGCTTTCCGTCCCACGCCAGGCCCATGGGCCCGTAGCCGGGCGCGTCGAGGATCTTGAGCACCTTGCCCGTGGCCGGGTCGACCTCGTTGAGGGTGGCCGTGCTCAGGTCGGCCACCCAGAAGTGGGAGCCGTCCCAGGCGAGGCCCGTGGGAGTCTTGAGCGCCACGTCGAGGCTGGCGAGAACCTCCCCGGGGACCGCGGCGGACGAGGCGATGGCCAGGCACGACGCGGCGAGTAGGAGCGCGAAACGGATCGTCTTCATGGTTCCCCTCCCGGGCCGCCGTCCACGGCCCGGTTCATTTTACGCCCGTTCGGCGCGAGGGGTCTTGCTACTTGAGGCGCCCGAGCCTCACGACCACGACCGCGCGGACGCGGTCCTCGGACTGCGACGTCAGGCCGATGGCCCACCCGGTCTTGAGGGTGACGCGCGCGCTGAGGGGGAAGGCCGCGAAAGGCTCGGCGTAATGCTCCTGCCGGCTCGGATAGAGACCGAAGTCCCCCGAGGTGCCCAAGTTGCCGAAGAACTCCATCCCGTAGAGGAAGTGGCTGTCGCCGTCGCCATCGGGGTCGAAGGCCGATGTCCCCTCCACACCGGAGGAGGGGCCTTTGATGAAGAAGCCGCCCGTGTACCCGAAGGCCACGGGCTCGCCGTTCATGGGCTTCTCCGCCACGAAGTTCAGCGCGAGGTTCCCCCAAGAGTAGTCCTGCGAGAGGATGAGGCGCGCCTCCAGCTCGTGCTCCGTATGAGAGGGGCCCTCGTCGCCCCCCGTCTCGGCAAAGCCCACGGCCGCGTCCCTGTAAGTCTCGGGATGGTGGAACTGCTCGTACTCGAGGTAGAAGGTCGGCACCCAGAAGCAGTTGGGGGTCCAGGGCCGGTAACGCGTCTCCAGCTTGTAGCCGTCAAGGGTCGCCGCGGAACCCGGGTCCCAGGTTCCCAGCAGGTAGACCGACGCGGCGAAGTGCTCGCTGAAGCCGTGCTCGATCTCCACGGCCTGTCCGTAGGACCAGCCGCTTTCGGGCGCGCGCACCGCGTCCACCCCGACCTCGAGCTCCCACTCCCCCGCCTCCATGTGGTGGGTGTACGTATTGAAGTAGGGCCCGCTGCCCGCCATCACCGACACGCCAGCCCCCAAGAGCAGTGTGGCGAAAAACTTTCGTTTCATCCCTCACCTCCCATGATGCATTATATGAGCATATACTCAGATGTGTAAATTTACCAAGAACCCGACAAGGTGTCAAGCACCTCGTCAAGGGGCCTCGCTCCCTGTCCCCCATCCCCTGTCCCCTTTTACCCGAAGAAGCGCCGGTGCAACCTGGGGACGACGCGCGCCAGGTCGTCCTCGGCCACGGCGAAGCACAGGGCGATCTCGGAGCCGCCCTGGGAGACCATGGCGATGCGCAGGTCGTGGAGGTCTTCGAAGACGCGCCCCACGATGCCCGGCGTCTCCTTGAGCCTCTCCCCCACCACCGCGACGATGGCCTGCCCGGTCCTCAGGTCCACCTCGCCGAGCTCGCGGAGGTCGGCGGCCGCTGCGTCAAGCTCCTGCGAGGGCGCCGCCGCGAGGGCTACGGAGACCTCCGACGTCGATACCAGGTCGGGCGCGACGCGGTGCCGCTCCAAAACCTCGAAGACGCGGCGGAGGAAGCCGTGGGCCTTGAACATCCGAGCCGACACGAGGTTGAGCACCGCCATCCCCTCCTTGTACGCGATGCTCTTCACCACGTGCCCGTTGCCTGGCGCACGGAACAGCACGACCGTGCCCGACCCGTCGGGCCGCGAGGTGTTGAGCACGCGCACGGGGATGCCGCGGTCCACGGCGGGCGCAAGGGTCTTGGGATGGAGGACGCGCGCCCCGAAGAAGGCGAGCTCTGCGGCCTCGCGGAAGCTCATGACCGGGATGTTCCGCGCCTCCGGGACGAGCGAGGGGTCCGCGGTCATGATGCCGTCCACGTCGGTCCAGATCTCGATCTCCTCCGCGCCGAGCGCCGCGCCCAGGAGCGACGCGGTGTAGTCCGAGCCCCCCCGCCCAAGCGTGGTAGGCACGCCCGATTCGGACCTCGCGATGAAACCCTGGAGCACGGGGATCTCCCCTGCGTCCACGAGGGGGCGCAGCTTCGACTGGGCCCGCTGACGGGTTGCCTCGAACAGCGGCTCGGCCTGGGTGTGACGGCCGTCGGTGACCACGACCTCCCGGGCGTCGGCCCAGCGCGCGGGCAGCCCTGCCGCCTCGAGCGCCGCCGCCATGAGCGTCGTGGAGAGGAGCTCTCCCGTTCCGAGGAGGCGGTCCTGCACGGCCGGAGACAGATCGCCGAGGACCGAGAGGCTCCTCGCCACCGCCTCGAGGTCCTCGAAGAGGGGCGCGCAGGCCCTAAGCGCCTCCTCGGCGCTCGGGTTCAGGACCATCCCGGCGATGGACGCGTGGAACGAGCGGAGCGCCTCGATTTTTTCAAGGGCTTTGTCCAGCCTCCCCGCCGCGGCGTCCCTCCCGATCTCCACGAGCCGATCGGTCGTGTCCCCCATGGCGGAGAATACGAGGATGGGGTGCTGGCCCCGGCGGCTCCTCACGACCTCCACGACCTTGCGGATGTTGTCGGGGTCCCCCACCGACGTGCCTCCGAACTTGAGCACTCTCATGGCGCGTCCTCCCGGAGTAGCGGCCCGATGAACCGCGCGAGCTGGCCGAATTCAACCAGGAAGGCGTCGTGGCCGTAGCGGGATGAAATCTCCCCGTAACGTGAGGCGACGCCACAGCGTTCGAGCAGGGCGTGCGCCTCGCGCATCTCCCTCGCCGGGAACAGGACGTCCGAGTCGATGCCGACGCAGCGCACCTTGGCGGCGACACACTTCAGCGCGTCCGCGGCGCCGCCCCGGCCACGGCCCACGTCGTGAAGGTCCATGGCGCGCGAGAGGGTCAGGTAGGCCCGCGCGTCGAAACGCCCTACGAGCTTGTCGCCGTGGTGGGCGAGGTACCGCTCGACCTGGAAGGCGTTGTCGGGGACGAGGGCGCACTCGGCGGAAGAGTCGTGGCGCTCCCGCGAGAACCGCTCCTCGAAGAGCTCCGCGGTGCGGTAGGAGATCATGGCGATCTGCCGGGCGACCGAGAGGCCCGCCTCGGGGCCGGCCCCGCGGTACCGCCCTCCCTTCCAGCCGGGGTCCTGCTCCACGGCGCGCCGGGCCACGGCGTTGAGGGCGATGGCCCACGCCGAGCCCTGGGGCGCGCCCGCGATGGGCGCCGCCGCGCGCGCGAAGGACGGGTACTCCGCGAGGAACTCCCAGAGGACCATGGCCCCGAGGGACCCGCCCAGGATGAGCCGCAGGGACGGAATTCCCAGGTGGTCGAGGAGGGCCCGCAGGGCGCGGGCCATGTCGCGGGTGGTGACGACGGGACAAGGTTCGTCGGGGGTAGGGCCGGTGCTCCCGTAGCATGAACCCAAGAGGTTGGCGCAGATGGTGAAGTTCTTCGAGGGATCCAGCGTACGGCCGGGGCCGATGAGTCCCTCCCACCAACCTTCACGGGGGTCGCCCGAGCTCCCTCCCGAGGCGGCGTGCGCGTCACCCGTGAGCGCGTGGACCACCAGGATCGCGTTGTCGCGCGCTCCGTTGAGCTCGCCCCAGGTCTCGAAGGCGACGCGGAGCGAAGCCAATACCGCGCCGCTTTCGAGTGAGAACGGCCCATGCGATTCGAAGACTGTCGGCGCCGGCCATGTCCGTTCAGCCATTCTGAGGTTCATTGAGATGCACCTCCGTGCGCTGTTCGCGTCCGATGTGAGGATGCCTCCCGGATCGGGCCAGGTGCGCGAAAGGCGAGGCGACCGCACCGGAGGCGGACTTGCATCGTCCGTTGAGGATGCGGGCGCCGAGCCTGACAAAGCAGGTGGCCCGAGACTGGAGGCCGCTTCTCACGTTCTTTCCAGGGCCTGCTCGAGATCCGCGAGCAAGTCGTCCACGTGTTCGATCCCCACCGACAGCCGCACCAGGTCCGGCGTGATGCCCCCCGCCGCCTGGTCCTCCTCGCTCAACTGCGAATGCGTCGTGGTCGCGGGGTGGATGGCCAGGCTCTTGGCGTCGCCCACGTTTGCGAGGTGCGAGAAGAGCTTCAGGCCGTCGACGAAGGCCTGCCCGCCCGGCCGCCCCGACTCGATGCCGAAGACCACGACGCCCCCGTATCCGCCCGTGAGCACGCTCTTCGCCGTCAGGTGGGTGGGGCCACCGTCGAGGCCCGGGTACCGGACCCAGGACACCTTGGGGTGGCCTTGGAGGAACTTCGCCACCGCGAGGGCGTTGGCGCAATGGCGCTCCATCCGGAGGGGCAGAGTCTCCAGCCCCTGGAGCGCGAGCCAGGCGTTGTCGGGGTTGAGGCACGCGCCGAGGTTGCGAAGGGGCACGAGGCGCGCGCGGAGCGCGAAGGCGATGGGCGAGAGGGGGCCCAGGTCGTGGGCGAATCGGAGGCCGTGGTAGCTCGGCTCGGGCTCGTTGAAGAGGGCGAACTTCGGATCGGTCCAGTCGAAGGTTCCCGAGTCCACGATGGCCCCGCCGATGAACGTGCCGTGCCCGCCGATCCACTTGGTGAGGGAGTGCACGACGATGTGCGCCCCATGCTCGATGGGCCGGCAGAGGTAGGGCGTGGCGAAGGTGTTGTCCACGACGAGGGGCAGGTGGTGTCGCTCCGCCACTCTCACGAGGGCGGGCAGGTCCGCCACGTCGAGGGCCGGGTTCCCGATGGTCTCCACGAAGAGCGCCCGCGTCTTCTCGTTGATGGCGCGCTCGAAGGTCTCCGGGTGGAGAGCGTTCGCGAAACGCGTGCGGATGCCGAACTGCGGCAGGATGTCGTTGAACTGGGTGAAGGTCCCGCCGTAGAGGTTGTCGGCCGCCACGATCTCGTCGCCCGCCCGCGCCAGGTTGATGACGGCGTAGAAGACCGCCGAGGTTCCGGAGCTCGTGACGAGCGCCGCGGCGCCCCCCTCGAGCGCCGCGAGGCGCTTCTCGAGGACGTCGTGGGTGGGGTTCATGAGCCGGGTGTAGATATTGCCCAGTTCCTTCAGGGCGAACAGGTTGGCGGCGTGCTCGGAGCTCTTGAAGACGTAGCTCGAGGTCCTGTACACGGGCAGCGCCCGCGCACCGGTCTCGTCGATGGGTTGTCCGGCGTGAAGGCAGAGGGTCTCGAAACGGTAGGACATGTACGGCCTCCTGGTGAGTTGGTCCCGTCGCAGCTTCTTTCTGACGCGGGACGGTGAGGGCCGTCCACGCTTTAGCTGGATTTCTTCGACCCCGCCCCGCGCTCCTGCGCGGTGGGTCCGGCGCCCGCAAGCTGCGGCTCAAATCGGCGCCCGTTTGCTGGTCGATCACCTCACTGTTTCGATCACCTCCCGTCTCGCTCCCGCCCGTCTCTCGGTCCGGTCTGGCGTCTCACGTCTCACGTCTGACGTTCCACCCAAACAAAAAACCCGTCTCAGCGTCAGCTGGACGGGTCGCGTCCCGCTTTAGCTGTATTTGTTAAGCGCCCGCAAGCTGAGGATCAAATCGGCGCTAGGTACGAAAGTGACTATAGCTCAGATGCGCACACGCGTCAAGAGTGACGCCTCGGGAGCATCGCGGGAGCGTGTCATCGAAAGTGCAGCAGATGGCCCGAGACTGGCGGGGCGAAGGGTTTGCGCAGACAAAGACCGCCGTGCGACGGGCCTTGCCCGCGCTAAGGCGAACCGCTTGGGGGGAGAGCAGTGAAGCGAAGCGGAACGCTGAGAGGGGGGCCAAGCCCCCCTCTCAGATGAATCAGCCGCCCGAGAGACCCTTGAGGAACGCCTCGTTGTTCTCGTACTCCCCGAGCTTCCCGATGAGCAGCTCCATGGCCTCGACGGTGGAGAGCGGGTTGAGGATCTTGCGCAGGATCCACATGCGATTGAGCTCGAAGGCCTCGGTGAGGAGCTCCTCCTTGCGCGTGCCACTCTTGTTGATGTCGATGGCGGGGAAGGTGCGCTTGTCCACGAGCTTCCGGTCGAGGTGGATCTCCTGGTTGCCGGTGCCCTTGAACTCCTCGAAGATGACGTCGTCCATGCGGGAGCCCGTGTCCACGAGCGCCGTGGCGATGATCGTGAGGGAGCCGCCCTCCTCGATGTTGCGCGCCGCGCCGAAGAAGCGCTTGGGCTTCTGCAGGGCGTTGGCGTCGAGGCCGCCCGAGAGGACGCGGCCGCTGGGCGGCGTCACGGTGTTGTAGGCGCGCGCCATGCGCGTGATGGAGTCGAGGAGGATGACCACGTCGCGCCCGAGCTCCACGAGGCGCTTGGCCTTCTCCATGACCATCTCGGCCACCTGCACGTGCCGCGTGGGCGGCTCGTCGAAGGTGGAGGCCTGCACCTCGCCCCTCACGGAGCGCTGCATGTCGGTGACCTCCTCGGGGCGCTCGTCGATGAGGAGGACGATAAGGTACGCCTCGGGATGGTTGGCCGTGATGGCGTGGGCGATGGCCTGGAGGAGCATGGTCTTGCCCGTGCGGGGCGGCGCCACGATGAGGCCGCGCTGGCCGAAGCCCAGGGGCGTCACGAGGTCGAGGACGCGGCCCGACATCTCGCTCCTGCTCACCTCCATCCGCACGCGGCGGTTGGGGTAGATGGGCGTGAGGGCGTC
This sequence comes from Acidobacteriota bacterium, assembly GCA_037440125.1. Taxonomy (GTDB): domain Bacteria; phylum Acidobacteriota; class UBA4820; order UBA4820; family DSQY01; genus JAKAJA01. Next base: position 15,604 of record JBBIUU010000063.1, read on the forward strand.
GAACCACATCCGGTCGCGCACCTTGGCCGCGGGCTCGAAGTTGATGGCGTCGACCTTGATGAGGGCGAAGTACTTCTCCCCCTCCTTGGGCGGCCGCACCTGGCCCGAGATAGTGTCCCCCGTGCGCAGGCCGAACTTCTTGATCTGCGAGGGGCTCACGTAGATGTCGTCGGGGCCGGGGAGGTAGTTGTACTCGGG
>JBBIUU010000064.1:0-15786 GCA_037440125.1 Acidobacteriota bacterium
GAGGGGCCGGGATTTCTCCCGGCCCCTTTCGTGTGCTTCCCAGGTCGAGCGAACTCAGTCGTGCCGGCTGCCGTTCCTGCGGAAGGAGCCCGTGGCGCTCCCGCCGTCGGGGTTGACCACCCGGACGGAGACCGTCACTCCCTTCGGGAACCGATCCCTCAGGTGGTCGCCCCCGAGGATGAGGCTCGAGCTGCTCTGGTAGGTGACGCTGCCCCAAGGCGAGGAGTCGGACCCGATGTAGACCTTCACCCCGCTCTGGAACCGGCTGCCGCTGATCTTGAGGCGGAAGGGGCTCGAGAGCTGGGTGATGGAGCTGATGGTGGGTGGCGTCACGGCCGAGGAGATGGTGATGGTGCCGGTCTTGGAGCAGGTGGCCCCGCCGCCGCTGACCGTCAGCTGCCAGGTGTAGGTCCCCGCGGCGGTGTACTTGTGGGTCGTCGCAGGATCGCTCTCCGGTCCCGTGCCGTCGCCGAACTGCCAGAGGAACGAGAGCTCCGCGCCGCAGCTCGAGGAGCCCGCGCCGGAGAAGGTGAGCTCCTGGCCGGCCCTGCCCGTGGAGGGCACCGTCGAGGAGCACGTCACGGTGCAGGATGTCGCGGAGACGGTCACGGTCCCGCTCTTGCTGCACGAGGCGGACCCGTTGGAAGCCGTGAAGACCCAGGTGTAGGTCCCCGCGGCGGCGTAGGCATGGCTGGCGGAGGCGGTGCTCGCGTGGGCGGAGCCGTCGCCGAAGTTCCAATCGTAGGTCAGCGTACCCGAGCACCCGGAGGCCGCGGCGCTGCCCGTGAAGGAGAGGGCGGAGCCGGGCTGTCCCGAGGAGGGGGCCGAGGCCGAGCACGTGACGGAGCATCCCGAACCGCTGCCCACGGTCACCGTCACTTTGCCAAGGTTCGAGTCGGTCTGGCCGTCGTTGGCCGCGTAGGTGAAGGTGTCGACGCCGGAGAACCCGGCGTAGGGGAAGTAGGTGGCCGTGGTGCCCACGAGGCCGGCCGTGCCGTTCTGCGGCTGCCCGACGATGCGGAGGGCCAGCGCGTCGCCGTTGGCGTCGGTGGCGTGGAGGGTGACCGGCACGCTGGCGCCGGCCGCCGTGGAGGCGCTCAGGTTGGTGACCACGGGCGCGGCGTTGGGGTTGGCGCTCTCGCTCGAGGGGCCGTTGTGGCAGGTGTAGCACCCCACCTGGAAGCCGTTCCAGAAGTTCTTCGTGCCGAACTCGGTGGAGATCGTGCGGTCGGCGAAGGAGCGGGAGAGGACGGTGCCGCGGTAGTCGGTCCCGTGGCAGGGCTGGCAGGCGGCGCGGCCCGAGTGCTCCACCGCGTCGCCGTGGGAGGAGACCCAGCTCGCCCCGGCGGGGTGCATGCCGTGCGGGCCGCCGAGGGGCGAGCTCACGCCCGAGGGGTGGCAGGAAGCGCACTCGACCAGGGGCCCCGAGTGACCCTGGACCTCGATGCTCTGCACGTTGTCGTTCACGTGGGAGGAGGGGAACTCGGCGTGCGTGGAGCCGTGGCACGCCGAGCACTGCAGGCCGCCGTGCCCCGCGGAGAACCGGTAGAGCGAGATTCCCGCGGCGGGCGTATCGGGGTTGGTGGCGAAGGTGCTGTCCGCCGCGACCCGCGGCTGGCCGTTGGTGTCGAGGGCGGAGGTGTACCGGATCTGGCCGTTGTTCCTTACGGCCGTGCCCGTGTGGCAGCTCTGGCAGTTGGGCTCCATGAGCCAGCCCGTGCGGTTGGAGGCGCCCACGGCGCTCATGGGGCCGTGGCAGTTCTGGCACTGCATGGCCATGCTCCCGTCGGCGGCCACCGAGTTGCCCATGACGCCCCGGAGGCAGCGCGTGGTGGAGCCCGGGTGGCAGCGGTAGCACGCGGAGCGGTTGGCGCTCGCCTCGAGCGTCAGGCCGTTGGTGGGGTCAGTGACGAGGGCGTGGAGCGAGTGCATGGAGGCGGTGAGCGGCGGGACGCCGGGGTAGCTGCCCGCGCCGAGTGCCTCGGAGCCGTGGCAGGCGGCGCAGAGGATGGCCTTCCCGTCCTGCACGACGGTGGTGTAGAGGCCGGCAGGGTTGTAGCCCTTCGCGGTCAGGGCGCTCGCGTAGGTGGTGGATCCCAGCCAGACGTCATCGTGCTTGCGCAGGACGTTGAGGCGGAAGTCGCGCTGGGGGTCGGGATCGTTCACCCACCCCGCCGCGGGCCTGGCGGCGGGGGCGGAACCCGAGGCGTGGCAGGCGGAGCAGTCCATCTCGTCGGAGACGGGGAGGACCACGTCGGTGGTGGCGAGCACATTGCCCGAACCGTCCTTGGCCGTCAGCCGCATCATCGGGTAGTAGTTCTTCTGGTGGGCGTCATCGTAAGGCGTGATGGGGATGCCCGTGGCCTGGAAGAGGTTCTGCGACGCGTCGAAGGCCATGGCCTGCGGTGCGTTGGCGGTCCCGGGCATGGAAGTTCCGGCTAGTCCCGTGTCCACCGGCGGCCCCGCGCCGAAGAGCGCGACCACGTGGTCCCAGAAGTCGGTCTTGCCGGCCGAGGTCGTGTTGATGGAGCCGGAGGGGTCGGCGACGGCCTGGTAGGTGACGGTGACGCCGCTCCCGCTCTTCACCAGGTTGCCCGAAGCGTCCACGAGCTGGGCTTCGACGGTGTTGTAGGGCGGGAGGATGGCGAAGACGTCGAACGTGGCGTCCATGCAGTGCATGCCCAGGTTGTTCCAGCCGACGAGCCGCCATCCGGTGGCCGTGGAGGCTCCCGAGACCGCCACGACGAGTGCGGCCGTGAGGAGGGCCCCGGCGGCCAGGATGGCCCATCGTGCCGCCCTCCTCCCTCGATGGGGTGATGCTCCGTTGCCCAGTTGCGCCATGACCGCCTCCTAAATCCTTAAGGCCTCTCGGCGTCGCATCGCGCGTGCGCCTGCAGACCGATATGGGCAATGCTGAGGGGGCCGACGGGACTTCAGGGAGGAGTAGATCCGGTCCCCTCGGTCCGACCAGAAAGCAAGGCGCACGCCAAAATCGCGCCATTTGCCCAAAGCCACACGGGGTCAGCGTTTTCGCCTGGCGAACGCCGGGCGGTACGGAAGGGGGGCGTCAGGACTGTGCAAATCTTCGCACGGAGGTGTGCCAGTCTCGGCACGAGAGCGCCCGGGCGTCGGACTTGACGAGAGATGCAAGGGGTGTTGCCCTCGCGCATACTATGGACCTCAGTGTGGAGGTTCCATGCGCGTCGATCTCCTCCCATCCCGCCTCGGAGTCCTGCGCCGCATCGGAGCTCCGGCGGTCTCTGCGTCGCTCCTGCTCTTCCTCTCCTTGTCGGCCGCCGCCGCCGGGCCCGGAGCGCCAGCCCCGGGCATCGATCCCGTCGCCGCGGCGAAGTTCTTCGCGGAGGTTCAGGCGATCTGCGACAAGGAGAAGGGGGCGCTGTGGGGAACCAACCTCTACGGCGCCTTCCTCCTGCTCGACGAGAACACCTTAGAGGTGGCCGCCAACGGCCCCGACTACCAGAACCGGCTGAAGGCTCGCGGCGACGTCTTCTCCGGCACCCTCGACGACAGCGACAAGATCGTGGACAACTCGGTGCGGTGGGGCGGTGTCACCTGGACCGTGCTCGGCTGGCCCCTGCCCGAGGAGAAATTCCAGCGGGATAAGGTAGCCCTCCACGAAGCCTTCGGCCGCGTTGCAGATCGGCTCGGTGTGCCGGCCTCCAAGCCCTCCAACGAGCACCTCGACTCGCGGGACGGGCGTCTGTGGCTCCAGCTCGAGTGGCGCGCCCTGGGCAAGGCGCTCGCGGCGCTCCGGGAGGGGCAGAAGGACGCCCGCAGACGCGCCTCCGAAGACGCCCTCCTCTTCCGAAACTACCGCCGCTCGCTCGTCCCGGGCGCCGCGGAGAGCGAGCGCGCGGCAGAAGATCGCGACGGCCTGGGCGAATACACCGGCGTGGCGCTGGCGGCGAAGAACCGCGGAGAGGCGCTGGCGTTCGCCGCGGGGAACCTCCAGAGCGGACCCTCGCTGCCCGCCTACGCGCGCCTCTTCGCCTACCTCGACGGGCCCGCCTACGGCTTCCTCCTAGACGAGGCGAAGCCCGACTGGCGAAAGGCCTTCAAGGGCTCGGACGATATCGGCGACCTCCTCGCCTCGGCGCTGGCCATCTCCGCTCCGGCCGACCTCAAGGCGGCCGCCGAGTCGCGCATGGCGGCCTACGGAGGCAAGGAGCTCGCCGCCGCAGAGGAGCAGGCGCAGGCCAAGCGACAGAAGGAGGCCGCGGCGCTGAGGGCGCGGTTCGTCGACGGGCCGGTCCTGGACCTCCCCGTGGCGAGGGGGTTCAACTACGCCTACGACCCCGAGGGCAAAGTCGCCATCGAGGGGGTGGGCTCGGTCTACGCCTACGCGAGGGTGATCGCCGAGTGGGGGACCCTGGTCGCGGAGAAGGGCGCGCTCCTCCCCACGAAGGAGGGGACGATCACCGGCGTACGAGTGCCGGCGCCCAAGGACGCCTCAGCCAGGCCCGTCGCGGGGGATGGCTGGACGCTCACCCTGAAGCCCGGCTGGACGCTCTCGCCCGGCGAGCGGCATGGTGACTGGATCCTGAAGCCCACGACACCCTAACCGAGCGACACGAGGACGGCGGCATCCGCGATGTTCGAGGTCCTGCGCGCGCACGCGTACTGATGGGGGCGTCGCTTCGGGTTTAGAATGACCGCATGAGCGCCCGCCCTCTCGCGCCAATGATTTTAGGCCTCGCCTGCCTCGCGACCCTCGCCGGTCGCGCGGGCGACCTGCCGACCACCCCCTACGCCGTGCGCGTCGACGGCGATCCCCGCGAGGCTTTCCTCCTCGGAGCGCAGGCGCTGCCCGCCTTCGACGCCATCACGGGGCACGGCGACGGCGGTGTGCGGGCGTACGCCCTCGCCACAAAGGAGGGGCTCTACGTGGCCCTCCTCTCCACCGAACCCCAAGGGACGCGGCCCTTGACCGTTCCCGCACCGGGCTCCGCCCCCACGGCGCCTCCGGGAGAGAGCCGGGAGGGGACCGGCAGGGAATTCCTCGGCCCGCCCGTGAAGATCGGGCCCTCCACGGCCGATGACGGTGCGCCCCCTCGAGAGCCCGCCGCGCAGCCACCGCCTGAGAGGAGACACCCCGAGTTCCTGGGGCCGCCCGTGAAGGCAGACGAGCCCCCCGCAGGTGGGTTGCAGCCGAAGGTGGGCGTGGGCTCCGCGGCCACCGGTTCGGTCCCTTCGGCCCCCACCTCTATGACAGGCGCCCCGTCCTGGCGGACCACCCCCGACGCGGCGCTCGCGGGCGATTGGATGGCCGTCCGCGTCCAGGGCCCCTACGCGGCGCTCTTCCTCCTGACGTCGGCGGGCGCCACCGTCTCCATCGGCGAAGACGGCGGCCCCTCGAGCGTCTCGGACCTGGGTTGGATGGCGGCCTTCTCGACCTTCGGGCACACGTGGGCGGGCGAGTGGCTGCTTCCCTGGAAGACGCTGGGCCTCGCGCCGGGCGAAGGTTTCCGCCTCTCGGTCCTGAGGGGGCGGAAACTCGTCGCGCAGGGCACCGCGCTGGAGGTGCTCGCGACCACCGCCCCGGGCCAGAGCGGCGAGCGGTGGGGGGGCGACGGGGAGTCTTTCTCCATGCCTCGATCGGTCCCCGAGCCGATGAGGACGCCGAGGGGGCTCGCCCCCTACGAGGTCCGGCCCTTCGTGCCGCCTGCCGGCGGCGTCGCCGCCTGCGAGGACGCCGCGCCCGCGGGCGAGGTGGTGACCGCCTGGCTCGAGCTCCCGCCGGCGAAGGTGCCCTGGACCGTGCGCGCCGAGGGGTGGCCCGGAGGTGCGGAAGTCTTCCGCGTGGACTTCTGGTGGCAGGCAGGGGTGCGCGAGGAGCAGGACGCCCTCTTCCCCGCGCGCGTGGCCTCAGGGGCGGGCGATCTCCTCGTGGCCGAGCGCCTCCTCCCGCAGCCGGCCCACGGCATGGCGCCCTCGCCGTGGCCCGTCCGCGTCTACGTGCGCGCCCGCTTGGGGAAAGCCGCCAGCCCCGGAACGCTGGAGCGGACCATCGACGTGTCGTCGGGGGACCGTCTCGTGGCGAGCCTCCCCTGGAAGATCCGCGTGGCGCCCCCCCTTCCGGCCTCGCGGCGCATGGCGGGCCTCTACTACTCGGAGGAGCGGCGCGGGCGCTGGGAGGGCGACTTCGCCGACATGGCGACCCACGGCATCGGCGCGGTGACGTGTCCCGTCCGCGATCCCGAGGCCGCGCGGCGATTCGTCGCGAGCGCGAAGGCCTCGGGCCTGGAAGGGGATTTCTTCCTCCAGCCCGGGGCGGGCACGCCCCGGCCCGGGTGGGCCTACGTGGCCGACGAGCCCTCCACGGCAGCGGCCGTCGAGGCTGCGCGGGCGCGGGCCGAGCGGCTCCGTGCCGAGGGCTTCCGCACCTGGGCCGCGCTGGCCTGGCCCGTGTCCCTGAGCCTCGCCCGCGACCTCGACGGCGCGGCCTTCGCGCCGAACCTCCTGGAACCCGCGGCGCGCGCCGGCCTCACCTCCGGGCGATGGACCTACTTCCAGGGCCTGCGGGAGGATCCCGTTGCCAACCGAGTGTCCGCGGGGCTCCTGGCCTTCGCCCACGGCCTCTCGGGATTCTGGGTGTTCTGCTACGCCTCCGGGGACGAGGGGGAAACCGACTGGAACCACCCGTTCCTGCGCCATGACGCCCTCGTGGAGAACGGCCCATCGGGCACCCGCGTGCAGACCGTGGAGTGGGAGGCCCTGCGAGAGGGCATCCTCGACGGGAGGCTCCGGGAGGCCCTGGGCGAGAAGACCGTCGCCCTAGATGCCCGATTCCCCGAGGTGAGGGAGGTCCTTGCGGGGCGTGACTGGCGCCTCGACCGCACGCGCTGGGACGCTGCCGCGTATCGGGCCGCCCTCGTCGCCGCGTGGCGCGGCGCCCCGTGAGGGCCGTGCCGGCCGCAACCCCATACTCCATGGTCCCCTGCCGTCGCTCGGGCAGTCGGAGGGGTACAAGGGCGATCTTGGTGAATTTGAAGCCTTCCCAGAAGGTGGACGCTGGCACTACATTTGGTGCTCGGGTTATCCTGGCCCACTATCCGTTGCTGAACGGTCAGGTTTAGAGGGCCGCCGAACGGCGTCGGGAGCGAGATGGTCATTTCGGCCATGGCTGTGACCGGGTTCACACATGTTGCAGACGCCTTGAAGTTCTCTTGACATTGCAGGGGTAAAGACTATAAACTTGAATGTATCGTGGGCATCACAGCCCGGCGAATCTGGGAGGATGGGATGATGAGGGCCAGGACGGCTATCCTGCTGGCTATGGGCTTTGGTGTCGCCCTCGGGGTGTGGGCCGGGGACGGGATCCCGATGGGGAACGCCGTCTTCTACCCCTCGATCGAGGCCGTCTACACTTCCACCGACAACCTGTACCTCCAGGACGGGACCATGCCCAACGGCAACGAGAGCGGGCATTTCTGGGCCATCCGCCCGACCGTCGGATTCGAGTTCCCGTTCAAGGAGAGCTACGTCCGCCTCGACATCGGGTACCAGTACCAGGACTACAGCAGCAATTACAACCTCGCGTCCCACGACCAGTACACGGGCAACCTGAAGGGCGTCTTCAAGTTCGGGAACGGCAACGCCTTCACGATCGAGGACGGGTTCATCCACGGCGTGCAGGAAGTGACCAAGTTCGACCCGGGCTACGAGACCTACTACTCCAACACGCCCTTCAACGCCAACGAGCTGAGGATGGGGCTCGACTTCGCCCTGAACAAGCTCAACACCCTCGGCATCTACGGCATGTACAACACGGTCAACTTCACCGACGTGAACTACGCGTTCCAGCAGCCCTTCTACGACTACCACCAGGTGGCCGGCGGGCTCCTGTGGAAGTACAACTACCGGCCCGCGGCCAACTTCCTCCTCGATGTCCGCTACCTCTCGAACCGGCCCGACCAGACGTGGAGCGTGCAGTTCTTCAACGCATACAACGCCCGGAAGTACGACCAGTGGCAGGCCCTCACGGGCGTCGAGGGCGACCTCTCCCAGGTGGTCTCGGGATTTGTGAAACTCGGCTGGTCGAGCATGAAGTTCTCGAACGACTACTCGAACTTCAACGGGCTCGTGGGCGACCTCGGGCTCGTCTTCAAGGCGAGCAAGTTCTTCGAGGTGGACCTCAAGGCGCAGCGCATGCCCTTCCAGTCCGCCTACAACGTGAACAACTACTACACGGCCACGGGCGGCGAGCTCTCCCTCCACTATCAGGCCTCCCGCTACTTCTTCTTCACGGCGGGATACCGGTACCAGGAGAACGACTACCCCGACGCCACCGTGGGCTACCCCTTCGGCATCAGCGGGCCCACGATCCCCGAGTGGGTCCTCTCCGCCGGCGAGACGCGCAACGACAAGATCAGCCGCGCCTTCGCCGAGGTGGGCTACCACTTCAACAAGCAATTCAGCATGAAGGCGAACTACCAGTACGAGGACCGCAACAGCAGCATCCACTACGACTACCCACTGGGCTACCAGCGGAACCCTTACAGCTACACCGAGAACAGGATCAGCGTCTCCGCTCAGTTCGGCTGGTGAGCGGGACGTCCCTCTAGGCCGGAGCCGGGCGCCTCGTCACCGGGCGCCCGTTTTCTTTCGCACCCTCCGGGCGGGCCCCGGAGACCTTCGGTCGCGGCGCCGGCCGGCCAGCCCGAGGGTGAAGGACCATGGCGAACCGAATCCTCAGCCTCAAATCCCAGCTCAGCATTTTCCTGTGCGGAGCGGCCCTCTCGTTCTCCGTCGCACTCGCGGCGCAGGGCACGAAGGGCGCGCTCGTCGTCCAGGGGGCCCCGGGCCAGGTGGTGGTGAGGTCCGATGCGGCGCTCACCGTGCGGAACGAGGTGGACGGGGGGACCCTGCGCTGGATCGTGGGAGGCAGCGGGGGGGTCAAGGTCCCCAAGGGCCTCGAGGCGTTCGTGCGCCCCGCCCAGGGCGGCGTCGCCGTGGAGGTCCCCCTCGAGGCCCATCCGGAGGTGGCCTGGCGCCCCAACGAGCTCACCGTGAGGTGGGCCACGGGGGGCGAGCACGCGACGCCGGGCGGCGACCCCTTCGCGATCGCGGGCGCGCCGAGCTACCCGCTGGGGCCTGGCGACAAGATCCAGATCACGGTGTACAACGTGGAGGACATGAATCAGACGGTCACCGTGGACCCGGGCGGGATCATCACTTTCCCCGTCCTGGACAAGGTCACGGTGAAGGGCCTCTCCGTGAACGAGCTCCAGAAGAAGCTCGAGGAGCTGCTCGCCCAGTTCGTGAAGGCCCCCCAGGTCAGCATCCAGCTCATCGAGTACGGCAGCCGCTTCGTGAACGTCCTGGGGCAGGTCCACACGCCGGGCCGCATCCCGCTTAAGGGCGCCTTGAAGATCCTCGACGCCATCAGTCAGGCGGGCGGTTTCCTCGAGGACTCCGGCGACGTGGAGATCCAGCGGCGAGACGCCGCGGGCCAGCTCGAGAGCCGCGTCTTCTCGCGCGACGAGCTCCTCACGGGCGCGGGGGACCGTGGCAACATCTACGTCCTGGATCAGGACATCATCAACGTCCAGGTGGTGAAGTCGGTCTACGTGAACGGCGAGGTGAAGAACCCCGGGCCCTTCCCCTTCGACCGCGACATGACGCTGCTGCGCGCGATCACGCGGGCGGGCGGCTTCACGCAGTGGGCCAACAAGGCGAAGGTGGACATCCTCAGGACCGAAAAGGGCGCGAGCAAAGTCATCCACGTGGACGCCGGCGACGTCGAGAAGGGCAAGATCCCCGACGTGCCGCTGCTCCCCAACGACCAGGTGGTCGTCCGCGAGAGGAAATTCTTCTGATGGCGACGAACGAGCAAAAGCAGACGCCCCTGCAGGGGGAGATCGCGGCACCGCAGGACCTGGACCTCCTGCACTGGGTGCAGATCCTGTGGGACAACCGGTGGTGGATCACGGGCGTGACCCTTGCCGTGGTGATCCTCGTGGCGCTCTACACCTTCCTGGCCACGCCCATCTACTCCTCCACGAGCGTGGTCTACGTCCAGACCTACAGCCGCCAGCCCATGAGCGGATTCAACCCCACGGGGGCCAGCTCCTGGATGGAGGAGCAGAAGTTCTACAACTCCCAGCAGCAGATCATGACGAGCAGCGCCGTCATGCAGGAGGTGGTGGATCGGCTCAAGCTCCAGTCCCACCCGGGCTTCCAGGGGAGCAAGAACCCCGCGGCGGTCCTCCGGGGCATGACCAAGGTCGACAACGTCCGCGACAGCGCGCTCTTCCGCATCACCGTGATGGCGCCCTACCGGAACGACGTGGCGCTGTGGGCCAACACCATCGCGGAGGTCTACCAGGACCGCATGCTCCGCGACGCCCTCGACTACATCGCCAAGGCCAACGACGTCATGCTGTCCGAGGCGAAGAAGATGCAGGACGAGTACGTGCGGCAACAGTCCACCGTGACGAGCACCCTCGCCGCCTCGGGCTCCTACTTCCCGCAGAACCAGAAAGAGATCCTCGACAAGCAGATCGCCTCCATCAACGAGCGCCTCACCGAGGTGGGCGTGAAGGAGAGCGAGGTGGCGGCGGTGGCCAGCCAGCTCGAGGCCTGGCAGCGCTCGGGCGGCGACCCCCTCAGCGTCCCCGCGGTCGCGCAGGATCCCTCCGTGCAGGACCTGGCCAAGCAGTACAACGACCTCCACCGCGAGCTCGGCAAGCTCCTGGCCAAGTTCACGCCCAAGCACCCCGAGGTCCTCAAGAAGCAGGAGGAGATCAGGGCGCTCAAGGAGCGCATCAACCAGCAGGCAGGCGTGGTCCTCGCGGGGTACAGGAACCAGCTCTCGGCCCTGCGCGCCGAGAAGGCCAACCTCTCCCAGGAGGTGGACGGGGCGCGCCGGCAGGGCCTGCAGTTCGTGGAGGGCGCCTCCCGGGGCGAGGCCCTCACCACGAGCAGCGCCGCCATCAAGAAGTACATGGACCTCCTCTACGACAAGATGCGCGAGCTCAATGTGAGCGCCTCGCTCCTCTCGAGCAACGTGCGCCTCGTGGAGCCCGCGCAGACGCCCAACTCGCCCGTGAAGCCGAACAAGCGCATGAACCTCCTCATGGGCCTCCTCTTCGGCCTCATGCTCTCGGTCGGGAGCATCGTGGCGTGGCAGTATCTGGACACCTCGGTCAAGTCGGTGGAGGACCTCGAGAGCCGCATGGGCGTGCCCCTGCTCACCATGGTCCCCAAGTTCTCCGAGGAGACCCGGAAGGTGAGCGCCGAGGCCTTCCAGACCTTGCGGACGGCGCTCGTCTACGCAAGCGAGAACCAGCAGAACAACGTCATCCTCATCACCTCCGCGAGCCCCAAGGAGGGCAAGACGAGCGTGGCCGCGAACCTCGCCAAGACCCTCGCGTCCAACGGCGAGCGCGTCCTCCTCATGGACTGCGACCTGCGCAAGCCGAGCATCCAGCGCATCCTCAAGGCACCCGCCGGGGTGAGGGGCCTCACGAACTTCCTGGCCGAGCGCTCGGGGGCCATCGAGGACTTCATCCTCCCCGGCCCCCAGCCGAACCTCTTCGTCCTCTACTCGGGCCCCACGCCGCCCAACCCCCCCGAGCTCTTCTCCATGAAGCGCTTCAGCGAGCTGCTCGAGCGATTCAAGAAGGAGTACAACTGGGTGGTCCTGGACTCGCCGCCCTGCCTCTCCATCTCCGATGCCTTCATCCTTGGGAGCATGGCGAACCTGGCGGTCCTTGTGGCCCGCTACCGCAAGACGCAGAAGCCCCTGCTGGAGCGCATCCTGGTCACACTGGAGCGTGCCAACGTCCAGGTGGCGGGTGTGGTCCTCAACGAGGTGGAGACGCGATCGTCCTACTACTACGACTACTACTACTACAACCACTACTATTACTCGACGGGCAACGAGCCCCAGCGCCTGCCCTGGATCGTGGGGCGCGTGGGCGGCTGGAAGGACGTCTTCAAGATGAAGCGCAAGAAGCGCGTCTACCCCGACTGAGCCTCCCGCGGTCCTATACCGGAAAGGCCAACTCGGCCAGGGCATTGACTTGGAACGGGATGTGATCTAAGTTCAAACGAGGCAAGGAGGGTGCGGTGATGGTCACGAAGCGGACTCTGATCGTAACAGTGGTGCTGGCGCTCCTGGCCTGCACGCTCTCCTGGGCGGCCGAGACGAACGACCCCATCAACCAGGGCGACTTCGCCGTGCTGCTGGCGTCCAGCCTCAAGGCCACGGCCCCGGCGGGCGGTTGGACGGCGGCCACGGCCACGACCTTCCTCAAGGACCTCGGCCTCGCGCCCATCGGCGGCGCCTGGAGCCCGGCGGAGCCCCTGAAGGAGGGGAACCTCGTCAACATCCTCCGCGAGATGGGGCAGCCCTACTACTCGGTAGAGCCCGACAGCATCGTGACCTGGGGCCAGGCCTACACCGTCATGGCCCGCTTCGCCGACTTCTTCAGGACCTACCCCGCCGTGGCCCGGACCAACAGCAACGACACCACCACGCACATCTACACGGGCATGGGCTCGACGGCCGCCGGCGGCGTCGCCCCCGCCTCTCCGTCCCGTCCCTGAACCATCTACTCTCGAGCACTCCGAGGGCCGCGGCTGAGCCGCGGCCCTTCCCTTTTGAGTTATGAGCAGCGGAAGCCTGAACCCCTTCCCGCGCCGGGCTCCACCTGCTATTCTCCCAGACTGAGCGCCGCCGCCCCGGGCCGCACGGAGACCCCATGGCCGATCCCACCCCGACACCCGGTCGAGTCCAGGACGGGCGGTTCACCTCTCGCGAGGAGTACTACGACTGGAACGACGAGATGATCCGGCGGTACGATCCCTCGAAGTACTACCGCTTCTCGATCATCAGACTCCTGGAAGGCGCGCGCTTCCGCCACATCCTCAAGATGTTGCGCCGGTACGCCCGGAGGGGCCGCTTTCTCGAGGTGGGCTGCGGGCACGGCTACATGCTCGGCCACGTGGCCGCCGCCGGACACTTCGCCTCCTGTGCCGGGGCGGATATCTCCCTCCCCTCGCTCCTGGAGGCGAGGGCCCGGGTAGACGGGGCCTCCCTCGCCCAGGCGGACGGCGAGTCCCTCCCCTTCGGCACGGGGGCCTTCGACGCCGTGTGCCTCACCGAGGTCATCGAGCACGTGCCCGACCAGGTGGCCGTCCTGAAGGAGGCCCGGCGCGTGCTGGCGCCCGGGGGAGCACTGGTGGTCACCGCGCCCAACGAGCACCTCATCGACTCGCTCAAGACGGTCGTGTACGGGCTGAAGCTGGACCGGGTCCTGTTCTGGCATTACAGGCCCTCCGAGCGCATGGCCGAGGAGTGGCACCTCCACGCCATGGACCGCGCGGCGCTGGGTAGGATCATCGCCCTCGCGGGGTTAAAGCCGGTGAAGTGGGTCCGCCTGCCCGTGTGGTTCCTCCCCATGCGCACGCTCGTCGTCTGCAAGGCGGGAGACCCCGCGTGAACGACCACCCGCGTTTCGGCTCCCGGGAGGACTACTACCGCTGGAACGACGAGATGGTCCGGCGGTACGATCCCACGAGGTTCTACGATTCGGCTTTCGTGCGCGCCGTCGAGGGGTTCCGCTTCCGCCACATCGTAGCGAGCATCAGGCGTCACTGTCGGGGAGGCACCTTCCTCGAGGTGGGCTGCGGCCCGGGGTTCATGCTGAGGGAGGCGGTCTCGAGCGCCATCTTCGACCGGTGCGTGGGCGTCGACATCTCCATCCCCTCGCTCAAGGCCGCCTCCCTCCGCGCCCCCGGGGCCGGCCTGCTCGCGGGCGACGGCGGAGACCTGCCCCTCGCCCGGGAGAGCGTGTCCGCCGTCTGCATCACCGAGGTGATCGAGCACGTCCCCGATCCGGACGAGGTGCTGAGGGAGGCCGTCCGCGCCCTCCGGCCCGGGGGGATCCTCATCGTGACGGCGCCGAACGAGGCCCTTCTCACGTTCATCAAGCGCTTCATCCTCAGCCTGCGCCTCGACCTCGTGCTCTTCGGGAAGGGCTACCGGCCCTCGCTCCGCATGGACGAGGAATGGCACCTGCACGCCATGGACCGTCCCAAGCTGGAGGCCCTCCTCGAGGGCCTGCCCGTGGACTCGGTGGCGTGGACCCACCTTCCCTTCTGGTTCGTCCCCATGAGGAGCATGGTGGTCTGCCGCAAGGTCTCCAAGCCCTGACCTCGCGCCTGGCCCCTGTGGCATAATCGCCCCATGGTCCTAGGCGGGAAGGACGCCCCCGAGGGCGGCGCACCGGGCTTCCGAGGGGACGCGGGGCTCATCCGCCTCCTCCCGGCCCTCGCGATCCTCCTCGCGGTGGCTTTCCTGGCGGTCCGCATCAACAAAGGGATCTACCTCGGGGACGAGGGCGTCGCGTGCATGGGCGCGTGGCGCGTCGCCTCGGGACAGGCGGCGGTGGCGGACTCCTTTCAGATCGAGACCCCGCTGTCCTTCTGGATCCTCGCCGGCTTCGTGAAGGCGCTCGGGCCGACGGTCCTCGCGAGCCGCACCGCGGGACTCGTCTACGGCGTCACGCTCCTGGGCCTGGTGACGTGGGTCTCTCGCATGTTCGTGCGCCGACCTGCGCCCAGGGCCGCGGTCATGGCCCTCCTCATTCCCTTCGGCGTCGGCGCATGGCCCTTCGCCAGCCACCACTGGGCCGCCGATCTCTTCCTCCTGGCGGCGCTCGGCTGTCTCACCCGGGGGTGCGACGGGGGCGGGAGGATCTGGCCGCTGCTCGGGGGCGCCTTCGCCGCCGCGGGGGCCCTGTCTCTCCAGGACCAGGGCGGCTACGCCATCCTGCTCGTCAGCGCCGCGGTCCTCCCCGCGCTCCCCCCCGGCAAGCGGCTCCGCTACGCGGCGGCCTGGGGTGGGGGCCTGGCGGCCGTTGGCGCGGGCGCCTTCCTCGCCCTGCTCGCCGGGGGCGCCACGCTCCACCAGATGATCGCCGACTGGATCCTCTTCCCGAGCCGGCGTTACGGCGGTCTGCAGGGGAGCATGTGGGAGGCCGCGGGAGGCTGGAGCGAGGTGTTCTCGGGGCTCTCGCTCAACCGCCTCGGCGCGGCGCCCCTCTACCTCCCGCTCACGCTCCTGGCCTACGCCCTGCTGTTCCTCCTCCCGTGGGCGGCCCTCGCCGCGGCCGTGCCCTGCGTGAGGGGGCGCTGGTTCGGCCTCTCCAAATCGCTCCTCCTCGTCGCCGTCAGCCTTGCCTTCCTCGGGGGAGCGATGCACCGCTGGGCCATCATGAACCTCGTGTGGGCGGCCCCCGTGCCCGCCGTGCTCGCCGCCTCCTGGGCCGACCGCCACTGGGACGACGCCTCCCGCGCCCTCCGCCTTGCGGCTCGTTGGAGCACGGGGGTCTGCCTCGCCCTGCTCCTCGCCTTCGGCGCCGCAGGTGTCTTGAGGCAGGGCCTGACGCGGGGCTACGCCGTCTCAGCGGCCGCGGGGAGCTTGACCACCTTCGACCCCGTCCAGGCCGCCGGGCTCCAGGCTTTCCTCGATGCGGTCGAGGCTCGGGTGCCCCCGGGCGCTCCCGCCTTCAGCTGGGGCTACATCCCGCTGGTCAACTACCTCACCGGCCATCCCAACCCGACGCGCTACAGCATCTTCCTCACGACGCCCCCCTACAACACGCCCGCCCAGGTGGAGGACTGGATGGGGACCGTGGAGCGGGAGCAGGTGCAGTGGGGCTTCAGCCACGCCTTCCCCGTGGGCCCCGAGGACCCCATCCCGCCGTACCTCGCGAAGCGCTTCGAAATCGCCTGGACCAACGGCGCCTTCACGCT
>JBBIUU010000065.1:0-3236 GCA_037440125.1 Acidobacteriota bacterium
GGCTTGCCCGAGGGCTTCCGGGCCTTGCGCGACCTCCTGGCGGGCTTGCCGCTCTGCTCGGCAAGGGCGCGTTCCTCGTCGGTCAGCGGGTTGTCCATGCAGTAGCGGCACACCGGCACGGCGCTCCGCCCCATGCAGTCCTTACAGAGCCCGGACCCGCAGATGCTGCAGGCGCCGGTCGCGAACTGGTAGTAATGCTGGACGCACCGGGGAGGGCCCCCGTCCCGCTTCTTTCCGAAAAGCGAAAACCCCATTCCACCTCCCCCGACGGCCCCATGGTTGGAGATGCTTTCCCGTCTTTGGTCGCCCGGACCGGCTCAGGCCGTCCGGTGCCCCCGCATGGAAGGCGCCGAAGCCTGGAGCGGAGCAAGAGCCGTACCAAGTATGAGACCAGGGGAGCGATTCGCGCAACCGCATCAAGAACAGTGACTTCTACGGAAAATCCCCGGGCGGGGCGCCCGGGGATTGCCAATACTTGTCACCCAATAGTTGACGGTGTGTCACCCAGCGCGCCCTGTTGAACGTCGCCAGGAGGGGGGTTACGGGTCAGGACGCCGTGGCCTCGTCCACGGCCTCGGTGAGGAGGTCGTTCACGGGGTCCGCGAAGGGTGCGAGGTCCTTCCTCCCCGTCAGCCCCATGAGTTCGTGGGTCTCGATGGCGCCCACGACGACCCGGTCGCCGTCCCGCCGGACGATGACGTTGCACGGCATGAGCAGGCCGATGTTGGGCTCCACCGAGAGCGCGCGATGGGCCATGGGCGGGTTGCACGTGCCCAGGATGACGTAGTCGGTGAAGTCCACGCCGAGCTTGGCGTGCATGGTGGCCTTCACGTCGATCTCCCACAGGATGCCGAAGCCGCGCTTCTTGATGGCCTCACGGGTGGCCTCGAGCGCCACCTCGAAGGGCTTGTCGGTCTGGGCGTAGACGCCGTAGGTGGTCTTCTCTGCCATGTCCGTCGTTCTCCTGTCGGCGGGTGTGGCTCCTCATGCCGGCGGCCGAGAAGGTCCCCGTCCACCCTGAGTGATGCCGTGCCGCATCCGAAGTAACAAACCGACCGCGGGTCTGTTTCCCTCGGTGGCACGGCCTGGGCACGGGGAGTATAATCGCGCCTTTGCCCGCCCACCGGGCGGGACCGTCCGAGAGGGGATCCCATGAACCGCACGACCAAGACGCTCAGCATCGCGCTCCTCGCCTGCCTCTGCGCCCTCCTCCTACCCGGCGTCGCCGCGTTCGCCGACGAGGGCATGTGGACCTACGACCACCCGCCGCTCAAGCTCATCGAGGAGCGCTACGGGTTCAAGGCGACCCCGGCGCTTCTGGACCACCTCCGCCTCTCCTCCGTGAACGCGGGGGCGAGCGCCTCCTTCGTCTCCGAGGACGGCCTCATCCTCACCAACCACCACGTGGCCCTCGGCTCCCTCCAGCGCCTGAGCACGCCCGAGCACAACTACGTGCGCGACGGGTTCTACGCCAAGACGGCGGCGGAGGAGCTCCCCGTGCCCGGCATGAGCGTGCGCGTCCTCGTGTCCATGGAAGACGTCACCGCCAAGGTCGAGGGC
The DNA here is from genome assembly GCA_037440125.1 of Acidobacteriota bacterium. GTDB lineage: Bacteria > Acidobacteriota > UBA4820 > UBA4820 > DSQY01 > JAKAJA01. The sequence goes on from JBBIUU010000065.1 coordinate 1,561, forward strand.
GCGGTGAAGGCGGGCGCCACGCCGGCGCAGGCGCGCGAGCAGCGCCAGGCGGCCATCACGGCCCTCGAGGCGGAGTGCCTCAAGGCCAAGGGCCTCCGCGGCGAGGTCGTGACGCTCTACGGGGGCGCCAAGTACAGCCTCTACGGTTACAAGGAGTACAACGACGTCCGCGTGGTGTTCGCGCCCGAGCTCCAGGCCGCCTTCTTCGGCGGCGACTACGACAACTTCACTTACCCGCGCTACGACTTCGACGTGGCCATCCTCCGCGCCTACGAGAAGGGGCAGCCGGCGAAGGTCAAGGACTTCCTCAAGGTGAACCCCCAGGGCGCCAAGGACGGCGAGCTCATCTTCGTCTCGGGCCACCCGGGCCGCACCGAGCGCCTCCTCACGCTCGCGGGCCTCGTCTACGCCCGCGACCTGGAGTACCCCTTCACGCTCGGCCGCCTGCGGCACTCCATGGAGGTCCTCAACAAGTACAGCGCCCGGGGCCCCGAGGAGGCCCGCCGCGCACGCACCTGGCTCTACTTCATGGCCAACTCCCTCAAGGCCCGCGAGGGCGAGTACAAGGGCCTCGAGGACAAGGAACTCATGGCCAAGAAGGCCGCCAGCGACGGCGCGTTGCGCCAGGCCGTGTCAGCGAACCCGAAGCTCGAGGCGCAATACGGCAGCGCGTGGACCGAGGCCGAGGGCGCCTACGCCTGGGCCAAGGACCACATCAACGACATCCGTTACAAGATGGCCTTCGGCGGCCGCGGCATGGGCTTCCTCATGACCGTCCTGCGTTACCCCGCCGAGATGGCCAAGCCCGACGCCGAGCGCCTCGAGGGCTTCCACGACGCCGAGATCGAGTCCACCCTGCGCCGCGTGACCGCCCCGGGGCCCTACTACAAGGACATGGAGGAGGTCCTCCTCGCCGACGAGCTCGGCAACCTCCTCGCCGCCCTCAGTCCTGAGGACCCCTTCGTGAAGGTTCTCCTCCAGGGCAAGACGCCCGAGCAGGCGGCCCACGACGCCGTCGAGGGGACGCAGATGGGCGACGCGTCCTTCCGCCGGAAGCTCCTCGAGAACAAGGGCAAGGCCGTGGCCGACTGCAAGGACCCGCTCCTCGACATGGTGCGCCGCATCGAGCCCACCCTCCGCGAGAACCAGAAGATGTACCGCGACAAGTTCAGCGCCGTCCTCGAGGACGCCCAGACCAGGGTGGGGAAGGCCCGCTTCGCGGTCTACGGCGAGAGCGCCTACCCCGACGCCACGGGCACGCTGCGCCTGGCCTTCGGCAAGGTGGCCGGCTATCCCTTCGCCACCACCCTCGTGCCGCCCTTCACCACCTTCTACGGCCTCTACGACCGCGCCTACTCCTTCGGGAACAAGGGTGACTTCGCGCTCACGAAGAGCCAGGAGGCGCACCGCGCCGACCTCGACCTCACCACGCCGCTGAACAACGTCACCACCGCCGACATCACGGGCGGCAACTCCGGAAGCCCCCTCGTGGACAAGGAGGGGCGCCTGGTGGGGCTCGTCTTCGACGGCAACATGGAGAGCCACCCCAACGTCTTCGTCTACGACGAGACGGAGGCCCGCTGCGTGGCCGTGGACATCCGCGGCATCCTCGAAGGCCTGCGCAAGCTCTACGGCGCCGGCGCCCTCGCCGACGAGATGGTGAACGGGAAGAGGTA
>JBBIUU010000065.1:3336-12665 GCA_037440125.1 Acidobacteriota bacterium
CCCGTGAAGAAGGCCGCGCTCACGCTCGTGTTCCTGGCCGCCGTCGTGGGGGTGCTCCTCCTCTTCGTCTCGAAGGTCAAGCGCCTCGTCCCTCCGTCCAAGATGCCGCCCGCCACGCAGGTCCTCATGGACAAGCTCGGGCAGTCCGACCGGGACCTCCTGCACGCCCTCTTCCTCGTCACGAACAAGACCACGGGCGCCGTTTCCAGCGGCCTCCTCACCTCCGGCGGGATCATCGTCACCGACGGCCACGCCGTGGACGGCTTCCGCCTGCAGGACCTCGCCGTCACGGGCAGCACGGGGGAGGCGGTCCCCCTGAAAGGCGTGGAGGTGGACCGCGCGCTGGACCTCGGCTTCCTCCTCCCCGCCCAACGGCCCGCGCGCGGCCTGGAGCTCGGGGAGGGCGGGGACTTCGGCCCCGGCGACCAGATCTACGCCTGGGGGTTCTCGGACGCCTTCGCGCCCCCCATGCCCCTACTGAGCATGGGCTACGTGGCGGGCTTCCACCTCGCGCCGGGCGAGTCCGAGAAGAGCACCGCGACCCGGCTCGTCATCGGCGGGACCTTCGCGCCGAGCTACGGCGGCGCGCCCCTCTTCCGGTGGCGCGACAACCAGATGGTGGGTCTCCTCATCTGGCGCTCAGGGGAGCGCTCCGCTGTTGTGGAGGCCATCCCCGTGAAGGCCCTCCGCGAGCGCCTCGAGTCGATGAACTGAACGGCGCTTCGGCGGCGTTCCTTGACTCCGGAAGAAAACCCGTGCATACTCCCGTTCCTCGTATCGTGGAGTGAGACGTGAAAGAGACGACCTTCGGCACCACCGCCCTGAACCACACCCATCACTGCCTGGGCAGGCGCGCCGGAGGGCGTGCGACCGCGGCATAGCGGCGCACGGACGCGCGAAGAAGAGCCCTCCGGAGACGGAGGGCTTTTTCGTTTTATGGCGCAGAGGAGTGGCGCGATGGTTGCGAGAAGGAACCCGATCCCTGTGCTGAAGCTCGACGCCCCGTCGGGCCTGCCCGCGCTCCTGCGCAGGCTCAGGCCGCCCCAGGCGCGCGCCGCCGAAGTGGAGGCGGGCGTGCGCACGATTTTGGCGTCGGTCCGGAGGGGAGGGGACCGCGCGCTCGTCGAACAGGTGCGCGCGTTCGACTGGCCCTGCCCCGGGCCCTCGGGGCTCAAGGTGCCGGAGGAGCTGCTGGCGCGGTCTCTGAGCGGCCTCGCCCCGGAGCTGAGGTCGGCCCTTCGCGAGGCCGCCCGATCCATACGGGCCTTCCACGCGCGGCAGCGGCCGGCGCGTTGCGCTCCCGTGGAGGGCCGCGGCGTGACCATGGGGGTCGAGGCCCTGCCCCTCGACTCGGTGGGCCTCTACGTTCCCGGCGGCCGGGCGGCCTACCCGTCGACGCTCCTCATGCTCGCCATCCCCGCGCAGGTCGCCAGCGTGCGCCGCATCGCCGTCGCCACGCCCGCGGGGCGTGATGGCCTCCCCGACACCACCGTGCTCGCGGCGGCCGCGCTGCTCGGTGTGAAGGAGGTCTACGCCGTCGGCGGCGCCGCCGCCGTGGGGGCCTTGGCCTTCGGAACGAGCACCGTCCCCCGAGTGGACAAGATCCTGGGACCGGGGAACGCGTGGGTAGCCGAGGCGAAACGGCAGGTCTTCGGCGCCGTCGGCATCGACGCGGTCGCGGGGCCCACGGAGCTCGTGATCCTCTCCGACGGCTCCTCGCCCGCCCCCTTCGTGGCGGCGGACCTCCTCGCGCAGGCGGAGCACGACCCCGAGGCGAGCCCCGTGCTCCTGACCACCGACGCCTCGGAGCCCGGGCGAGTCTCCGTCGAGCTCGCCCGGCAGCTCGCCTCCTCCCCGCGCGCGGCGATCCAGCGGGAGAGCCTCCGCCGGCGCGGCGCGCTCGTGGTCTGCGCGACCCGGGACCTGGCGTGCCGGGCGGCCCGCGCCCTCGCCCCCGAACACCTCAGCGTCCAGGCGCGGCGCCCCGGGTCCTGGGCGAAGCTCGTGCCGACGGCCGCGGCGGTCTTCGTCGGACCCTATACGCCCGAGGCCGCGGGCGACTACGGCGCTGGCCCGAACCACAGCCTCCCCACGGGCGGGACGGCGCGCTTCGCGTCGCCCGTCGGCGTGTGGGACTACGTCCGATACCGCTCCACGCTGGCGCTCGACCGCCGCGCGCTGGCCCGGACGGCGCCCTGGATGCGCGCGCTGGCCCTGGCGGAGGGGCTCGACGGGCACGCGGCGTCGATGTCGGCGAGGGGGGTGCTGCCGTGAGCCGCTTCCGCCCCGAGATCGAGGCGCTGAAGGCCTACGCCATGGCCGACGAGCCCTGCGCGATCAAGGTCAATCAGAACGAGGCGCCCTGGGACTGGCCGCCGGAGCTCAAGGCCGAGGCCGCGCGCCTCGTGGATTCGGTGGCCTTCAACCGATACCCGCCCTTCGACGAGCGCGCCCTCACCGCGGCGCTGGCGGAACGGTGGAGGCTCCCGCCTCAGGCCGTGCTCGTGGGCAACGGGTCCAACGATCTCCTCATGGCGCTCTTCCTCTCGGCCCTCGGGCCCGGCCGGAAGGTCCTCCTGCCCAGCCCCACCTTCAGCCTCTACCGCCAGCTCGCCCTCCTCGCGGGCGCGCCCGTGGCGGAGGTCCTCCTCAAGGACGGCGGCGTTTCCTACAAGGCCGAGTCGTGGCTCAAGGCTGTGCGTCGGGAGCGCCCCGCCCTCGTGCTCCTGTGCTCGCCCAACAATCCCACGGGGTCCCTCTTCCCGCCCGAGGCGCTGGGCGATCTCCTCGCGGAGGCGCCGGGCCTCGTGGCCGTGGACGAGGCCTACGCCGAGTTCGCGGGGTCCAGCGCCCGCGACCTCCTGCCCAAGGCCGAGAACCTGGCGGTCCTGCGCACCTTCTCGAAGGCGTGGGGGAGCGCGGGCCTCAGGCTCGGCTACCTCATGGCGGCGCCCGCGACGGCGGCGCACCTCCGCAAAGCCCTCCTGCCCTACAACGTGAGCCCGGTGACCGCAGGGCTCGGCGTCATCGCGCTGAGGAACGTCTCCCTCTTCGAGGCGCGCGTGAACACCATCGTGGAGGAGCGCGAGCGCCTCTCGGCGGGGCTCGGGCGCCTCCCCGGCCTCACCGTCTATCCCTCCCAGGCCAACTTCATCCTCGTGCGCGTGGCGAAGGGCGCGGCCTCCGAACGCTACGAGGCGCTCAGGCGAAAGGGCGTTCTCGTGCGCGACGTATCGCACCTGCCCGGCCTGGAGCGGTGCCTGCGCCTGAGCGTGGGGAGCCCCCAGGAAAACGACGCGGTCCTCAAGCTGCTGGAAGAGGTGCTCGCATGAAGACCGGCGGATTCGACGCGCTCCTCCTCGACATGGACGGAGTCCTCCTCGACACGCGCCCCTCCTTCACGGCGGCGGTGTGCCTCAGCGCGGCGCGCTGTGCCGTGCCTCCGGGTCTCGGCGGCGAATGGGGCGAGCCCGAGGTGGAGGCCCTCCGCCTCGCTGGAGGCTTCAACAACGACTGGGACGCCGCGGCGGCGGTTGCGCTCCTGGGTCCGGACACGGGCCCGGGGAAGGCCTGGGGCGCCCTCTGCGCGGGGCTCGCCGCGGACGGAGGCGGCCCGGGGGCCGTGAGGCGCCGGTGCGGCGACGACGTGTGGCAGGCGGCTCGGGGCGCCGTGGAGCCGGTCTTCCAAAGGCTCTACGCGGGGCCCCGGTCCCTCGAGGTCTACGGCCTCGAGCCGATGGAGGCGCGCGGCCTTTTCGAGCTCGAGTTCCCGCTGACGAGCGCGGCGGAGATCTTCGCCACGGGCCTGCCCGTGGGCGTGTTCACGGGACGGACGCGCGAGGAATCCGCCCTCGGCCTGGCCCGATTGGGCCTCGATCTGCCTCGGGCGTCGGTCGTTTGCGACGAGGGGCCCGAGCTCCGGAAGCCCCGTCCCGACGGCCTCCTGTCCCTCGCCGCCGCCCTCGGCTCGCGCCGGCCCCTCTACGTCGGCGACACGGTGGACGACCTGGGCAGCGCGCGGAGCGCGACGGCGGCGGGCCTGGACGTCTCCTTCGCGGGGATCGCGGCGCCGGGGAGCGAGCGGGGGCGACGCTTCCTCGAAGGTGGGGCCGCGCTCGTCGCGCCCTCCCTCAACCGTGTGCTCGAAGAGCTCTTCCCGCGCGCCGGAGCGCGCGATTTCTCCGCTGGAGGTTGAGATGATTCGCGAGACCAAGGAAGTCCGCGTGGAGGTGGCGTGGAGCCCCGCCGGCACAGGCCGCATCGAGGTCGCCACGGGCATCGGGTTCCTGGACCACATGCTCGAGCAATGGGCCTTCCACGGCGGGTTCGACCTGTCCCTCAGGGCCGAGGGCGACCTGCGCGTGGACGCCCACCACACGGTGGAGGACGTGGCCATCGCCCTCGGCGAGTGCGTCTCGAAGGCGCTGGGCGACCGCGCGGGCCTCGCGCGCTTCGGGTGGGCCTACGCGCCGCTGGACGAGGCCCTGAGCCGCGCGGTGGTGGACCTCGTGAGGCGTCCCCACTGCTCCTTCCGCGCCGCCCCGCTCCCGGAGCGCATCGGCGAGATGCCGGGGGAGATGGTGCCGCACTTCTTCCGGTCCTTCGCCGAGGCTGGGCGCTTCACGCTCCACGTGGACCTCCTCCAGGGCGAGAACGCGCACCACCGCGTGGAGTCGGCCTTCAAGGCCCTCGCCCTCGCCTTCGCCCAGGCCCTGCAGCGCCGGGGGAACGGCGCACCCAGTACGAAGGGGACGATGGGATGATCGCCGTGGTCGACGCGGGCAGCGGCAACCTGCGTTCCCTCTGCAACGCGCTCCGCAGCCGGGGCCTGGAGCCCCAGGTCCTGGGGACGCCCCCGGCCGAGCGGCCGGAGGTCCTCGTCCTGCCCGGCGTGGGCGCCTTCGGCCACGCGGCGTCCCAGCTCGAGCGCCTCGGATGGGACCGCGCCCTGAGAGACTTCGTCGCCGAGGGGTCCCGCCTTCTGGGCATCTGCCTGGGGATGCAGCTCCTGTTCGAGGCGAGCGAGGAGAGCCCCGGCGTGCGAGGGCTCGGATTGTTGGCGGGAACGGTGAGGCGCCTCGACGGCGCTCGCGGCAAGGTGCCGCACATCGGTTGGGAACGCGTCCGGTTCGAGACGGAGGCAGAGACAAAGGCGGGGGCCGCGCTCGCGTGGGCCTACTTCGTCCACTCCTTCGCCGTAGCGCCTCGAGACCCCTCGGTCGTCAGGGCGTGGGCCCCGCACGGCGGGCACGAGTTCCCCGCCGTGGTGTCCTCCGGGCGCGTCACGGGCGTCCAGTTCCACCCCGAGAAATCCCAGGGCCCCGGTGTGGACTACCTCACCGCGCTGCTGAGTAGAACGCGATGATCGCCTGGGTCGCCGTGGACGTCCTCGGGGGTCGCGCCGTGCGCCTCCGACAGGGGCGCCGGGAGGAGCGCATGGACTACGGCCCCGCGGCGGACGCCGTAAAACGTTGGGCCGACGGCGGCGCGTCGCACTTCCACCTCGTGGACCTCGGGGCGGCCTTCGGCGCGACGCCATCTCTCCCGGACCTCCTGAGCACGGTTCGGGCGGGGCTTCCCGATGCCGTCCTCCAGGCGGCGGGCGGCGTCCGCGACCTGGGGGCCGCCGAGCGCCTCGTCGGGTGCGGCGCCGACCGCGTCGTCGTGGGGAGCGCGCTCTACCTCGACCCCGCGGGGGCGGGCGCCATCGCGGAGCGCCTGGGCGCGGGCCGGTGCGTGGCGGCGCTCGATGCCCTCGAGGGCACGGTGCGCGTCAAGGGTTGGACCGAGGGGACGGGAGAGCCCGTGGAGGAGGCTCTCGCGCGGGCCTCGCGCCTGGGCTACGGCGAGGCGCTCGTCACGGACATCGCGAGGGACGGTCTCCTCTCCTCGCCCAACGTGGAGCTCTACCGCAGGCTCTCGGCGTGCCGCCTCCCCCTCATCGCCTCGGGGGGCGTGACCACGCGGGGCCACGTGGAGGAGTTGAGGGCCGTGCCCGGGGTGTCGGGCGTGATCGTGGGCAAGGCGCTCTACGAGGGGCGCCTGGGCCTCGACGAACTCCTAGAGGCGGACTCATGAAGCGCATTATCCCCTGCCTGGACGTGAACGGGCGCGGCGTCGTGAAGGGCGTCCGCTTCCAGAACCTGCGCGACGTGGGGGACCCCGTCGCGCTCGCCGAACGCTACGACGCGGAGGGTGCCGACGAGCTCGTCTTCCTCGACGTGAGCGCCACGCTCGAGGGCCGAGCGCCGCTCCTGGACGTGCTCGAGCGCGTCAGCGAGCGGATCTTCCTGCCCCTCACCGCGGGGGGCGGTGTCCGGAGCGTGGAGGTCATGCGCCAGATGCTCCTGTCGGGCGCCGACAAGGTGGCGGTCAACACCGCCGCCGTGGATCGGCCCGAGATTCTCGGCGAGGCTGCGGACCGCTTCGGCGCGCAGTGCGTGGTGCTCGCCATCGACGCGCGGCGCCGCGGCGAAGGCTGGGAGGTCGTCACGCACGCGGGCACCCGCAGGACGGGCATCGACGCGCTGGAGTGGGCCGCCGACGCGCAGGCGCGGGGCGCGGGGGAGCTCCTCGTGACCTCCATGGACGCCGACGGAACCCGGCGGGGCTTCGACTGCGAGCTCTACCGCGCGCTGTCGTCCCGCACGACGCTCCCCGTCATCGCCTCGGGGGGCGCGGGCCGCGTGGAGGATTTCGCGCACGCGCTCGACGCCGGGGCGGACGCGGTTCTCGCGGCGTCGCTCTTCCACGATGGCGTCCTGGCGATCCCCGAACTCAAGAGGGCCCTTTGCGAACTCGGACAGGAGGTGCGGCCGTGAGCGTGGACTTCGAGAAGACCCCCCTGGTGCCCGCGGTGGTGCAGGACGGGAGGACCGGCGAGGTGCGGATGGTGGGCTACATGGACCGCGAGGCCTACGACGCCACGCGGGAGACGGGCCTCCTGCACTTCCATTCGCGGTCCCGCGGCGTCCTCTGGAAGAAGGGCGAGAGCTCGGGGAACCTCCACCGCGTGAAGGGGGCGAGCCTCGACTGCGACGGCGACGCCCTCCTCGTCCAGGTGGAGGCCGACGGCCCCACGTGCCACGCGGGGACGAGGTCGTGCTTCTCCGAGACGCTCTGGGGACGCGGCGCCGAGGCCGGGGCGCTCGCGCGGCTCGAGGCGGTCATCGCGTCGCGCTGGGAGAGCCAGCCCGAGGGCTCGTACACCGCCAGGCTCTTCAAGGCGGGCCTCCCGCGCATCGCCCAGAAGGTGGGGGAGGAGGCCGTGGAGACGGTGGTGGCCAGCCTCTCGCAGGAGAAGGGGAACGTCGTCGAGGAGTCCGCCGACCTGCTCTACCACCTCCTCGTCCTCTGGCGCGAGAAGGGCGTTACGCTCGCGGAGGTGCTGGGCGAGCTGGACCGCCGCGCGGGAGGGATCCGATGACCGGCACCGGTTCGAGCACGGGCCTCTGGCTCGAGGAGGCCTCGCGCCTGCGCGCCACGGAGCGGCGCCTGCTCGGGATCTGGGGGGGCGCCGGCTACGCCGAGGTCGTCCCGCCCCTCCTCATGCCCGAGGAGGCTGCCGAGGCCGCCTCGCCCGAGGCCCTGCTGACGCGCACCTTCAGGCTTCGGCCCAACGGCGACGGCGCCCTCGCCCTCCGCGCGGACTTCACCGCAGGGGTGGCGTGGATGGCCTCGCGCCGCGCCTCCGGCCTCGCGGCGCCGATGCGCGTCTGCTACGCGGGCGCGGTGATGAGGAAGCCCGCGCAGGATCGCGACGAGGGCCTGGAATCCCTGCAGGCGGGTTGCGAGCGCCTCTCGCCCTCGCAAGGGCCCGAGGGCGACGAGGAGATGGTCCGCCTGGCGGCCGAGAGCCTCCGGGCGCTGGAGCTTTCCGGCGCGGTCTTCGAGCTCGGGCACTGGGGGCTCGTGGGCCCCCTCCTCGACCGCATCCCATGGCCCGCCGGGGCGCGCCAGGACCTCGAGCGCGCCCTCAACCGGAAGAGCCTGCCCGCCCTCGACGCGCTCGCCGGGGCCCACGGACGGTGCGCCGAGTGGGAGCTCCTGCACGAGCTGATCCATCTCGGCGGGCGGCCCGAGGCGGTGGACGGCCTCCTTCCCCGGCTCCGCGCGGCGGGCGTGGCGGATATCTGGGAGGAGCTGCGGGCCTTGGAGGCGCTCGTCGCCCGCGAGTTCCCCGGCCTTCCCGTGCGCCTCGAGCCCACGGACGTCCGCCACTGGGCGTACTACTCGGGCCTCACCGTGAAGGCCTTCTCGCCGGCGCACCCCTTCGCCGTCCTCTCGGGAGGCCGGTACGACCACCTGTACCCGGCGCTGGGGCGGCCCTGGGGCGCGTGCGGCTTCGCCGTCTACACCGGGAGGCTGCTGGATGAATGACCGAAGGAAAATTTTGGATGTGGGATTTGGGATTTGGGAAAGGAAAGATACGGAGAATGGCCGTGGCCCAACCCCGACGCCACCCATCCAGGCGAACCGCTGGCGGAGACAATCAGTCTTTCCGAAATCCGCCATCCCAAATCCCACATTCCCCGAACCCGCGCCCATGTGGGCCGAACCGCGAGGCTCGAAACGGGCACTCGTCTTCGAGGTGGCTCTTGCCTAGGATCGCGCTGACGAAGGGGCGCCTCCTGGAGCCCGCCCTCGACTGGCTCGCGTCGAAGGGTTTCGAGCGCCCCGACCTAGAGAGCCGCGCACTCAGCCTGCCCATCGGCCGCGGATGGGAGGCGGTCCTGCTGAAGGGCGCCGACGTGCCCGTCTTCGTGCAGAACGGCGCCGCCGATCTCGGCGTCGTGGGCGGGGACATCCTGGAGGAGGACGCCCCCGACGTCTACGACCTCCGAGCCCTCGGTTTCGGCGCGTGCCGGCTCTCCCTCGCGGCGCCCGAGGGCTGGGAGCCCGCGCCCGGCGCGCCCCTCCGCGTGGCCACCAAATACCCGCACCTGAGCGAGCGCCACCTCGGCGCCCTCGGGCACATGGTCCGCGCCATCCGCGTCTCCTCCTCCGCCGAGCTCGCGCCCCAGCTCGGGCTCAGCGAGGTCATCGTGGACATCGTAGACTCGGGGCGCACCCTGCGCGAGAACGGCCTGCGCGAGGTCCGCGTCCTGTGCGGCGTGGAGGCGCACCTCATCGCCGGGCGCCGCTCCTACCGGTTCCTCCAGGAGAGGTGGTGGGATCCGTAGGGATGGAGCTGGGGAGCTGGAGAGCTGAAGAGCTGAAGAGCTGGAGAGCTGGAGAGCTGGAGAGCTGAAGAGCTGGAGAGCTGGAGAGCTGAAGAGCTGGGGAAGGACGGGTCGATGTATGCGGTGGGCGTGACGCTTTACATCGTG
>JBBIUU010000065.1:12765-15640 GCA_037440125.1 Acidobacteriota bacterium
AGAGCTGGGGAAGGACGGGTCGATGTATGCGGTGGGCGTGACGCTTTACATCGTGCGGTGCGCGGGACAAGATAGGGCGGTTTCAGGAGAATGACACCATGTTCGAAGACGTGAAGGCCATCAGGAGGAACGACCCCGCGTGCAGGAACATCGAGTTCCTGCTCTACCCGTGCCTGCACGCGATCGTGGTGCACCGGTACCTCACGCACCCGCTCTACAGGCTCGGCATCCCGTTCTTCCCGCGCCTCATCTCCCAGGTGATGCGCTTCGCCACGGGGATGGAGATCCACCCCGGCGCCTCCATCGGCAAGGGGTTCTTCTGCGATCACGGCTCGGGCGTCGTCATCGGCGAGACCGTCGAGATCGGTAAGAACTGCGTCATGTTCCACGGCGTGACGCTCGGCGGCACGGGGAAGCACGTGGGCAAGCGCCACCCGACGGTGGGCGACGACGTCTTCCTCGGGACGCACGCCACCATCCTCGGGCCCGTGACCATCGGCGACGGCGCGAAGGTGGGGGCCGAGGCGGTCATCATCAACCGCGACGTGCCCGCCGGGTGCAGCGTGGTGGGCGCCCCAGCCTGCATCGTCAAGCGCGGCGACCGGCACGTGCAAGAACCCCTCCCCGTCTCGCAGTACCACATCGAGGACAAGGAGGAGGCGAGGGCGAAGGGCGGCACGGGAGCCTGAGCTTCCTCCCGACAGCGCAGAAACGGCGAGGGCGCCCCGCGGGGCGCCCTCTTCGCGTTTCGGGAGGCGGACGGTTCAGTCGGCCGGGTACGCGGCCATGATGCCCTCGGCCACCCTGCGGCTGAGGCTGTGGTAGCCCGGCGCCGCGTCGGCGAAGATCTCCCGCGCGAGCTCGCGCGTCCCCGGCGTCGCGCCGAGCGCCTTGTAGAGGGGGCGGAGGTACTTCATGCGTCCCACCGTCGTGAGGACCTCGCGGATGCGGTGGAAGGTGTTCTGGTAGTCGCTCCCCGCGGCGATGGTGAGCCACTCCACGAGGATCTCGTAGTTCCCGCGGCCCGTGAGCGCCAGCGTCTCGTCGAGCCAGGCGCAGTCCTCGTGGGAGAGGGCGCGGGGCAGGCCCTGCAGGTAGACGAGGGTCCGGTCGGGGTTCCACGACTCGATCTCGGCCTTCGAGGGGCGCACCCCCGCCGCCCAGCCGGCGGAGAGGTCCTGCAGGTGCCTGAGCTCGTGCGATTCGAACACGGGAGCGTTGGCGGGGAGACCCTCGGCGTAGATCCAGGCCTTCGCGCCCACGACGCCCGCCAGCCCAGGCAGCATGGCCTCGAGGAACTCGAGGAACTCCTCGGTCGTGATGGAGGTGAAGCGGAAGCGGTCGATGTACTCGCGGATGAACTTGTCGAACTTCGCTCGGCCGGCCGTCCGCTCGAGGAGCGCCACGAAGCGCGCCCCCTTCTCGTAGGGCACCTCGGAGTACATGGAGTCGGGGTCCACGCCCCAGAGGTCGGTCTTGAGGCGCGTGAAAGGGGAGTCCGCGCCGAAGCGGCCGAAGGCCTCGTCGAGGCCGGCCTTGCCGATGGCCCACGACATGGCCGCGCGGCTCTCGCCGTGGAGCGCCTCCAGGATGCGGCGCTCGGCCCACACCGTGAAGCCCTCGTTGAGCCAGAAGTCGTTCATGGTGGCGTTGGTGACGAGGTTGCCCGTCCACGAGTGCGCGAGCTCGTGCACCACGACGGCGACGAGGGAGCGGTCCCCGGCCAGCAGCGTGGGCGTCAGGAAGGTGAGGCGGGGGTTCTCCATCCCGCCGTAGGGGAACGCGGGGGGCAGGACGAGCATGTCGTAGCGGTCCCACTCGTAGGGCCCGAAGAGGGACTCGGCGGTCACGATGAAGTCCTCGATGCCGGCGAACTCCCAGGCCGCCTTGTCGGCCGTCACGGGCTCGGCCCAGATGCGCGAGCGGGGGCTCAGGTCCCGGCTCGCGAGGTCGCCCACCGCGAGGGCGATCAGGTAGGTCGGGATGGGCTGGGGCATCTCGAACAGGAAGGTCCGGCTGTGATGCCCCGGGCCGGGGCGGACGCCGGCGGAACCGGCGGACATGACGGCGGTGAGATCCTCGGGGACGGTCACCTCGGCCGTGTACTTCACCCGGACCCGCGGGCTGTCCTGCAGCGGCGCGAGGGCGCGGGCGTGGTGCGGCTGGCACTGGCTGAACATGAAGGGGTGATTCTTGCCGGCGGTCTGCCCGGGGTTCAACCACTGGAGAGCCGTGGTCTCCGGGGAGGTCCCGTAGGCGATGAGGATCTCCTCCGTGTCGGGTGGCAGGCTCAGGCGGAGGCGCTGTCCGAGGACCGGGTCCGGCTCGCCGAACTCGTGGGAGATGGCCACGCCGCCCACGGTCACCGACTTGATGTTGAGCATCCTCGTGTCCAGATCCATGGGGCCCGACGATGGCTTCTCCAGGGTCAGCGCCGCCTCGCCGATGAGGCGGCCCGCCTCGAAGTCCACCGTCCACTTGAAGCGCACGGACCGGGTCCGGGGCTGATCCACGTCGTAGTAGGAATGCGGGTCCATACGGGCCATTCGTCCACCTCGCTCCGTCCAGCCGATTCCGCGGGCCGCGCTCCGGCCCGTCATCGAGCAGGCTGTCCGACGGACTATCCCGTAGGTTAACCGCTGGGTGCCGCCCTTGCAAGAGCCCGACGGCCTTCTCCTGCGGGGTGTCCAAGTCTTGCAGGGAAAGCCTTAGAGCCTTTCCGGAAATAGGGTAAGGTCGCGACGGAGGCTGGCCGGGATGCATGGCGCGGAAGCGAGCGATGGGCGATGCGGTGCCATCGGATGAGCGAGTTGACAAAGCCAGGCGCCCGGCCAGCCCCGTCCCTTCGGGCGCGGGCGGCGGGCGTCGCATGGCG
>JBBIUU010000066.1:0-15410 GCA_037440125.1 Acidobacteriota bacterium
ACGTCTAACGTCTAACGTCTAACGTCTAACGTCTGTCGTCCGACCACTCCCTACACGAGATACCGCTCCATGAACTTGGTGGAGAGGCGCCCGGCCTGAAAATCCTCGTCCTCCATGATGCGCAAGTGCATGGGGATGTTGGTCTTGATCCCCTCCACCATGAAGGACTCGAGGGCGCGCTTCATGCGGACGATGCAGTCGGTCCGCGTGTGGCCGCGCACGATGAGCTTGGCGATCATGGAGTCGTAGTGCGGCGACACGAAATAGCCCGCGTAGGCGGCCGTGTCGACGCGGACGCCGGGGCCGCCGGGGGCGTGGAAGGTGGTGATGCGCCCGGGGGAGGGCGTGAAGCGTACCGGGTCCTCGGCGTTCACGCGGCATTCCATGGAGTGCCCGGCGATCTTCAGATCCTTTTGTTTGTAGGTCATTTTCTCGCCGGCGGCGGCCATGATCTGGGCCTTCACCAGGTCGATGTTGGTGATGTTCTCCGTGACCGGGTGCTCCACCTGGATGCGGGTGTTCATCTCCATGAAGTAGAACTGCCCCCGGTCGTAGAGGAACTCGATGGTCCCGGCCGTGAAGTACCCCACGGCCTCGGCTCCCTTCACGGCGGTGGCGCCGAGCTCCCGCCGCTGGATCTCGCTCAGGGCGGGGGACGGCGCCTCCTCGATGAGCTTTTGGTGGCGGCGCTGGATGGAGCACTCGCGCTCGAAGAGGTGGATCACGTTTCCGTGGCGGTCGCCCAGGATCTGGACCTCGATGTGGCGTGGTTCCTCCAGATACTTCTCGATGTAGAGGTCGCCGTTGCCGAAGGCCGAAAGCGCCTCGGACCCCGCCATCTGGAACGCCGTCTCGATCTCCCCTTCGCTCCGGACCACGCGCATGCCCTTGCCGCCGCCGCCTGCGCTCGCCTTGAGGATGACGGGGTAGCCGATGTCGGAGGCGAGGGCCTTGGCCTCGTCGGCGGAGGCCACGGGCCCGTCGGAGCCCGGGAGGACGGGGACGCCCGCCGCCCTCATGGTGCGCTTGGCCTCGGCCTTGTTCCCCATGAGCGCGATGGTCCTGGGGCTGGGCCCGATGAACGTGATGTTGCAGGCCTCGCAGACCTGCGCGAACTCGGTGGACTCGGAGAGGAAGCCGTAGCCGGGGTGGATGGCGTCGGCGTTGCTCACCTCGGCGGCGGCGATCAGGTTGGTGATCTTGAGATAGGACTCTCGGCTCGGCGCGGGGCCGATGCAGATGTTCTCGTCGGCGAAACGGACGTGAAGGGAGTCGATGTCCACGTCCGAGTGGACGGCCACCGTCTTGATGCCGAGCTCTTTGCACGCCCAGATGATCCGGAGCGCGATCTCGCCCCGGTTGGCGATGAGGATCTTCCTGAACATGAGGGGGTCAGCCCGCCGGATCGACGTGCATGAGGACCTCGCCGTACTCGACGGGCTGGGCGTTCTCCGTCGAGATGTCGACGACCACGCCGTCCACTTCGCACTCGATCTCGTTCATGAGCTTCATGGCCTCGATGATGCACAGGGTCTGGCCCTTGCGGACCCGGTCCCCGATCTTGACAAAGGGCTCGGCTCCCGGGGCCGGCGCGCGGTAGAAGGTGCCGACCATGGGGCTCTTGACCTCCACGGCCGTCACGGGACGGACGTGGTGGACCGTGGTGCCCTCCGCGGCCGCCTCGGCAGATGGGGCGGCGGGAGCGGGAGCGGTGGGCGGGACCATGAGCGGCGCCATGGCCGGTGCCATGGGCGAAGCGTGAGGCATCATGACGATCTGGGGGGCGGCGGGAGCGGCCACGGGGGCCAAAAGGATGGGCTTGGCAAGGCGGATCTTGGTGCCGCCCGTCTCCAGCTCGAGCTCCTGGAGGTTGCTCTTCTCGAGCATGGCGATGAGCTTCTGGATGTCCTGCAACGTCATGGATACCCCTGTCGATTTGCTCTTCTGTGCCATCGGGTCCCCGATCTCGTGCCGATTAAGTATACACCATAACGCCGGAGGCAAGGGGCGGCGCCCCGGCCCGGCCACCGTGCCCTCAGGGGCGGTTCAGTGGGGAGAAATCGCCTGACAGAACCTGGAGGAGGGCGGCATCGTCCAGGACCGGGACGCCCAGCTTGCGTGCTTCCTGGAGCTTGGAGCCGGCCTCCGAGCCCGCCACCACGGCGCCCGTGGACTTGCTCACGGACCCCGCCACCTTGGCGCCCATGGCCTCCAGGGCGGCCTTGGCCTTGGGCCTCGGCATGGATTCCAGGGTCCCCGTGAGGACGAAGGTCCAGCCCGCGAGGGGCCTCTCGCCCTTGGGGCGTTCGGGGGCCACGAGGGTGAGCCCGGCGGCGCGGAGTCGATCCACCATCGCGCGGTTCTCGGGGACCTCGAAGAAGGCCACCACCTCGGCGGCCACCTTGGGACCCACGCCTTCGACCTCCTGCAGGTCCTCGGCCGAGGCGCCCATCAGGGCGTCGAGGCTCGTGAAGCGCTCCGAGAGGGCCTTGGCCGTCTCCTCGCCCACCTGGCGGATGCCCAGGGCGTAGAGCACCCTCTCGTAGGGACGCGTCCTGCTCGCGGCGATCTGAGCCAGGAGGTTGGCGGCCGACTTCTCGGCCATCCGGGGCAGGGCGGCCGCGGTCTCCTCGGTCAGCGCGTAGAGGTCGGGCAGGCGCTTCACCAGGCCTCCCTCCACGAGGTTCTCCACCAGGACCCGGCCCAGCCCGCCGATGTCCATGGCGTCCCGGGAGGCGAAGTGGCGCAGGCCCTCTTTGAGTTGGGCCTTGCAGGAGCGGTTCGCGCACCGGAGGATGGCCTCGCCCTCGGGCCGATGGACGGGACCGCCGCACACGGGGCAGGCCTTCGGGAACTCGAAGGGCACGGCGACGACGGGGCGCTTGTCCGCGTTCACGCGGACCACGTAGGGGATGACCCCTCCGGCCCGCTCGATGAGCACCGTGTCGCCCTCGCGGACGTCCTTGCGGCGGACCTCCTCCTCGTTGTGGAGGGAGGCGCTGGAGATCATCACGCCGGCCAGCCGCACGGGCGCCAGTTTGGCCACGGGGGTGAGGGCGCCGGTGCGCCCCACCTGGATGTCGATCGCCTCCACCGTGGTCTCGGCCTGCTCGGCGGGGAACTTGAAGGCGATGGCCCAGCGGGGCGATTTGGAGGTGGCGCCGGCCTGGGCCTGGAGGTCGGTGGGGGAGAGTTTGATCACCACGCCGTCCGCGTCGTAGGGCAGGGTATGGCGCTTCGCGGTCCATTCGCGGCAGTAGGCTAGGACCTCCTCGAGGCCGCGGCAGAGGCGGTGACGCTGGTCCACCGCGAAGCCCCAGCGCGCGAGGTCCTCCAGGACGCCCGCCTGGTCCGCGGGCTCGTACCCCTCGCTGTGGATCACCTGGTAGCAGTAGCAGGCGAGGGGCCGCGAGGCCGTGACGCGGGGGTCGATCTGGCGGAGGCTGCCCGCGGCCATGTTCCTGGGGTTGGCGAAGACGCTCTGGCCCTCCTCCTCTCGCCGCGCGTTGAACTCCGCGAAGACCTGGATGGGGAGGTAGACCTCGCCGCGCACCACGAGGAGCGGCGGGGCGCCGTGCAGGCGCGACGGGACGTCGGGGATGGTCCGGAGGTTGCCCGTCACGTCCTCCCCCGTCTGGCCGTCGCCCCGGGTCGCCCCCTGGACGAAGGCGCCGTCGCGGTAGGCGAGGGCCACGGAGAGGCCGTCGAGCTTGAGCTCGCACACGAAGGCCAGGTCCTCGCGGCCGAGGCGGCGGACGAGGCGCTCGTGCCACTCCCTGACGTCCTCCTCGTCGAAGGCGTTGTCGAGGCTCAGGAGGGGAGCGGGGTGCGGCACCGGCGCGAATGCAGCCGAGGCGGTGCCCCCCACGGTGCGCGTGGGCGAGTCGGCCGCGGCGAGCTCCGGGAAGCGCGCTTCGAGCTCCGCGAGCTCGCGCTCCAGGGCGTCGTACTCGGCGTCCGAGATCTCGGGGGCGCTGAGCTCGTAGTAGAGGCGGCGGTGCCGCACGAGCTCCGCCCGAAGGAGGGCGACCCTGGACTCCGCGCCGCGCCGGTCCATCCTCAGCCGCCTCCCCCGAGGGGCAGGTGCCCCCGGAAGCGGGCGCCCTGGACGCTCCCGGGTGCGAGGTCGAGGGAGCCCCCCGACTCCTCGAAGATGCGGCGCGCGATGGGGAGCCCCAGGCCGGTCCCGCCCGTCTTCGTCGTGAAGAAGATCTGGAAGATCTCGTCGCGCTTCTCCTCGGGGATCCCGGGGCCGTCGTCCTCCACTTCGAAGAGGAGGCGCCCGCCCTGGACCGACGCCCTGAGGGCGAGGTGGCCGCCGGATTCGAGGGCCTGGAGCGCGTTGAAGACGAGGTTGTTGAGCGCCGTGCGGAGGAGGTTCTCGTCGGTGTCCACCATGGGGAGGTCGTCGGGCGCCTCGACGGCGATCTGCACGCCGCGCTGGCGCGCCTCCTCGGCCACGAGCGCGGCGATGGATTCGAGGACCGCCCTGGGCCGCACGGGCTGGGGCGCCGAGTTGAGGGGGCGGGCGAAGAGGAGGAAGTCGTTGACGAGGCGCTCGAGGCGGCGGATCTCGCGCTGGATCGGCGCGATCCAGTCGTGGAGCTTCTCGGGCGTGGCGCCCGAGGCGGCTTCCTCCTCCAGGAGCTGGAGGTTCATCTGGATGGAGTTCAGGGGGTTCTTCACCTCGTGCGCGATGCCGGAGCTGAGGAGGCCCAGGTAGCTGAGGCGCTGCTGGTCCTGGGATTCGGCCTCCACCCTTCGCGTGAGCTTCAGGAGGCGCAGGACGTAGAGGAAGGCGATGCCGAACAGGAAGAGGATGATGATCATGAGGCCGAGGATTTTCATGACCATCTCATTCCGGAACTGCGTGGCCTGCTTGGCCAGCACGGACTCGCTCACGGAGAGGATGGCCGTCCCCATCTTTCCCGGCTCGATGGGAACCTTGACCGAGATCGGAATGCGGTCCTTGGTCTCCACCTGCCGCTCGCCGGGCTTGAGGCCCTGGGGGTCCAGCCCCTGGACGAGGTAGCCGGCCCTGAGCCGGTCCTCGCCCTTCACGAGGTTCCCCTTCTCGTCGTAGAGCTCGTACGAGTCGAAGATCTTCTTGTCCGTGAGGAACTCGTTGAGGCGCGTGCTGATGACCTTTTGCTGCTGGTACCCCGTGAGGGTCTGGCTCGTGGGTACCCTGGCGAGGGAGGTCTCGAGCTCCCTGGAGTACCCGTGGAGCATCCTGAAGACCTCCTTGTTGCTCAGGTCCGTGATGACGATGTAGGAACCGAGGCCGAGGACCGTGATGAAGATGGCGGCGAAGAGGATCGAGGCCCAGAGGAGCTCGCGGCGGTAGGCGGAGCGGTGGTCCCTCACGGGCGCACCGGGGAGGGGTCGGGGCATCTCAGCGCTCCCGGAGGGTTTCGAGGTACGACCCGATGTTGGCGCGAAGCTCGGCCACGCTGTCGCCGCCGAACTTCTCGCCCAGGGCTTCCGCGAGGCACAGCGCCATGGCGGCCTCGCCGATGACCGCGGCGGCGGGCACGGCGCACACGTCGGAGCGCTCGACCTGCGCGGTGCCGGGCCGCTTGGTGAGGAGGTCCGCCGAGGGCAGGGGGCGCATGAGCGTGGCGATGGGTTTCGCGAAGGCGGTCACGCGAACCTCCTCGCCGTTGGTGATGCCGCCCTCGATGCCTCCCGCGCGGTTGGTGGCGTGGTGGAAGCCGCGGGTGGGGTCGAAGAGGATGGCGTCGTGGGCGGAGGACCCTGGCCCCGAGCTGACGGCGACGCCGTCGCCCACCGCCACGGCCTTCACGGACGGGATGGACATGAAGTACTGGGCCAGGCGCCCGTCGAGCTTCCGGTCCCACTGCACGTGGGAGCCAAGCCCAGGCGGCACGCCCCGGGCCAGGACGAGGATGCTCCCGCCGAGGGTGTCGCCCGAGGCCTTCGCGGCGTCCACCGCGGCCATGGCCCGCTCGCGCGCGGCGGCGTCGGGGATGGGCATCTCCCCGTCGAGCCCGGCGCAGTCGTCGAAGGCGACGGGCCCCGTGAAGAGAATGTCTCCGATGCCGGTGACGCACGAGGCGATCTCGATGCCCACGGCCTCCAGGAGCGTGCGGGCGACGGCGCCCGCGGCGACGCGCATGGCGGTCTCGCGGGCGCTGGCGCGCTCGAGGATGTCGCGGGCGTCGCGGCGGCCGTACTTGAGCGCGCCCGCGAGGTCCGCGTGGCCGGGGCGCGGGAGGGTCACGGCCCGGTCCGCGGCGCCCTCCCTGGGCCCCACCGCCATGGTCTCCGCCCAGGCCTTGTGGTCGGCGTTCCGCAGGAGGAGCGCGATGGGACTCCCGAGGGTCTCGCCTCGCCGCACGCCGGAGAGAATCTCGACGCGGTCCGACTCGATGCGCATGCGCGCGCCCCTGCCGTAGCCGCGCTGGCGGCGCGCGAGCTGGGCGTCGATCTGCGCCGCGGTCAGCGGGAGCCCCGCGGGGCACCCCTCCACGATGGCGCAAAGGGCGGGGCCGTGGGATTCACCGGCGGTGAGGAACCGCATGGGACCTCCTAAGGGCCTATCCGAAAACAGGCTCTGGACTCGAGGATACAACGCCGGGACGCGGCCCTCAATTGAAGCCGGCGAACGGCGAGGGCATGAAGCAGAGGAGGAACATGACGATCGCCGCGAGCCCGAGGGAGGCCTGGCCCCGCGACAGGGGTGCGCCGTCGTCCAGGCACGGCGGGTGCCGCAGCCCGAGGACGAAGAAGATGAGCGCCGCCCACACGAGCCACTGCGGCTGAAGGATGGCGTAGGCGAGCAGGAGCACGGCGACCCCCGTGCTGACCCATCGGTGCCGGCCCCGGGCGAAGGCGTAGAGGACGTGGCCTCCGTCGAGCTGGCCCACGGGGAGGAGGTTGAGCCCCTGGATGAAGAACCCCAGCCACGAGGCGAGGAGGATGGGGTTGGCGAAGAGCGTCTGGGTCCAGCGCTGGTCGCCCACGATCATCGCTTGCAGGCCCCAGTAGGCCACCGGGAGGTTCACGTCGGTCCCCAGGTCCACGGGCGCGTGGTAGCCCCAGCGCGCCAGGACGAAGCCCACCACCGCGAAGGCGCTGGTGGCGGCGAACCCCCACAGCGGGCCGTCCGCGCCCACCTCCATCAGCACCCCGCGCGTCGGGATGACGCCCTTCAGCCGGATGAAGGCGCCGAAGGTGCCCAGGGAGAAGACGGGGGGCCCGGGGATGAAGTAGGGCCAGGTGGCGAGGATGCCGTAGCGCCTCGCGGTGAGGAAGTGCCCCATCTCGTGCGCCAGGAGGATGAGGATGAGCGTCAGGGAGAAGGGCACGCCTGCGCCCAGCGCGGCCGGGTGCCGCGCCACCTCGGCGACCAGATCGACGGGACCTAGGTCCGAGTAGCGAGCGTCGAGGGACACGCCCGCCAGCAGGGTGGTCAGCAGCGTGAGACCGAAGAGGACGCCGTGCCGCCAATGGAGCGGCTCGGCGTTCCGCTCAGGCGTCCGGACCTGTTCCAATGCCTATTCGAAGAACCGGCTGGAGGGCTTGAACTTGATGGTCTTCCCGGGAGGGATCTGCACCGCTTCGCCCGTCTTGAGGTTGCGGCCCACCCCGCGCTTCCGCTCCTTGACGCGGAAGACGCCGAACCCGCGGAACTCCACCTTCTGCCCCTCGGCCAGGGCGTCGCGGATGGCGTTGAACACCATGTCCACGGACTCCTGGGCCTTCTGCTTGGGCACGTTGGCCACGCGGGCCACTTCCAGAACGATATCGGCCTTAATCATTCATGAACCTCCCGTGCCGGGGACGGCGCCGCGCGCCCTCCCCGGCGGACCCGGGGATTGTAGGACGGCTACTTGAAAGAAGCAATAGCCTCGTCCAACGTCTCGTACGTCTCGAAGACCGCCGCCAGCTGGGTGATGGACAGGAGGTCCTTGATCTTCTTCGTCAGCTGGGCCAGCTTGAGCGTGGCCTGCTGGTGGCGCGCCGTGGTGTAGGCGGCGACGAGTTCGCCGAGCCCGGTGGAGTCCATGAAGGACACCTCGCCGAGGTCGATGATGATCTTCTTGTGGCCCTGGCCGAGCAGTTCCTTGATCTTGTCGCGCATGTTCACGTCCCCGCTGCCGAGGGTGATGGTGCCCTTCAGCTCGAGGATCGTCACGCCGTCCTTCTCGTAGACCCGGTTACTCATGTGCCGCCTCCTGACGTTGAGTGCTTTCGTCCTTCTTGAGGGCCACGGTCATCTCGAGACCGAACCACCCCCCCCGATGCCTGAGGAAACGCGTTTTATCCAACAGCTGTCTGATGAGGAAGATTCCGCGCCCGTTGGGCCGGAAGAGGTTCTCCGGGTTGCGGGGATCGCCGAGGACCGCCTCGTCGAACCCCTTGCCCTGGTCCCACACCTTCATGACGAACTCGTTCTCGTCGGCGTCGAACTCCACCTCGATGGTCTTGGTGGCGTCCTTCTTGTTGCCGTGGAGGACGGCGTTGTTCACGGCCTCCCGGAGGGCGAGCGTGACCCAGTCCATGCGCTCTTCGGGGATGCCGACCTCCTGGGCAAGCTGCGTCAGGACCGAGTGGAACAGGTCCGTGTACCGCAGGTCCGAGGGGACGCTGAAGTGCGCGTGGAAACGGCCGGGACCGGCTTCAGACATGGTCTCCTCCGGGGCCGCTTCCGGGCGGGGTACGGCGATGCAAGCTCTTCCTCCAGCGAGGAGTATAAGGGATGGGCCGGGGGCGGTCAATCGTTTTCGGGGGGTTCGATTGCGGCCGGGGGCGGACAGCGCCGGTTGCCCCAGGGGGCCTTCCCGCGCCGCCGGCACCCCTTGGCCTCGTGGGCCGCGAGAGCCTACAATATACCGGGTGAGCAGGTTCACCTGCGTCGCTTGGGTTTTGGGGGGTCACTATCCCGTCTGAAGACGCGTCGTGCCCCCGCGGGAGGAGGGCCGGCCCACGGGCCGTGCTCCGCTTCCACGCGGATGGGCTGAGCAGGCTGCTGAGCAACCCGCATGGGCCGCGCGCAAGAGGCTTGGAGGCCAGATGGTAGGCGCGGCGACGAGACAGGGCGGGCCCCCTTTCCAGGAGCCGCAACAACGCAGATGGCCGCCAAATCCCTTGCGCCCTTCGGGTTGCCGCGGCACGGCCCCGCCTGCGGTGTTGTCGCTCCTAGACGATCTGCAGAGACATCGACGGCGTCGCGACGCCTTGCATCCGGGGCCGTGGCGCAGGCAACGCAACCCATGGGGGTTCTCAGTAGCCTGCCAGAAAGGGGGGAGACATGTGGTTTGGGATTCCTAAGGAAACGGACGGCCAGCCCCACAGCGAGGAGAAGCGTGTGGCCATCTCGCCGGCCGGGGTCCGGGAGCTCGTGGAAGTCGGAGCCCAGGTCCTCGTCGAGAGCGGGGCGGGGGCGCCTGCCGGGTTCCTGGACGAGGCGTACCGTAAGGCCGGGGCCAAGGTGGTCTACTCGCACGAGGAGGCCATCGGCCGCGCCGACGTGGTGGCGAAGATCGGTCGCCCTACCGTCGAGGAGATCGAGCTCATGCAGCCGAGCTCCGTGGCGCTCGCCTTCTGGCACCTCGCCGTCCGGGGCGAGTCCTTCCACTCGCTCATCGCCCACCAGAAGATCACGGCCATCGGCTACGAGGTCATCCAGGACGATGACGGCACCCTGCCCATCCTGAAGGTCTCCTCCGAGATCGCCGGAAAGATGGCGCCGCAGATCGCCGGGCGCCTGCTCGAGACGACCTCGGGCGGCATCGGCATCCTCATGGGCGGCGCGCCGGGCATCCCGCCCGCCGACGTGGTCATCCTCGGCGCCGGCACCCTGGGCTACCACGCTGCGCGCGGCTTCATGGGCCTGGGTTGCAGCGTCTACGTCCTCGACATCTCCCAGAGCCGGCTCGAGAGCATCGACCGGCACTTCAGCGGCCGCGTCGTCACCGCCCACGCCACGAAGGAGAACCTGGAGAAGTTCGTCTCCTTCGCGGAGGTCGTGGTGGGCGCCGTGCTCGTCCCCGGGGAGGTGGCGCCCATCGTGGTCACCGTGGACATGGTCAAGAAAATGAGGCCCGGCAGCGTCATCCTGGACTTCTCCTTCGACCAGGGCGGCTGCGTGGAGACCACGCGCCTCCAGGGTCCCACCGGCGGCGTCTTCGTCCGGGAGGGCGTTCTCCACTTCGCGGTGCCCAACTGCCCTTCCTACGTGGCGCGTACCAGCAGCCACGCCATGACCTACGCCATCCTCCCCTTCCTGAGCACCATGCAGCGCAATGGGCTCAAAGAGACCCTCAAGTCCTGGGCCGACCTCCGCCGCGGGTGCTACACCTACGAAGGCCAGATCGTAAGCCCCCACATCGCGAAAGACCCCGTCAGCCTGGACGCGCTCCTGGGGGAGGGATGAGCCATGCCGTGGATCGACGATTACAGGGCCAAACTCTGCTCCGCGGACGAGGCCGTCTCGCACATCAGCTCGGGTGACTGGGTCTGGATCTCGGGCAACGCCGCCGCGCCCTTCCCGCTCATGGAGGCGCTCGCCAGGCGGGCCGCCGAGCTCACCGACGTGACCCTCTCCCACGTGCTCCTCATGGGCGACGACCCGCTCTCCAAGCCCGGCATGGAGAAGGCCTTCCGACACAACTCGCTCTTCGTGGGCCCCGCGGACCGTGCCTCCGTCAACGACGGGCGCTCCGCCTACGTGCCCATCCACCTCCACATGATCCCCAAGTCCATCCGCACGGGCGCCTGCCGCGTGGACGTGTGCATGATCCAGTGCTCGCCGCCGGACGACCACGGCTTCATGAGCCTGGGCCTCGAGGTCCTGGCTCAGAAGGCAGCCATCGAGAAGGCCAAGACCGTCATTCTGATGGTCAACGACCAGATGCCGCGGATCCTGGGCGACAGCTTCGTCCACGTCTCCCGCGCCAAGCACATCGTGGAGCACAGCCTGCCCCTCCTGGAGCTCGTCGGGAAGAAGGCCAGCGACGTAGAGCGGAAGATCGGCGCGCTCATCGCCGACATGATCCCCGACGGCGCCACGCTCCAGCTCGGCATCGGCGGCATCCCAGACGCCGTGCTCTCCCTCCTCGAGGGCAAGCGCGACCTGGGGATCCACACCGAGATGATCTCGGACGGCCTCATGAGGGCCATGGAGCAGGGCATCATCACGGGCACGCGCAAGACCCTCCACCCGGGAAAGGTGGTCTCCACCTTCATCATGGGCACGCGGACGCTCTACGACTTCGTGAACGACAACCCGCTCTTCGAGGTCCACCCGGTGGACCACACGAACGACCCGTTCATCATCGCGCAGAACGACAACATGATCGCCATCAACTCGGCCCTCGAAGTGGACCTCACGGGGCAGGTGTGCTCGGACTCCATCGGGCCCACGATCTACAGCGGGTTCGGCGGCCAGCTCGACTTCATCAGGGGCTCGGCGGCGAGCAAGGGCGGCAAGCCCATCATCGCCCTGCCGGCCACGGCCAAGAAGGGCACCATGTCCCGCATCGTCCCCAAGCTCAAGGAGGGCTCGGGCGTGGTCACGACGCGTGCGGACGTGCACTACGTCGTCACCGAGTTCGGCGCCGTGAACCTGTGGGGCAAGAACCTTCAGGAGCGCGCCAGGGACCTCATCGGCATCGCCCATCCGGACTTCCGCGAGATGCTCGAGGCGGAGGCGCGGGAGAGGCATCTGATTTAGAGGAGAAGGGACAAGGGACAAGGGACAGGGGACAAGGGACTGGAACAAGGAGGACCCCGGAAGGCGTTTAGGGGTTCTCTGCTCACGGCTCACGGCTCCCGGCTCCCGAGCCCGCAGAGGACCACTTCGGAGGCAGACGATGCACCTGACCATCGAATACTGCGGCGTTTGAAACTACGAACCTAGGGCCGCCGGTCTGGCGGCCAAGATCAAGCAGGCGACCGGCGTCGCGGCCCAGCTCATCCGGTCCTCCGGGGGCGTCTTCGAGGTGGCGCTCGACGGAGAGATGCTCTACTCTAAGAAAAAGACTGGGGAGTTCCCGGAGGACGAGGCCATCGTGAAGATGGTCGGGGAGCGCAAGAAGAGCTCCTAGGCCAGTGAAGGGAGGGGCCCATGGACATCAACAGCATGATCCGTCTCGTGGAGGCCAGCGCCGAGCAGCTCGCGGAGCGCTGTATGGAGCGCCTGCGCCACGAGGAGGGGATGGTGGACTACCTCCGGATCCCCCCGCACGAGCTCAGGGAGCAGCTGCGCGTTGCCTACGAGGAGATCGGGGTTTACCTCGACCAGCCCAAGAACCCCGCGCTCGTCGAGTACTGGCGCGAGCTGGGGAGGAAGCGGCGGCGGGAGGGGATCCCCATTACCGAGCAGCTCCGGGCCATCCAGCTCGCCCGGTCGGTGCTCTGGCAGCACGCCGTCGAGGAGGGCGGTTTCGACTCCTCCGTGAACATGTACCAGGCGCTCAACCTCTACCGCCAGGTCATGACCTTCTTCGACCACGGGATGATCCACGCGGTCGAGGGCTGGCTCGAGCAGAAGTAGCCCGCGGAGAGACCGAACCAGAACGAACCAAGGGCCGGGGTTTCCCGGCCCTTATCTTTTCCCTCCCGTGGCGGGGACACTCCTGTCTGCGCGCGGTTGCGGTCAAGGTGCGAAGGGCGACCTCGCTCTCCGAGCTTCGGCAGGCCGGCTCGGCCGAATCGCCGTCAGAAGGCAAGCCTTCCTCCGCCTCTCCGACCCCGCCTGCCACGAGCCTGCGGCTCGCCGCCCTTGACTCTGAACGCAAAGAAGCACCACCCCCTAAGCACGGTGCGCCGACGGCGCCGGACCTCTGGCGGCGTCAGCCATCGCGGCCTCGGGCGCTCCAAGTACACCAGTACGTGTCGGCCCAGGCCGCTCAGCTTCTTGGCTAGGGGCCTGGCCTCGGGAGGATCTCTGGCGCGACGCCTGCGCCCCGGGATGCGGCGCGAGGCGGGGCGAGGAAGCCAGGGTGGTGCCCTGGTGACGAGCCCCAACAGGGCGGAGCGCCCGGGCCGCGGCGTCCCGGAGGGTTGCGGCAGGGCCGGCCATCTCCTTTGTCGCCGCTCGTCGCCGTGCTCCCGGCACGGTCTCCTCGCGTCTTCGCGGATCTGGTCCGGCCTTGCGGGCAACGCGCCGAGGGCCCTCCCGGGGGCCAGGCACCCAGGCCCAACGGCGTCGGGACGCGGCGTCCCGGCACAAAGACGCCGGAACGCCACTCGCCTGCGCGGGGCCGTCGTTCCGGATCTGAGCCATCCCGCCCGGATCGGGTCTTGGGCGAGGAAGCCGAGGAGGCCGCGACGCAGGCGTACTCAAGACGTACGTTGAGGAGCCGGACGACGAGGCTGACGACGTTTCAAGGCCCGAGACTGGCGGGCGGCCTTTAGCAGCACCTCGACGGCGCCCCCTCTTGGACCTCCGGTCGGCCGAAGGACTGCGGCGGCAGGGGCTTGCCCTTGTGGGTGGCCCAGATGCGGCGGACGACGTCGGCGAGGATGACGACGACGGCGGCCATCATGATGACCGTGAGCGTGGTGTTGAGGTAGGCCTGGAACGCCTTCCCGGGCTTGTCGGCGAGGGGCAGGAAGGTGTTCTTGATGGTCAGCACGCCCGCGCTCATGGTGGTGGTGACGACGAAGCACATGGGCGCGGCGGTGACCCACGCGTACTTCGCCTTTCCCGTGTTCACGAGGAACGTGGTGACGATGGCGAGGGCCACGATGGCGAGCAGCTGGTTGGCGATGCCGAACATGGGCCAGATGGTGGTCACGGACCCGGTGTAGATGAAGTAGGCCCACCCGGCGACGATGGCGGTGGTGGTGATGATCGAGCCGGGGATCCAGCTCGTCCGGGCGAAGGGGCGGTGGAAGTTGCCGAGGAACTCCTGCAGCAGGAAACGCCCCACGCGCGTCCCCGCGTCGATGGTGGTGAGGATGAAGAGCGCCTCGAACATGATGGCGAAGTGGTACCAGTAGCTCATGAGGTGCTTCATGCCCGGGATGCCCGCGAAGATCTGCGCCATCCCGACGGCGAGGGACACCGCGCCGCCCGAACGGCCCGCGATGTTCTCGCCCACCTCCTGGCTGAGCTCGGGGAGGTTCACGGGCGTCATCCCCAGGGTCGCGAACTTCTCCGGGCTCACGTTGATGGCGAAGTAGTCCGCAGGGTGGAGGGAGCACGCGGCGATGAGTGCCACGACGCCCACGAGGCTCTCCATGGCCATGGCGCCGTACCCGATGAAGCGTGTCTGGCCCTCGCGGTCGAGCATCTTCGGCGTGGTGCCCGAGGAGACGAGCGAGTGGAAGCCCGAGATCGCCCCGCACATGATGATGATGAAGACGAAGGGGAAGAGCGGGCCGGGGAAGATGGGACCGCCCCCGTGGACGTAGGGCGTAAAGGCCTCGAACTTCAGGTTGGGATGGACCACCAGCACGCCCACGACGAGCGCAGCGATGGTTCCGATCTTCATGTAGCTCGAGAGGTAATCGCGGGGCGCCAGGAGGAGCCACACCGGCAGGACCGACGCGGCGAAGCCGTACGCCGCCATGAGGAGCGTGAGCTGGTGGTGGTTGAAGGTGAAGGCGCCCGCGAGGGAGGACGCGGCGATCCAGCGTCCGCCGGCGACGCAGGCCAGGAGGGCGATCACGCCCGCGATGCTCGGGCCCGTCACGGACCCGGGCCGCACTTTGAACATGTAGAGGCCCATCACGATGGCGATGGGGATCGTCGTGGCGATGGTGAAGGTCCCCCACGCGCTCTCCGCGAGCGCGTTCACCACCACGAGCCCGAGGCCCGCGAGGGCGATGACCACGATGAAGAGGATGGCGAGGCCCGCCGTGACGCCGGCCACGGGGCCCACCTCCATCCGGGCGATCTCGGCGAGGGATCGGCCGCCGTGGCGCACCGAGGCGACCAGCACCGTGAAATCGTGCACGCAGCCCGCGAGGACCGCGCCCGCGAGCAGCCAGATCAGCCCTGGGGCGTAGCCGAACTGCGCGGCGAGGACCGGGCCCACGAGGGGCCCCGCGCCCGCGATGGCGGCGAAGTGGTGGCCGAAGAGCACCCACTTGTTCATGGGCACGAAGTTGTGGCCGTCCTCGAACCGGTGCGCCGGGGTGACACGCGCGTCGTCGAGGACCAGGACTTTCGTGGCGATGAAGGCGCTGTAGTAGCGGTAGCCGAGCACGTAGACGCACAGGGCCCCGAGCATGATGGGCAGAGCGTTCATGCGACCTCCCGCCGTCCTTCTTACACCCGCGGGGTAGCGGCGTTCAAGTTCGCGGGCCGCGCGGAACGGCCCCGGGCACTATGGCGTGTTCGCGCTATCGCCTGCGCGCCGGAAGGAAGTCTTCTCTAAACGAGCAGGCCGTCCAGGCGCCGAGGGCGCCCTCGCCGGGCGAGCGCGACGACG
>JBBIUU010000067.1:0-3937 GCA_037440125.1 Acidobacteriota bacterium
CCGCCCGGTCCCTTGCCGACGCCCCGCCCGAGGGCCTCGATGCGGCGGGTGAGGCACGCGCCGCACTCGGCGGCGGTTTCGCCGATGCACGCCTTGGCGGGATAGATCTCGTAGAGCGCCCGGTACTTCACCGGGGTCAGGTTAGGCATGACGATGTTGGCGCCCCGGCTCAGGCCCAGCTCGCGGCCCTTCGCCCGGTTGAGCGTGGCGAGGGCCGTCGTGGAGGGGACGTTCGCCTGGGGGCAGACGAGACGCGCGAGGGCGACTACCTTGTACGTCATGGCCTCCGTCGCGGGCACCTGCGAGTCGCTCTTGAGCGTCTGCTCTTGTGCGATCGTTAAATTGCTCTTCCCCGCGTCCCCTTGTCCCCCCGTCCCCGCGTCGGCCCTTCCCAGCGGTGTATCGGGGTGGGGGATGAAGGGCCCCACGCCGATCATGTCCAGGTCGAGCTCGGAGAACCTCAGGATGTCCCGGGCTAGGCTCGCATACGACTGCCCCGGGATGCCCACCATGACCCCGCTGCCGATCTCGTAGCCCATCTCCCTGAGGCGCAGGAGCTGGGCGAACCGGTCAGATACGCGGCCGGGAAGGGAGGGGTGAATCCGCTCGTAGAGGTCCGGGTCGGAGGTCTCGAAGCGCAGGAGGTATCGGTCCGCGCCCGCCTCCCTCCACGCTCTCAGGTCCTCGTCGGGCCTCTCGCCCAGGCTCAGGGTGACGGCGAGGGGTGTCTCCGCCTTGACCCTGCGGACGAGGGAGGCCACGAAGTCCCTCGTCAGGCCGTAGTCCTCGCCCGCCTGCATGACGAGGGTGCCGTAGCCGAGGGCGACGGCCTGCCCCGCGCAGGCCAGGATCTCGTCGGCCTCCATGCGGTAGCGGCCGAGGTCCCGGTGCTCCACGTTGATGCCGCAGTAAGCGCACCGGCGGACGCAGTGGTTGCTGATCTCCACGAGGCCGCGGAGGTGCACGGCGTCGCCGACGGTGGCCCGTCGGCAGGCGTCGGCGGCGGCCCAGAGTCCCTCAAGGCGCTTCCCGTCCTCCTCCCTCAGCCAGCCGAGGATCTCGTCGAGGTCGAGCCTCACGGCGTGCCCCCGCCCGCCTCGAGGGCCGCGGGGAAGGGCTCGAGGGCGCGCTCGAAGATTCCCAGGGAGTAGGCGATCGTCAGCCCGAAATTGGTGATGGGCACGCCCTGCTCGCGGCACCTCAGGATGCGCGTGAGCATCTCGCGGCGGTTCCCCATGCAGTTCCCGCAGTGCACCACGAGGCGGTAGGGGGTCAGGTCTCGCGGGAAGTCGTGGCCGCGCGTGTACTCGAACTCCAGCGGCACCCCCGAGTGCTGCCCGAGCCACCGCGGGATCTTGACGCGGGCGATGTCCTCGCCGATGGGATGGTGCGTGCAGGCCTCCGCCACGAGGATGCGGTCGCCCGCCGCGAGGCGGTCGATGGCGCGCGTGCCGCGCACCTGCTCGACGAGGTCCCCCTGGAGGCGCGAGAAGAGGATGGAGAAGGAGGTCATGGGCACGTCGCGCGGCGTGTCCGCGGCCACCTTGAGGAAAGCCTGCGAGTCGGTCACGACGAGCCTGGGCGGGACCTTGAGGCGGTCGAGGGCGCGGCGGAGCTCGCGCTCCTTCACGACGAGCGCCATGGCGTCGTGGTCCAGCAAGTCCCGGATCGCCTGCACCTGCGGCAGGATGAGGCGCCCCTTGGGCGCCTCCTTGTCGATGGGGACCACGAGGACCACCAGCTCCCCCGGGCCCACGAGGTCCGCCAGGACGGACCGGGCGTCGAAGAAGCCGGCGGGCGCGGCGTCGAGGAGCGCGCTCCTGAGGTCGGCGAGGCCGGCGCCTGTGGCCGCCGAGGTGGCGACCGAGCGGATGGTCCCCGCTGTGAGAGTTTCGAGCAGAGACTCTTCTGGCGTTCCCAGGTCGCACTTGTTGAAAACCACGAGGGCCGGGATGTTCCGCGCCGAGAACTCTTTGAGGAGGTTCCCTTCGAAGGGGCCCCACGATCCCGCCTCCGCCACGAGGATCGCGAGGTCGGTCCGGTCGATCACCTTCCGCGTGCGCTCGACTCGGGCTTCGCCGAGGGCGCCGTCGTCGTCCACGCCCGCCGTGTCGATGAAGAGCACGGGGCCGAGCGGCAGGAGCTCCATGGGCTTCTCGACGGGGTCCGTGGTGGTCCCCGCCGTGGGCGACACGATGGAGACCTCCTGGCTCGTGAGCGCGTTGAGGAGGCTCGACTTGCCCACGTTTCGCCGGCCGAAGATGCCGATGTGGAGGCGGAGGCCCTTGGGGGTGCTCTGCATCAGCCGCCCTCCCGCTCGGGTGGAGGCGAGCCGAGGCGGCACACGGCCTCGGCGCTCGTGAGGGCGTCGAAGCGCTCGGAGGTGAGTAGGCCCGAGGCGGTCGCCTCGTCGCGGAGGCTCAGCCCCGAGGCGCGCGCGGCCTCGCCGAGATGCGCGGCGCCCTCGTAGCCCAAGGCGGGCACGAGGGCCGTGAGGGTGGCGGTGGAGGACTCCACGTGCGCGCGGCACCGGGCCTCGTCGGCCTCCAGGCCTTCCACGCAGAGCGTCCGGAGGGTTCGGCACGCGCGCTCGAGGAGGTCGCACGCGGTCAGCAGGCACTCCGCCACGAGGGGGAGGAAGGGGTTGAGCTCGAGGCTCCCCATGGAGGCCGCCGAAGCGACGACCTGGTCGTGCCCCATGGCGAGGAGCGCCGCCTGGGTGACCGCCTCGGGGATGACAGGGTTCACCTTGCCCGGCATGATCGAGGAGCCCGCCTGCCGCGGGGGGAGGCGGATCTCGCCGATGCCGGCCTCGGGCCCGGAGGCCATGAGGCGGAGGTCCGTGCATACCTTCACGAGGCTCACGGCGAGGGCCTTGAGGATCCCCGAGACCTCCACGAAGACGTCGGCGTTCTGCGTGCCGTCCAGGAGGTTCTCGGCGCGCGCGAAGCCGATGCCGGTCCCGTCGCGAAGGGCGTCCGCCGCGCGGAAGATGAAGTCGCGCGGGGCGCCCAGGCCCGTGCCCAC
The DNA here is from genome assembly GCA_037440125.1 of Acidobacteriota bacterium. GTDB lineage: Bacteria > Acidobacteriota > UBA4820 > UBA4820 > DSQY01 > JAKAJA01. Next base: position 3,028 of record JBBIUU010000067.1, read on the forward strand.
GGCGGTGCCGCCGAGGTTCACGACGCGCAGGCGCTCCTCGCACTTGTACAGGCGCCACCGGTCGCGGTTGAAGGCCTCCGCGTAGGCGCTCATCTCGCGGCCGAGCGTCACGAGGACGGCGTCCTGCATCTGGGTGCGCCCCACCTTCACGACGTGCGCGAAGGCTTTCTCTTTGCGTTGGAAGGCCTCCTGGAGCGCGAGCACCTCGGCTTCTACGCTCCTGAGCTGTCGGATGGCCGCGAGGCGGAGGGCGGTGGGGAAGGTGTCGTTCGTGGACTGGTGCAGGTTGAGGTCGTCCAGGGGGGAGACCACCTCGTAGCGGCCCGGCTCCTGGCGCAGGATCTGGAGCGCCCGGTTGGCGAGGACCTCATTGACGGCCATGTTCGTGGAGGTGCCCGCGCCGCCCTGGAGCGCGTCCACGGCGACGTGCCCGTCCAGGATCCCCTGGGCCATCTCCCGGCACGCGTGCTCGATGGCGTCGGCCTTCGCAGGGTCCTCTGCCCACGCCCCCAGCGCGCGGTTGGTGAGCGCGCACGCCAGCTTGACCTCGCCGAAGGCGCGGACGAGCCCCGGGTGCACGGGGCGCCCTGCGAGGGCGAAGTTTTCGGCCGCCCGGGTCGCGTGGATGCCGCCCAAGGAGTCCGCGGGGATCTCCTTTTGGCCCAGGGCGTCGTATTCAGTTCGGGTCTTTGTCATGGGATTGTCCGAATGGAAAGTCGAATGGCGAATGTCGAATGTGGAGGACGGCAGAATCGAATGTCGAGACGCATGTCGAGACGCGAATAGGGGACATCACCTTCCAATCTCCGCTTTTCACTTTCCCCTTCCGCCTTTCGCCTTTCGCCTTTTGCCTTCTGCTTTTTTGCCTTCGTTTCCGAATTCCGAATTCCGAATTCCGAATTCCGAATTC
>JBBIUU010000067.1:4037-15268 GCA_037440125.1 Acidobacteriota bacterium
TTCCGAATTCCGAATTCCGAATTCCGAATTCCGAATTCAGCTGAACACATCCCTCTCGCCGGCCTTCACCCTGGCGATCATCTTCGTCGAGCGCTCGGCGGCCTTCTCGTCCATGGCGCGGATTTGGCGCCCGATGGCGGCCTCGCCCTCGGCGAGGACCTCGGGACCCGCGTAGTCCTCGAGGTACTCCTGGAAGGTGGAGAGGGCGTTGGGGTCGCAGTGGGCCTTGATGTCCCCCGGCTTGGCCAGGTCCATGAAGTCGGCGCCCGTGCGGCCGAGGCGGTAGCAGGCCGTGCAGAAGGACGGGATGTAGCCCATGTCGGCCACGTCGCGCACGACCTGCTCGAGCGGCCGGTGGTCGCCGAGTGAGAACTGGGCCTCGTCGTCGTGCTGGTCCGTGGCGTAGCCGCCGGGATTCGTGCGGCTGCCCGCGGAGATCTGGCTCACGCCGAGCGCGAAGCTCTCCTGGCGCATCTTGGCGGACTCCCGCGTGGACATGATGATTCCCGTGTAGGGCACGGCGAGGCGCAGGATCGCCACGATCTTCCGGAAGTCCACGTCGGAGACGGCCCGCGGCGGATGGCTCGCCATCTGAGAGCCCGTCGCGGGCTCCAGCCTGGGCACGCTGATGGTGTGCGGGCCCACGCCGTAGAGCTTCTCGAGGTGGCGGATGTGCTGCATGAGGGCGAGGAGCTCGAAGCGCCAGTCGAAGAGGCCGAAGAGGACGCCGATGCCCACGTCGTCGATGCCCGCCTCCATGGCGCGGTCCATGCAGGTCACGCGCCAGTCGTAGTCCGTCTTCTTCCCGTGGAGGTGGACGCCGGCGTAGGTTTCCCGGTGGTAGGTCTCCTGGAAGAGCTGGTAGGTGCCGATGCTCGCTCCCTTGAGGCGGGCGAACTCTTCGGCCGAAAGGGGCGCCACGTTCACGTTCACCCGCCGGATCTCGCCGGGTCCCTCCTTGGTGGCGTACACCGTCGCGATGGAGCGCAGGACGTAGTCCAGGCCCTCCTTGGGGTAGGACTCGCCCGCCACGAGGAGGACCCGCTTGTGTCCCTGTCGGATGAGGTGGCGCACCTCCTCGGCGATCTCCTCCTGCGAGAGCGCGCGCCGCTTCACCTCGGCGTTCCGGGCGCGGAAGGCGCAGTAGAGACACTCGTTCGCGCAGAGGTTGGAGATGTAGAGGGGCGCGAAGAGCACGAGGCGCTTGCCGTAGATGGCCTCCTTCACGCGGTGGGCGGCGGTGAAGACCTCGCCCAGGAGGTCCGGGTCGCTGACGCCCATGAGGACGGCCATGTCGTTGCTCTCGAGGCCCCTGAGGAGGAGGGCCTTCTTCAGGACCTCCCGGACGCGGTCCGCGGAGGGGTCGGCGTGCTGCTCGAGGGTCCGCGCGATGTCGGCCTCGTCGATGAACGTGCCCTGCTGGAGGCTCACGGTGAATCTCCTTCGGGTGGTTGGGACGGCGCGCGGATCGAGTCGGCCAGCGGCTGGGGGATCTCGAAGGTGAAGCGGGCCCACTCCCCGGGGGAGGAGTCCGCCCAGATCCTGCCGCCGTGCCGGTTCACGATCCACCACGCCGTGTAGAGGCCCACGCCCGTGCCCTTCTTCGTGGACAGCTCGGGCGAGGCCAGGCGGGAGAACTTGCGGAAGAGGAGGTTGCGCTGGCTCTCGGGGAACCCCGGGCCCTCGTTCTGGACCGAGACGCGGAGCGCGCTCCCGGCCTTCACCTCGAGCGTGACGGCGCCGCCGTCGCGCCCGAACTTCACGGCGTTGCCCAGGAGGTTGATGAGGACGATGCCGAGGAGCGCCGGGTCGCACTCGGCGGTCACGGGCGAGCCGGGGAGGTGCCGCTCGATGCGCATCCCGCGCTCGGCGGCCTGGGGCTCGATGATGTCCACCGCGGGGCCCACGATCTGGTCGAGGAAGTTCACGCCCTTCACGGGACGCACGACGAGGCGCCCCTCCTCGAGGCGGGCGAGGTCGAGGTACTGCCGGACGAGCTCGAGGAGGAACTCGGCCTTGCGCACCATCTTCCCCACGAGGCGCTCCTGGGGCTCGGCGAGCGGGCCCAGGTAGCCCCCCGTGAGGACCTTTCCCTCCGAGATGATGGAGGAGAGGGGGTTCTTGAGCTCGTGGCTCGCGAAGCCCAGGAGCTCCATGTACGCGCGCTTGCTCGACTCGGCCTCGCCCACGCGGTAGGCCTTTTCGACGGCGAGGGAGAGGCGTTCGGCGATCTTCAGCTCGAGGGCCACCTCGCGCTCGCCGTAGGAGTTGGGGCGGCGGGAGCTGAAGAAGAGGAAGCCGAAGGGGCGGCCGCCCACCACGAGGGGGCAGGTCATGCTCGAGCGGATCCCCTCGCGCAGGAGACGCGCGGTCGAGTCGCTGTGGGGATGGGCCCGCGCGTGGAGCTCGAGGTCGTCGATGACCCTGGGCCTGCCGAGCCTCAGGACGCGCTCGAGGGAGCTCCCCTGGAGGTCGGCCGCGTAGCCCCGGGGCAGGCGGAGGGGGCCGTAGTTCGCCACGGCCACGTGCGCCACCACGCGGGAGCCCTCCTCCTCGAGGAACGCGAGACCGATGCGGTCGCAGGGGACGAGGGCCTGGATGTTGTCGAAGAGGAACTGGAGGATCTCCTCCAAAGAGTTGCCCTCGGCCACCTTGCGGTTCAGGTGGGCGAGGGCAACCTCCTCGGCGGCGGAGAACCCGCCGGCCAGCCCCTCGGGTTGCGGGAAGTCTGCGAAGACGGGGGCCGGGGGTCGTTCGTCCGCCATGGCTCTCTCCAGGATGTGTCCCCGGGGCGGGAGGGGCGGTCGGCGCTCACGCCCCGGGGTTGTGCTCAGAGGATGTACTTGCCGCGGGCCGTGTAGCCGGTGTGCAGCAGCTTGTGGCTGATGTGCCCGCAGGGGCCGTCCGTCAGGAACTCATTATAGATCTTCAGGACGTCCGGGTTCTCGTGCGACTTGCGCACGGTGTAGGACTCGTCCTCCGCGTAGATGGCCTTGGCCCGGGCCGCGCGGATGGCCGGGCTCGTGGGGATGGGCTGGCCGCCGCCGCCGATGCAGCCGCCGGGGCAGGCCATGAACTCGATGAAGTGGCACTGGCCGAACTTGCCGCCGGCCTTGATGTCGTCCAGGACGCGCTTGGCGTTGGCCGTGCCGTGCGCGATGGCGACCTTGAGCGTGGCGCCCTTGAGCCAGTCCCAGTCCTTGAAGAGGCCCTGAAGGATGGCAGGCACGGGGCCCACCTGTTGGATCGGCAGCTCGGCGTACTTGATGCCCTCGAAGCCACGGACGACCTCGATGCGGGCGTGGTCGAACACGTTCTCGACCTTGATGCCGCACACGAGCTCGATGACACTGCGCAGCGCGGCCTCCATGACGCCGCCCGTGGCGCCGAAGATGACGCCCGAGCCGGTGGCCGTGCCGAAGGGGTCGTCGAAACCCGTCATCGGGAGGTTGGGCAGGTCCACGCCCGCCTCCTTGATCATGGCCGCGATCTCGCGGGTCGTCAGGCCGTAGTCCACGTCCTTGAAGCCGCTGTCGGCCATCTCGGGCCGGTTGCACTCGAACTTCTTGGCCGAGCAAGGCATGAGCGCCACGGTGACGATGTCCTTCGGGTCGATGTCGTGCATCTGGGCGTAGTAGGTCTTGATGACGGCGCCGAACATCTGCTGCGGGCTCTTGGCCGAGCTCAGGTTGGGGATCATCTCGGGGTAGAAGTGCTCGAGGTACTTCACCCAGCCCGGCGAGCAGGAGGTGAACTGCGGCAGGGCGATGGCGGGGTCCTTCTTCACGAGGGCGTCGTGGAGGCGCTTGAGGAGCTCCGTGCCCTCCTCGATGATCGTGAGGTCCGCCGTGAAGTTCGTGTCGAAGACGCGGTCGAAGCCGCAGTACTTCAGGGCCGTGTTGAGCTGGCCCGTCATGGCCGTGCCGGGCTCGTGGCCGAAGCACTCGGCGATGGCGGCTCGGGGCGACGGGGCCGTCTGGATGACGACGTGCTTCTTCGGGTCGTCGATGGCCTCCCAGACCTCGTCGGTGGGGTCGTTGGCGGCGAGGGCGGAGGTGGGGCAGCGGTTGATGCACTGCCCGCAGTTGATGCAGATCACCTCGCTCAGCGGCTTGTCCATGAAGGTGGAGATGGTGGTCTTGTCGCCGCGCTCCGTGGCCTCGAGGACGCCCACCTCCTGCAGGTCGATGCACGTGCGGACGCAACGGCGGCAGAGGATGCACTTGTCCATGTCGCGGATCACCGCGTAGCTGCTCGTGTCCTTCTCGTGGCGCGGTTTCTCGGGGTGTCCGAAGCGGAAGGAGTCCACGCCGTACTCGTCGGCGAGGGCCTGGAGCTCGCAGTTCTGGTTGCGCCAGCACGAGTAGCACTCGCCGTAGTGGTTGGCGAGCATGAGGTCGAGGATGTGGCGGCGCGTCTGGCGGACCTTGCGCGTGTGCGTGTTGACCGTGATGGGCTGGGTCACCGGGTAGGCGCACGCGGCCTGCAGCGTGCGCATGCCCTCCACCTCCACCACGCAGATGCGGCAGACGCCCGCGATGCAGAGGTCGTCGTGTTGGCAGAGGGTGGGGATGCGGATGTTGGCCTTGCGCGCCGCGTCGAGGATGGTCGTCCCGAAGGGCACCTTGAGGTCGCGGCCGTCGATCTTCACCGAGACCTGGGCGCCGAGGCCCGTGGTGCTCGTGGTGGGCGTGATCGCGTGCGGGCGCTGGCTGACCGGGGCCCTGGAGGTGTCGTGGAGCGGGTCGTGATTCTTGTCTGGCATGGGGTTCTCCCTTAGGCCTGACAGGCGGGCAGGGCCCGGCCGAGGATCTCATCGGAAAAATGCTTGATGATCGAGATGAACGCGTTGGGGCTGCTCTGCCCCAGACCGCACTTGGAAGAGAGCTGCATGGACTCGCCGAGCGCCATGAGCTCCTTGAGGTGCGAGACGGAGCAGCGCCCCGCCTCGAGCTCCTCGATGCCCTGGAGCAGGGCCACGTTGCCGTAGCGGCACGGCGTGCACTGCCCGCAGGACTCCTCCACGAAGAACTCCATGAAGTTCTTGGCCACGCGCAGCATGTCGCGCTGGGGGCCGAAGACGACGATCGAGCCGCCCGTGGGCACGCCCTCGAAGGCCAGGGTCTGGCCGAAGAGCGACGCGGGCACGCACGTGCCGGATGCGCCGCCCACCTGGACGGCCTTGGCGCTCTGCCCGCCCACCTCTTCGAGGAGCTGGGCGATGGTGATGCCCATGGGGAGCTCGTAGACCCCGGGGCGCTCGCAGTCGCCGGAGACGGAGAAGAACTTGGAGCCCGTGGACTTGTCAGTCCCGATGGCCTTGAACCACGAGGCGCCCTTGGCGAGGATGGCCGAGGCCAGCGCGAGGGTTTCCACGTTGTTCACGGTGGTGGGGTTGCCGAGGTAGCCGGTGTCCACCGGGAACGGCGGCCGGTTGCGCGGCTCGCCCCGGTTGCCCTCGAGGGACTCGATGAGGGCGGTCTCCTCGCCGCAGACGTAGGCGCCGGAGCCCATGCGGATCTCGATGTCGAAGTCGAAGCCCTCCTTGCCGAGGATGCTCTTGCCCAGGATGCCGGCGGCCCGGCGCTCGGCGAGAACGGCCTCGAGGTGCGCGAGGAGGTAGCGGTACTCGCCGCGGAGATAGAGGATGCCCACGTGGGAGCCCACGGCGCGCCCGGCGATGGTCATGCCCTCGAAGACGAGGTCGGCGCGCTCGGAGAGGATGACGCGGTCCTTGAAGGTCCCCGGCTCGCCCTCGTCGGCGTTGCACACGACGACTTTGTGCTCGCCCTTGGCGGCGGCCGCCAGGTTCCACTTGGTGCCCGTGGGGAAGCCCGCGCCGCCGCGGCCCTTGAGGCCCGACTCGCGGATTTCGGTGATGATCTCGGAGCGCGTGAGCGTGACGGCTTTCTTCAGGCCCTCGTTCGGGGCGATGCTGGCCGACAGGATGGGGCCCCTCTTGATGAGGCTCATGTCAGTGCCCTCCCTTCGCGGCGTGGTGCACGCCGAAGCTCCGGCGGCACCCCTCAAGGATCTCGTGGACCTTGTGGCAGTCCACCTTGGTGAAGACCTGGTCGTTCACGAGGAGCGCCGGGCCCTGGTCGCACATGCCGATGCAGTTGGCCCACTCGAGGCTGAACTTGCCGTCGGGGGTGGTCTGGCCGAAGGTGATGCCGAGCTCGTTCTCGAGCTGGCGGGCGACGCGGTCCTTATCCTGCATGTCGCAGGAGATCGTCCTGCACAGGCGGATGACGAACTTCCCCAGCTTGTCGGCCTTGAGGAAGGCGTAGAAGGTCACCACGCTGTAGACCTCCACGGGGTGGATGCCGAGGAGGTTCGCGACTTCCTGCATGGCGTAGTCGGAGATGTGGTGGTAGCGATCCTGCACGGTCTGCAGGATGGGCATGAGGGCGCAGCGGTCGCGCCCGTAACGGTCGGCCATCTCCAGGATCTCGGCCGAGAGCCGTTGCTGTTCGGTGGCGAGCATCTCATCTCTCCTTTGCGCTCAAGAGCTCGTTGACCTTGGCCACGAGCGCCGAGGGTTCGATGGGTTTCTCCTGGAACTCGTCCACCGGGACGACGTCGTCCTCGCGACCGTAGGAGTACCCCACCACCTTGCTGAGGCTGGTGAGCATGAGGATGGGCGTCCTGAAGCCCGCCTTCCGCAGGTCCACCGCCATGGCGATGCCGTCGTCGGGTTCCTCCATCATCACGTCGAGGATGATCAGGTCGGGGTCGTGAGCCTTGACGGCCGCCATGCCCGCCGCCCGGTTGTGGGCCGGGATGACCACGTGTCCAGCGGTCTGCAGGACGATGGTGCCGGCCTCGACGATGTCCGGGTCGTCGTCGATAAACAGGATCTTAGCCATAGACGCTCCTTCAGGTAGCCCCGCGGCTCATCGCTCGCGGGGTGGGTCCCCCCATGGCGCCATTGTGTTCCTTGGGAGTCACGGGAGAGCCTTTTTCCGAGGGCTCGAAGGGTGTCCTGCGCTAGGTAACCCAAAGGCCTCAGGGAGGAGGGGCCCCCCGCGGCGAGTCCGTTTCGACGAAAATATCTACAGTTCCGCTTGAGGGGGCATGCGCCAGAGGGGCAAATCCCCCAATGCGGCTCAGGTGGTCGTTTCGGGGCCTCAAATGGAGAGAAACGGGAGGTCTCGGGAGTGGGGGGACGAAAAACGGCTCCCCGCCGGAGCGGGGAGCCTGGGTGGATCAGAGCTTGGAGGAACGATTACATGCTCTTGAGCATGCCGTCGGCTTCCTCGCACGTCTTCTTGACGCCGGCCACCGACTTGGCGAGGGCGGCCTTCTCGTCGTCCGTGAGGTCGAGCTCGATGACCTTCTCGACGCCGTTCCTGCCTACGATGGCGGGCACGCCCACGAAGAGGCCGTTGACGCCGTACTCGCCCTCGAGCTTGGCGCAGACCGGCATGATCTTCCGCTTGTCGAAGATGACGGCCTCGGCCATGGCGAGCGCCGACCAGGCGGGGGACACGAAGGCGGAGCCGAAGCCGAGCAGGCCCACCACCTCACCGCCCGCCTTGCGCGTGCGCGTTTCGATCTTGGCCAGGGTGTCCGCGTCGAGGAATTTGGCGACGGGGATGCCTGCGATCTGGCAGGAGCTGCGCACGGGCACCATGTCGTCGCCGTGGCCGCCGAGCACGACGGCGTTCACGTTCTCCACCGACACGTTCGCCGCCTGGGCCACGAAGTAGCAGTACCTTGCGGAGTCGAGCACGCCGGCCATGCCGAACAGCTTGTTCTTGGGCGGCGAGAGGCGCTTGTCGAGGGTGTAGACGATGGCGTCGAGCGGGTTGGCGATGGAGATGATCATGGCGTCGGGGGCGAACTCCTTGATGCCCTTCGCCACTTCCATGGTGACCTTCAGGTTGATGGCGAGGAGCTCCTCGCGGCTGGGGAAGGTGCCGTCGGGACGGGCCTTGCGGGGCACGCCGGCGGTGTTGATGATCATCTCGGCGCCCTTCAGGGCGGAGTAGTCCTTGGAGCCCACGAGCCGGGCGTCCGTGCCGATGATGGGCAGGCCCTCGGCGATGTCGAGGCACTTGCCGATAGACACGGACTGCTTCTTGACCACGTCCTGGCGCTCCGGGGGATCGTTGGGGTTCGGCATGGGCGCCGGGTCCACCAACCCCACCTCGCGAGCGAGCTTCCGCTGGGCGATCTCCTGGGCGAGAACGCCTCCGATGTAACCGCCACCGATGAGACCGATCTTCTTCAGCATCTCCGATTCTCCTTTCGTGCTTCCCTTGAATCGCCCCCAAGCTGCCCCGCGCCGCATCGAGGGCGGGCGGTGGCCGGAAATCAGTGAAAGAACTATACCACCGTCGCGTTCCCAAAGAAGCCGCGCTCCTTGCCACCCCCGAGGGGTGGGGCGTATCATCCTCCTCTCGGGGCCCGGGGGAACGGACCTCAATCCTTACAGGGGAAGCTCATGAGAACAGTGAAGGCCGAAGCGATCACCGAGGCCGTCGCCAAGATGGCCATGGAGATGAACTACGAGATCGGCCCGGAGATGCGCCGGGCCTTCGACGAGGCGCTCGCCAAGGAGAAGTCCGAGACGGGCCGGGAAGTCCTCCTCCAGATCAAGGAGAACGCCGATCTCGCGGCGAAGCGCGAGGTGCCCTACTGCCAGGACACAGGCACGGCCGTGCTCTTCGTCGAGCTCGGGCGCGACTGCCACGTCGAGGGCGACCTCGAGGACGCGCTCAACGCCGGCGTCCGGAAGGGATACGGCGAGGGCTACCTCCGGAAGTCCATCCTGGCGGACCCGCTGCGCCGAAAGAACACGGGGGACAACACGCCCGCCGTGATCCACTACTTCTCCGTCCCGGGCGACAAGATCAAGCTCACCATGGGCGCCAAGGGTGGCGGCAGCGAGAACATGTCCAAGCTCGCCATGCTCAAGCCCAGCGACGGCGAGGACGGCGTGAAAAACTTCGTGGTGGACGCCATCTCGGCGGGAGGGGCCAACGCCTGTCCGCCCCTCGTCATCGGCGTCGGGATCGGCGGGAACTTCGAGAAGTCGGCGCTCCTCGCCAAGAAGGCCGCCCTGCGCGCGCCCGAGTCCAAGCATCCGGACCCGTACTACGCGGCCATGGAGGACGAGCTCAAGGACCGCTGCAACAAGCTGGGCATCGGCCCCATGGGGCTGGGCGGGACGGTGACCGTCCTGGGCGTGAACATCGAGGTCTATCCCTGCCACCTCGTGGCCCTGCCCGTCGCCGTGAACGTCAACTGCCACGCCGACAGGCACGGGGCGGTGGAACTGTAGGGGGATGCTCCCCAGGGGCCGTGCCTCCTCCGGGATCGCGCCTCCGACGGGGCGAGCCGGGGAGCCGGAGAGCCGGGGAGCCGGTGAATAAGGGGAAGCACATGGCTGAGCACAAGCTGACGACGCCGCTGACCGAAGCGGTGGTGAAAGGTCTGAAGATCGGCGACAAGGTCCTCCTCTCGGGCGTGATCTACGGCGCGAGGGACGCGGCGCACAAGCGCCTGGTCGAAGCCCTGGACCGCGGCGAGAAGCTCCCCGTGGAGATGGCGGGCGCCGTCATCTACTACGTGGGGCCCACCCCGCCGAGGCCGGGCAACCCCATCGGGGCGGCGGGCCCGACGACGGCCTATCGCATGGACGCCTATGCCCCCAGGCTCATGGAAGTGGGCATGAAGGGCATGATCGCCAAGGGCAAGCGCGGCGAGCCCGTCAAGGAAGGCATGAAGAAGCACGGCGTCGTCTACTTCGGCGCCACGGGCGGCGCCGGGGCCCTCATCAACCAGTGCATCAAGAAGGCCGAGGTGGTGGCCTACGAGGACCTGGGCCCCGAAGCCCTACGGCGCATGGAGGTGGAGGACTTCCCGCTCATCGTCGTGGGCGACGCCCACGGCGGCGACCTGTACATCGAGGGCCGCAAGGAGTGGGAGGGGAAGGCGTAAGCGCCTCCTCTGTTCAGAGCGAAACACAAGGGCGACCGCTCCGGCGGTCGCCCTTTTTTCTTGCGGGAAACCGAGGGCTTGTTCACTCTCACCAGTCGCCGAGTAGCAGGAAAGAACGGCACAGAATGTCCTGCGCGGAGTCAGGCCGTCCCAGCGCCGCATGCGCTGGGCTCCGGGCAGGGGGCGCCGGTTCGAAAGGCTCGCCCTGGGGATTGCGATGCGCCAGGCCTTTCGTCCCGTCGCCCCTTCGCCCGGAGGCCCTTCGGGCTCGTCGGCCTGTCCGGCTCAAGCCGCGCCACCCCCCCGTACCTTTTCGCGCCGACGGCGCCGGACCTCTGGCGGCGTCAGCCTTCGCAGCCTTGGGCGCTCCAAGTACACCAGTACGTGTCGGCCCAGGCCGCTCGGCTTCCTGGCCATAGGCCCACCGGCGTCGGGACGCCGCTTTCTCCGCTACGCTTCGAAAGCGAGGCACCGTCAGGAAAAGAAGTCAGATTGCTGCCACTTACTTGCCCCTCCATTTTCACTCTGAGGCCATCGGGGAGGGGCGCATAGATTGAGACAGGATGGAGAAAATGGTGGCTGTCAATTATCATTCTCCAGGATGAACTCGATGGTGGGATATCGTCCTCGGCCGATGGCCTTGGGAAGACCGAAGAAGATGGAGAAATAGGTGGCTGTCCCTACATTTCCCCCCCGTGATCGGTGGGCAACGCCGCTGGGGTTGCCGGCACGGCAGGCCTGGCGTATACTTTTGGGCAAGACGGGTCGGTTCAATCTGGGGTGGGAGCGCAGATGGAGGCTTCGGCAATCAACCGCACGACCTTAGGCGCATGGGCCGCGCTGGGTGCACTCCTTGCAGTTGGCCTCGGCCCGATCCCCGCCCTGGCCAAGACCACGGTACCGATCGCCACCGTGGGACCCTACTCGGTCCGCATGTACAACACCGACGCGTGGACCAAGACCGGCGAGCTGCGCTTCACACCCACCGGCATAGCGCCGGGCGGCAGCGCGGACTTCGTGCAGGCGTTCTCCATCCGCGGTTACAACACGCAGGAGTTCACCTTCCCGTCGGCGGCAGGACAGCTCGTGCAGACACCGGACACCGATTCTGTGACCGGCCTCCCGTACCCTGATCTGGCCATGGATATCGAAACCATTGATAACGGCAAGATACAGAGCCCCATCACACTTGGTGACCTGACCAACACAAAACCGCTCGTCGGCGCGCGCGGACAGAACTTGCTGGTCAGCGCGGGCCCGAACGGCATGCAGATCCTCGCGTA
>JBBIUU010000068.1:0-14947 GCA_037440125.1 Acidobacteriota bacterium
GGGGGTCCTCCGCCCTTTGAGGCCGATTTCCAGAATTTGTTTCGCAATTTTTCTTTTTCGGGCCCCGGGGGACGCTTCGGCCGGCGCCTTGACTCCGCCGTGCAACTCGCGGGCGGCATGATGGCCTGGCGCCGCTCCAAGCTGCCCGAGACGCGCTGAGCCCTTCAGGGAAGCGCGCCCACCGGACCCCGCGCGTTCGTCCTGCCGCTACCCCTTCGCCTTGGGGAAGGTCCCCCGGTCGACCTCGCGCAGGAACTGGAGCAGGGCGGCGAAGTAGGCCTCCTGGTCGTCGAAGAAGCAGGCGTGACTGCCGTTCTCGCAGACGACGACGCGGCTGCGCGGGATTAGAGTGCCCATCTTCTGGATGTCCTCGGCGGACATGGTGTCGTGCCGCCCGACGATGAGGAGCGTGGGCGCGACGATCTTGTGGAGGTCGTCCCACCGGTTCCAGCCCTTGAAGTTCCCCGTGACGGTGAACTCGCTGGGGCCCTGCATCTGGTTGTAGATCTTCTCGTTCAGGTGCGCGAAGCCTCGGGAGAGGGGCTCGGGCCAGGGCTCGAGCCGGCAGAGGTGGCGCCGGTAGACCTGGTTGAAGAGGATGTCCTGGTACTCGGGCGCGTCGTACTTGCCCTGCGATTCGTACTTGTCCATGACCGCCTGGATCTCCGCCGGGAGCGCGGCCCGCAGTTCGCCGAGGTGCTTCTCGTAAGAAGCGATACTCGCGGTCATGTTCGAGATGACCACGGCCTTCAGGTGCTTCGGGAAGTTGATGGCGTACTCCTGCGCGAGCATGCCGCCCCACGACTGCCCGTAGAACACGAAGTCGGTGAGGCCGAGGCCCGCCCGCACCTCCTCCACCTCCTTCAGGTAGCGCTCCACCGTCCAGAGCGAGGCGTCGTCGGGGTGGTCCGAGTTCCCGCACCCGAGCTGGTCGTAGTAGTAGAGCTCGTAACCGCCCTGCGGGAGGAAGTCCTCCAGGCACTCCATGTACTCGTGGTTGCCCCCGGGGCCGCCGTGGACCGCGAGCACCTTGGTGCCGCCTGCGCCCACGCGCTTGGTCCAGACGTTGTACTTGCCGCCCACGACGGGGACCATCTGGACGCCGGCCTGGCGGACGTGCACCGCCTGCCCCGGCTCCGCCTTCGCGCCCTCGAATTTCAGGCGGTGGAAGAGGGGCCCCTCCGGCTCGGAAGTGAGCCCCCCCGAGGTGTGCTTCGTCTCGCCGCCGCCACCCGGTTTGGCCTGCCCCCGGAGCACCGTCCCCACACAGGCCGCCGTGCTGGCGGCGATGAATGCGCGTCGACTCGTCTTCTCCATGGACTGCCCTCCCTCGAAGCTCTCATGCGATGCAAAGCCCAGGCCGTGCCTCCCACCCGGCGCCGTCGATCCGCTGATCTCTTCATGCATCCTACCGCGTAGGAATGGCGATTATTTCACGGCGCTCACCCGGGTAGCCCAAGCGGCCGGGTAACCCGGGTTCGGCTCCTGCAAAATCTTGCATTTGTGGCCATCTGGCCTCAACATGACTGCAAGGACTGTTTGATCAGATTGGAGGTGACCAGGATGCCGTTGCATCCGGGTGATCGCCTCGGCCCCTACGAGATCCTCTCGCCCCTGGGCGCAGGGGGCATGGGCGAGGTGTACCACGCGAGGGACACGCGGCTCGACCGGTTCGTGGCCGTGAAGGTCATGCCGCTGGAGGCCGCCTCCAACACGGAGCGCCTCCGCCGCTTCGAGCAGGAGGCCCGCGCCGCGGCGGCGTTGAACCACCCGAACATCCTCGTCCTCTACGACATCGGCACGCAGGACGGCGCACCCTACATCGTCACCGAACTGCTCGAGGGACAGACGCTACGGCAGAAACTGCACGAGGGGCCGCTAACTCCAACAAGCGCGATGCAACTGGGCGTGCAGATCGCACAAGGCCTGGCGGCGGCCCACGGCAGGGGCATCCTCCATCGGGACATCAAGCCGGAGAACCTCTTCGTGACTCGGGATGGCCGAGTGAAGATCCTCGACTTCGGCCTGGCCCGGTTGAGGGCGCTGGAGCCCCTTTCGGGAGCGCCCAACACGGAAGCGCCGACCGTCGACAGCCCGACCCAAAAGGGGGAGATTCTCGGCACCGTGGGCTACATGTCACCCGAGCAGGCCGAGGGCAAGACGGCCGACCTTCGCGCCGACGTCTTCTCCTTCGGGGCGGTGCTCTACGAGATGGTCGCCGGGCGCCGGGCCTTCGAGGGGAACTCTCCGGTTTCGATTCTCTCCGCGATTCTGACCAGGACCCCGCCCGCCGCGGGCAGCCTACGCCCGGGTGTACCCGACGACCTGGACAAGATCCTGAAGCGGTGTCTCGAGAAAGATCCCGAGCGCAGGTACCCGTCGGCAGATGCCCTGTGCAAAGACCTGGCCGCCTGTCTGGACACGCTGGTGCACCACCGCATCACCCTGCGTTCCCTGCTGCGCACCCCCCGCTTCACCATCCCGGCGGCCCTCCTGCTGGTGGCTGCCATAGCGGGCGCCACGTGGTACGGCATGCGCGTCTCGCGCCAGAACCTTGCCCGCAGAGAACTCGTCCCGGAGATAGCACGCCTGGCCTCGAAGGAGGATTACTGGCCGGCGTTCCTGCTCGCCCGGGAGGCCGTGGCCATCCTCGGCGACGACCCGCTGCTGCAAAAGACTTTGCAGGACGCGGCCACCAGCAGCAGGGTGTGGACCTTCAAACTCCGGGCCATGGACAAGGGGATTCCCACCGATGAGGCGCCTGCGACGAAGCTCGACGGCGCAGAAGTTTTCGTCCGGCCTACCTCTGGAGACGAGAAATCCTGGGTGCGCCTGGGGATCGCCGGGGACAAACCTCTGCTGTGTCCCCGGGGGTACGCCGTGTACAGGGGGCAGCACCCGATGGCCGACCCGATGGTCGTGGGTTGCGTGTTCAAGGGCCCGAAAGGCCCTGCCTCCTTTTGGCTGTTTCCCAAGGGCCAGGTGCCCCCCGACATGGTCGAGGCAGAGAGTGCCCCCTTCGATTGGGTTAATTACGGCGGCTACGAAAAGCCCACGCCGGTAGAGACGGGCCGCTTCTGGATGGACACCTACGAGGTGACGAACCGCGCATTCAAGGCGTTTGTGGACGGGGGAGGCTACAGCAAACGGGAGTACTGGAAACACGCCTTCGTGAAGGAGGGCGCGACCTTGTCCTGGGACGAGGCCGTGGCGCTCTTCAAGGACGCCACCGGCCGACCCGGGCCCGCGGGTTGGGAGCTGTCCAGCTACACCCAAGGACAGGCCGAATTTCCGGTCACAGGCGTGAGCTGGTACGAGGCAGCGGCCTACGCGGAGTTCGTCGGCAAGCAGTTGCCCACGATCGGTCATTGGAACGCCGTGGTCGATGGGGAGCAGTCCGGCTATTACCTCGGCGGGAGCAACTTCTCGGGACGCCTGGCGCCCGTCGGTTCTTTCCCCGGCGCCATCAACGGCTACGGTCTCTTTGACATAGCGGGCAATGCCCGGGAGTGGTGCTTCAATGAGGCGGGGGATGGGAGGGTCACCCTCGGGGAGGCGGCCAGCGGCGCCGTTCACTATTTCAACTGGCTGGCCCCCCGCCCACCCTTCGACCGGTCGTCCGAGACGGGGTTCCGCTGCATCAAGCCCATGCAGGGGCCCGTGCCGGCGGAGCTCGAGCACCCCCTGAAGCTCGTTCCGGCCGAGTCGGTCAAGGTGCCCGGACCCTTCTCGGAGGATGTCTGGAAGACGTGGCTCTCTTTCCTGTCCTACTCCAAGATTCCTCTCGATGCCCGCACCGAGATGACCGATGATTCTTCGCCGGACTATCGCCTGGAGAAGGTCTCCTTCACGGCCGCGTACGGCGGCGAGCGGATGCTCGCCTACCTCTTCCTGCCCAAGAAGGCACCCCCCTCTTACCAAGTCGTCGTCTTCTGGCCCGGAGGCGCCCCCATCAGCATCGGCTCGAGCGAGAACGGCCGCCGCTTGAGGTACCGTCCCAACTTCGAGTACCTCATCAAGGACGGCCGGGCGGTCCTCTATCCTCTCCTCAAGGGTACCTACGAGCGGGGGGGCACGGAGGGCGCGAACCTCTTTGAGATCATCCAAACGTGGGGCGACGACATGCGGGTCATGCAGATCAAGGACGTCTGCCGATCCATCGACTTCTTGCAGAGCCGCTCTGACATCGCCGGCGACAAGATCGGCTACCTGGGTTTCAGCTGGGGAGCCGTGGACGGTCCCATGCCCCTCGCCGTCGAGAAGCGCATCAAGGCCGCGGTCCTCTGGGGGGCCGGCGGGGTGACCGGTTGGGCCTACCGCGTGACGACCCCCGTCCAGATGGACAGCGGCAGGTTCGACTACCAGCCGGTCGAGACATCGCAGGTCCCGCTCTTCAAGGCATTCGCCACCCCGCCCCAGGACAAGCGGCACCTGATCTGGAACTCCGGGCACGCGATCGAGGGATTCGAAAGGGAGGTCATCGCCAAGAATCTCGAGTGGTACGACAAGTACTTGGGGCCGGTGAAAAAATAAAGCAGAAATTGCGGATTTGGGATTTCGGATTTCGGATGGCGGATTTGAAGGGTGAATGCCAAGGATGGATTCAGGTACTCTTTCAGGATCGGGAGACGCCATGAAGACCAGGCTTTTCATCTCTCGGCTTATGTCCCTTTTCATTATCGCGTCCTGCGCCCTCCCCTGGGCCGTGGCCGGCCAGACTGCCACCGGGGTGACTCTCGCCGGGAAACCCTTTGTCGGCATCTGGCAGGGGACCCTATCCCCCCCGCAGGGGGAGGGCCTGAGGCTGTTGTTCCACATCAAGTCAAATCTTGACGGGACCTACTTTGCAACCCTGGACAGCCCCGACCAGGGGGCGACGGGTATACCCGCGAGGGCCGTCTCCACGGACAAGAAGGCCATCCGCATTAACGTGGCGACCATCGGCGCCGAATTCATTGGGAGCCTGCAGGCGGACGGCAGCATCGATGGGAAGTGGATCCAGCGGGGCATTTCCCTGCCCCTCGCCTTCAAGCGCGTGGAGAAGGCGGTGGAGGTGGTCCGCCCGCAGATGCCCAAGCCGCCTTTCCCCTACAGAGTGGAGGAGGTCACCTACGCGAGCACGGGCGAAGTGACCTTATCCGCCACACTCACCGTGCCTCAGGGCCAGGGCCCGTTCCCCGCGGCCCTTCTCGTACCGGGATCGGGGGCACTGGATCGGGACCAGACCCTCTTCGGCCACAAGTCCTTCCTCGTTCTCGCCGACTACCTCGCTCGCAGGGGAATCGCCGTCCTGCGCACCGACAAGCGAGGCATAGGCAGGTCTTCGGGCTGCTTTCTGGCGGCGACGGACGCCGACTTCGTGGACGACGCCCTGGCGGGGGTGGCCTTCCTCAAGAAGCGCAAGGACGTGAATCCCAAGTCCGTCGGGATGATCGTGGGCCAAGGGGAAGGGGGCATCGTGGCTGCCCAGGCGGCGGTGGCCACCCCGGAGGTGGCCTTCGTCGTCCTCCTCGCGCCCCCGGAGCTCTCCGGTGAACAGATCGTGCTGGCCCAGCAGGGCGCCCTTCTCAGATCCCGCGGTGCCACCGAGGACGTGATCAAGGCCAGGCGGGCCCAGCAGGAGAAGCTGCTGGCCGTGGTCATCCGGGAAAAGGACGCCGCCGTCGCGGAGAAGAAGGTCCGAGAGGTGATCAGGGAAATGAACCCTCCCGGAACCGTCGAGTCCGTGTTGGATGACCAGGTGAAGCGCCTGCTCGCTCCGTCGTACCGCGAATTCCTGGTTTACGATCCCCGGCCGACCCTCATGAAGATCAAGTGCCCCGTCCTGGCGATCATGGGAGAAAAGGACCGCCAGATCCCTCCCCAAGAGAATCTGGCGGCCATCCAGAGCGCCATTAAGGACGGGGGGAACAATGCCTTCACGCAGAGCCTCCTGCCGGGATTGAACCACATGCTCCAGCCGTCCCAGACGGGCTCGCCGGCCGAGTACGCGAAGATCGAAGTCACCATGGACCCGTCTGCGCTGCAGGTTTTGGGAGATTGGATCGAACTCCAGGTGAGGGGTCGCTAAGGGGCCTTCGACATGAAGGATTCCAGATTCTGATCAACGCTAACAGTTGAAGAGACGAGAATGGGCCGGTAGGGGTCAACCCACCGGCCACTTCTCTGACATCTCGACCAATCGATCACTTGCTCTCCTACTTCCCTGCTCCCCTACTGACCTCCTTGCCCTTCCATCCTGACTCCTCACTGTCCCTAGAACGTCCACCGCAGGGCGAGGCGGGCGATCCGCGGCGTCTGATGCTCGTAGGGCTTGGACCAGAGGGCGTTGGTCATCGCCAGGGGCCCGCCGGGATCGAGCTGGGTCTGCCAGGTCTGGTAGACGGCCGTGGTGGCCTGGTTGTTCGTGACGTTGAAGACGTCGAGCCTGACGCCGAGCCAGCTCTTCATGGGCAGCTTGAAGTCGTACTGCACGGCGAGGTCGAGCGTCCACGTCGTCGGGGTGCGGCCGTTGGAGCCGCGGGCGTCGCTGAAGCCGGGGTTGCCGGAGTACCACGCGTAGTCGATCTGCTTGCTGATGGGCGTGCCGCTGTAGAGGGCGAAGTTCGCTGCAAGCTGGAGCGGGATGTCGCTGAACTGGTAGCTGCCGTAGATCTTCAGCGCGTGCGTCCGGTCGAGGGGCAGGAGCCCGTACCCGTTGACCATCATCTGCGCCAGGTCGAATGCCGGCGTGACATTGGGTTGGAGCACCCCGCCCCGGGTGTCGTTTTGGACTGAACCCTCGTAGTTGCCCTCGAGGCGGGAGAGGACGTACGACGCGCCCATCTGCCAGTTGTTGCTGAACCTCTTGACGGCAGTGATCTCGAGGGCCCGGTAGATGCGCGTCGGCTTGGGGAAGTAGTAGGTCTCGTTGTAGTTGTTCGACCAATCGGGACTCAGGCCGGGTGTCGGCACGTTCGTCCAGTCCCCCATGTTCGCGATGACGTAGGTGCTGCCGCCGTCGAAGGACAGGTCGTCGATGGCGCGGCCCAGGGCGCGGTAGATGATCCGCGTGCCGAGTTGCAGGTCGGGCAGGACCTCGTAGTAGAAGCCCAGGAGGTATTCGTCCGTGTACGGGGCCTTGAGGCGCGAGGTCACGGGCAGGCCGGGCGTCTGACCCTGGATTTTCACGCCCCCGCCCCCGTGGAACAGAGAAAATCCAGACCAGACGGTCATCTGGGGATCGTAGAAGATCTCGAAGCCCGACTGGTAGCTGTTCAGCGTCAGGATGGCGATTTCCGTGGGGACGCGCTGGAAGTAGCGCCCGGCGAAGCCGTAGAGCTTGCTCTTGCCGTTGTGCGCCACGTCCCAGGCGAAGCCCAGGCGAGGGGCATAGTTTCCCGTGAGGTCGATGGATCTCGCACCCGGGAGCTTGCCCTCCACCCGCTCCTCGTCGTACCGGAGGCCGAGCTTGAGCGTGAAGAAATCGGTGAGGGACCAGTTGTCGTTCACCCAGGCGGCCCATGTGCGCATGGCCGCCGGCATGGCCGGTGGCGAATAGTACTCGTCCACACCGTAGAGGTACTGCTGGCCGCCGGGGCCCACGGGCCAGCCCGCCCACTCGGCCGGGGCCCACCACGCCATGAGGCCGCCCACGGCCGTCCTGCCGGTGCCTGGCGACACGAAATCCCTTGGCCCTGAATGGTACTGGGCCGGTGTGTACCTGCGGTCGTCGTACTGCAGGCCGTAGGAGAGCTCGTGCCGGCCCGCGGCGCCGAAGAGGTTGGTCGCCTTGAGCCGAGCCTGCCACGAGGTGTCCTCGTCGATGCCCACGTACGTACCGAAACCCTGGGAAGCCTGGTAGTTGCTGCCCAGGTCGATCTGCCCGATGTACGGGTTGAGGTAGGTCGGCGCCACGGTCTGCTTCTTGGGCAGCGCCCTGAACCCGCTGAGCAGGTATTGGTAGTCCACGCTGGAGGCTCCGGCGGAGGATATGGTCGGCCTCTGTGTGGCCGTGTGATAGCTGACCACGGCTTCCGAGAAGAATTTGGGCGTCCAGGTCGCGTTCCACTGGAGCGACACGTTGGTGGGCCGCGTCAGCGCCGAGTATGTATTGCCCTCCGAGGTGAGCTTCCTCAGGCTGCCGTACCCGTCCACCTTGTCCTGGTTGCCGAAGACCGCGAGGGAGAGCTTGTGGTTGGCATTGACGGCCCACGTGAGGTTGAAGGCGTACTGCTGGTTGATCTCGCTCGTGTCCCGGATGCGCTGGCCCGCGTAGACCGATTGGGCGGGGTGGCCGTCCAGGTACAGCAGGGGGTCGCCGAAGCCCGGGCCGGCCGGGACATCCGTGTACTGCTGCATCCGGTTGTAGTCGTACGCGAGGTAGAACCAGAGCTTGTCCTTGACGAAATAGCCGCCCAGGCTGCCACCCACGTCGTACCGCGTGTAGCCGCCGTTGCCCTTGGTCGTGGATTGGTAAGGATAGGTCTCGGACTCCGCCTGCAGGGCGTCGCTCCAGTAGTAGGCGAACAGGCTGCCGTGAAACTCGTTGCCGCCGCTCTTCGTGATGGAGTTCACGATCCCACCCGTGCTCCAGCCATACTCGGGCGGCACGCCCCCCGCCATGACCTGCTGGTCCTGGATGAAGTCGAAGTTGAGGGTGCTGCCCATCTGGGCTCCCGCGACCACCCTCGGGCCGATGCCCCCGGCGCAATCGCAGCCCGTCGCTCCGGTACCGGTGCCGAAGTTCGTGTTCGTCAAGTCCATACCGTTGACGAGGTAGGCGTTCTCGGCGCCCGTGGAGCCGAGGATGGAGGCCATGCCCGGCGTGGACGGCCCGCCGCCCACAGCCCCAGGGGCCAGGAAGACGAGCTGGTTGGCGTCTCGCTGGAGGGGGATGGCTTGGACCATCTTGTCGGAGAGGGTGGATCCCCCCTGGGTGCTCTTGGGCTCGATTACCGATGCCCCTGCCGTCACCACGATCTCGGTCTTCCCCTCTCCCATGGTGAAGGGAAGATTGACGGTCGTGTTGAGTGGCACCTCGATACCCTTGCGGACCACCGTCGCGTAGCCCTGCGCCTCGGCCTTGACCTCGTAGCCTCGACCCGCCGGAAGGAAGGCGATGAAATACTGCCCTCCGATATCGGTGGCCGCCCCCACATATCCCTGCACGCATGGACCCAGGACCTGAACCTGGACGCCCGGGATGGGCCGCCCCGCTTGGTCGACCACCTTCCCTTCGAGCGACCCGCCCGTCGTCTGGGCTGCGGTGGACAGGGACAGGACCGCCAGGGTAACCGCAAGGACCCAGTGTGTCGCCCGTCGCATGAGCTTCATGACCCCCTCCACGCCGCCCCAATGCGCGGCCTCCTAGCAGGGTGCTGGCCTCGT
Source organism: Acidobacteriota bacterium (assembly GCA_037440125.1). Lineage (GTDB taxonomy): Bacteria > Acidobacteriota > UBA4820 > UBA4820 > DSQY01 > JAKAJA01. Next base: position 9,370 of record JBBIUU010000068.1, read on the forward strand.
CCCTATCAGCCGTACACGCGCCCGACCCAGTCTCATAGAGCTGGCTAGCCGCCCGATGGCCGGACCCGAAGGTGAACTTCGCTGAATACTTGTCAGTAATATAGATTCTCAGAGTCATATGTCAAGGCAGCTTCAATGGACGCGAGCGCTCGCGGATGTTAGAGTGGCATTGCGAAAAAAAGTATTTCTCGGTCGCCGGGTTGGCGAAGAGGTGTGGCATGCCATTGTCGCCGGGCCAGCGCCTCGGACCGTACGAGATCCTCTCGCCCCTGGGCGCCGGGGGGATGGGCGAGGTGTACAAGGCGCGGGACACGCGCCTGGGCCGCGACGTGGCGGTAAAGGTTCTTCCAGCGGAATTCGCCCAAGACCCGGAGCGGTTGCGGCGATTCGAGAAGGAGGCGCGGGCGACGGCTGCCCTGGACCACCCCAACATCCTCGCTATCCACGATATCGGTACGCACGAAGGGACACCCTACATCGTCGAACAACTCCTCGAGGGCGAGAGCCTCCGCCAGCGTCTGCAAGGGGGGCCCCTCCCCCCCGCGAAGGTGGTGGAGTTCGGCAACCATATCGCCAGCGGCTTGGCCGCTGCCCATGAGAAAGGCATCGTCCACCGCGACCTGAAGCCAGAGAACCTCTTCATCACCAAGGACGGCCGCATCAAGATCCTCGACTTCGGCCTCGCGCGGCTCAGGCCCGAGCACGAAGCCGGCCCACTGCAGTCACAGGCAGCCACCGCAGACAATCCGACACGCGAGGGACGCGTCCTGGGCACACCCGGGTACATGGCGCCCGAGCAGGTGCGGGGACAGGTTGCCGATGCGCGGTCGGATCTCTTTGCGTTCGGCGTCGTGCTCTACGAGATGCTCGCGGGCAAGAAGGCCTTCGAAGGAGCCACGCACACCGACATCGCCGCCGCCATCCTCGCCAAGGACCCCAATCCTCTGCCCCCTGTCACTCCGGCCGCGCTCGACCGCATCGTCCGTCGCTGTCTCGAAAAGCGCCCCGACGACCGATTTGGCTCCGCGCGCGACCTCGCCTTCGCCTTGGAGGCGCTATCGGGCCCCGGCGCTGCCATCACGACACCGGCTGGGGGCTTGTCGGTCGCCCAGCCGAAACGATGGGCCCTTGCCCTTGGCATTGTGGCGGCAGCCGCAGTCGTCACCGGCGCCGTCCTATTGGCCCTTTACTACGTCCGTGGTAAGAAACCCGCGCCCAAACCCTTCGAGGAGGTGAAAGTCACGCGCCTCACGCACGGCGGTGCGGCTCAGATGTGGTTGCGAGGCGGCCGGATTGGTATCCGGGGTCGGGCGGCCATCTCCCGGGACGGACACTACGTAGCCTACATTCTCACCGACGCCCGGGGCAGACCGGGGCTTTGGGTTCAGAATGTCGCCACCTCCAGCGCCGTGCAAATTGTGCCCCCTTCGGAAGCCCGATGGACTGCCCCGACGTTTTCTCCAGATGCAAACTACGTCTACTTCGTCGGTTGGCCTGCGAAAGCCGGGTCCTCCCACCTTTACAGGGTGCCGGTTCTGGGAGGCATGCCCGAGCGGCTCCCAATTGAGGATGTTGATTCTCCGATCACCTTCTCACCCGATGGCAGTCTGCTGGCCTATTCGTGCCTAAACTCCAAGAACCTGGATGACCTGAAGGTCGCAAACTCGGATGGGAGTTTGCAGAAGATCCTGGTTCATGACACCACCGATTCGCCGGGCAGTCACGGGCCCGCCTGGTCGCCCGACGGACGCACCATCGCCTGGCCACGTGGCGAGCAGCAGGAGGGTTTCGTCGAACTCGTGGATGCCCGGACCGGCGAAGCTCGCAGCCTCGGCGGAAAGCCCTGGGATTTCCTTTGGGATTTGGATTGGATGCCAGATAGTAAGCGGCTCCTCGTCAACGGTTCTCAGATCTGCGGTAAGACCACCGGGTGGCAGTTCTGGCTGGTCGATGTACCCTCGGGCCTGGCTCGTCCGATCACCAGCGAGGTGGCCTACTACACGGGGCTGAACGTCTCGAACGATGGGCGCTCTGTATCGTCCATCCGGGTGGACGGCCGCTGCGACATCTGGGTCGCACCCTTCAACGAGCCGACTCACGGGACCCAGGTCACCTTCGACTCCGACAACTGGACCGGCAACGAGGGTCTGAAGTGGACGCCAGGGGGCGGCCTCGTTTATACCTCGCTGGCTGGCGGCCAGCGGGACCTTTGGTACGTCGACAAACCGGGAGGCAATCCGCGACGCGTGACTCGCAGCCAAGCGTATGAATGGTACCAGGATATCGCACCCGACGGCCGGACCATCATCTTTCTTGCCGCGGGGGCAATCTGGCGAGTCGATGCCGACGGAAGCAACCTCATGCGCCTTACACCCGGTCCGTGGGACTTCCGACCCCTTGTGACCAAAGACGGGCGCTGGGTGATCTTCACGAGCCTCAAACCGGAGACAAGGACATGGCGCGTCCCCATCGAGGGCGGGAAGCCTGAACCGTTAGGCGCGACCAATGCCGATCGGGGGGAATGCTTCAAGAACTTTCAGGCACGAGCAATTTCTCCCGAAGGGCGCCGACTGGCGGGCTGGGTCGTGGATAAGAGAGGCTCGACCCTTGCAGTGGCGACTCTGGCGGGGAGCGGCCATCGCATCGAACTCCTCGAACCCTACCTTGCGGGAAGAGAAATGCGGTGGGCCCCGGATGGCCGAAGCATCCTTTATGGGGCTGACGACCGTCCGGCCATCTACAGGAAGACCCTGGACAAGAGCCCGCCGACCGTCTACCTAGACCTCAAGAACTTGCTCCACTCTCCATATTTCGACATCTCGCCCGACGGAAAGCAGATCACCTACGCGCACGCGACCGCATCCTGCGACGTCGTCCTCATCCAGGACACGACGGGGGAGGAGGGGAAGTGATTTGGAAATGGAATTTGGAAATTGGAATTGGTGGTACTCATGCTTTCTTGAAAGCAAGTACCATGAATTCGAAATCCCAATTTCGCAATTCGCAATGTGATGGGGTGCTGTCTTGAGTTTGGCGTCCGGCACGAAGCTCGGCCCTTACGAAATCCTTTCGCCCCTGGGTGTGGGCGGAATGGGGGAAGTGTATCGGGCGCGGGACACGCGCTTGGGGCGTGACGTGGCCATCAAGGTCCTTCCAACGGAGTTTGCTTCCGACCCCGAGCGCCTCAGGCGGTTCGAGCAGGAGGCGCGGGCTACAGCCGCGTTGGATCACCCGAACATTCTCGCGGTCTTCGACATCGGGACGCACGAGGGGACGCCCTACATCGTCGAACAACTCCTCGAGGGCGAGAGCCTGCGCGAACGGCTGCGGGGAGGCCCTCTACCCCCGGCGAAGGCCGTGGCGTTCGGCGTCGAGATCGCGCAGGGCCTGGCCGCCGCCCACGAGAGGGGCATCGTTCACCGCGATCTCAAACCCGAGAATCTATTCATCACGAACGAAGGCCGCATCAAGATCCTGGATTTTGGCCTGGCAAGGCTCAGGCAAAATGAGCAGCCTCACCCGGAGATGCAGTCGGAGGCGCTCACCGCCGATAGCCCGACCCGGGAGGGCAAGGTCCTCGGCACGCCCGGCTATATGAGCCCAGAGCAGGTGCGGGGAAGGCCCGTCGATGCGCGCACGGACGTCTTCGCCTTCGGCTGCATTCTCTTCGAGATGCTATCGGCAAAGCAGGCATTCACCGGCGACACCCACACTGACGTCGCGGCCGCTATCCTCAAGGAGGATGCTCCAGATCTGCTGAAGCTCGCTCCGAAAACACCCCCTGCCCTGGCCCAACTCGTGAATCGCTGTCTCGAGAAGCGCCCCGAGGACCGGTTCTCCTCGGCTCACGATCTGGCCTTCGCCCTGGAGGCGGTTTCGGGCGGGGCCATCACGCCGCCGCCGAGCGCGCTTCCGGCTCCGCCGGATTCGTGGCTCCACCGACATCGGACCTTGCTGGCCGGAATCGTCACGGCCCTGCTTCTGTCAGCCGTCGTCGCTGGTCTGGTCTGGAACCCGTGGCGAAGGACAGGGCCGGGCTCTGCGGCCCAGCCTCCAGCACTCGGCGGCGTCCCCAGCCTCGTGGCCCTGCCGTGCAAGGTCCTGGGCTCGCCCGAGTCGGCCTATATGACCGACGCCGTTCCGAGCACGCTGTCCACGCTGTTAGGAGAAGTGCAGGGCATCGACGCCCGGATCCCTCCCTCGAGCTTCGAGGTAGAGCGTGCCCACGGCGACCTGGACAAGGTGGCCGCCGCGTACGGCGTGCAGACCTTCGTCCTCTCGACGGTGACGGCGGAAGGCGACCACCTCGTCTTCGACATCCAGGTCGCCGACGCGAAGACCAGGAAGGTGCGCTGGGGCCACCAGTATCAGGGAACGCGGGATACCTACACTACGATGGCCCGCGAAGCGGTGGAGGGCATCTGCAAGGCCCTGTTGCCGGATGCATCGGCGGGACCGGCTCTCTCCCTCCCGGCAAATTCGGAATGCGAGCTGGCCATCCAACTGGGGAAACACGATCTGGCACGCTACGTTCGACGCGGGGAGCGGACCGATTTCGACCAAGCCCTCTCCGCGTTCAAGCGGGCATGGCACTCGGATCCAAACTCTGCCGAGGCGGCGGCCCGGATCGCCGGCGCCTATTGTTTTGCCATAGATGCCGGGCACATCCCTCGGGACTCGGGCATCACGGAGGCTGAGGCGTGGGTTACGAAGGCGCTCGAACTAGATACGACGTACAGCCTGGCTTGGGCGAGTGGAGCCTTACTCGAAGCGGAGAAGCCCGATGCCGACATGAAGAAACAGATCGAATGGTCCCTCAGGGCGGCCTGGCTGGGGCCTAAAGATCCCGAAGCCCAGAGCGATTTCGCCATGTTGGGCCCCGCAACGGGAGGCTCGGATCTCCTCGCCGCCGTGGCCTTGCGGGAGCACGTCAGGCTGGACCCGCTCAGCTCCAACGGGCACACGATGCTGGGCATCCAACTGGCCTCCTCCGGCCGACTGGAAGAGGCCCTGCGGGCCTTGGACGCCCAGCTTTTCCTGGATCCCGACACCCAGTGGGCGCTCGTGAACAAGGCCTGGGTGCTATCAGAAATGGGCAGGATACGAGAGGCTGAGGCTCTCCTCGACCGCCTGGAAACGGGTGGCCCCCCGGTGAACTACATACGTGACTGGGTCAAGGACGTCCGCAGGCTGTTGGCCTTGGATGCCAGCGACGACGCCTCGGGCCACTCGGCGCTCAAGGCGATCGATGCCACCTTTGCCGATCCGGAGAGAAGCTGGAACTCTTTGCAGTTCGACATCGGTATCCTCCTCCCGGCGGTCAACCGTCGGGTCGGCAAAGACGCCGCCCTGGACCTGCTCATCCTCTCGACCAAGCGGGGAGCGACGTACCCGTATGACGCGCTCATGCTCCGGGCCGACTTCAAGGAGCTTCGCGAAGATCCTCGCGCAAAGGATGTGGTCCGGAAAACCAAGGCTCCGTTCGTCCTGCTCATCCACATCCTGCAGGACGCCCGCGCCCGTGGCGAGCTGCCCAAGTACCTCGAGAAGCCCGTGGACGACCTTCTCAAGGAACTCG
>JBBIUU010000069.1:0-14822 GCA_037440125.1 Acidobacteriota bacterium
TGGGGTGGAACTTGAGGTTGAGGAGGCCGCCGCGGATGCGCGTGTGGTCCACCTTGCCCGAGGAGCGCACCACGGCCGTGGGGCCGCACGTGTCGGTGCCCGGGAAGGGCGACGTGACGCCGTCCGCGAGGGGCTCGCCCGCGCGCCGCCCGTCGGGGAAGGCCGCGCACGCCTTGCCGAAGGGCACGGGCGTGGAGATGGCGAGCATGGATGGGTCGTAAGGGCACCCGAGGCAGTTGTCCTGCCCGGCGACCCACCGGCAATAGTCGTCGTAGAGCCTCAGGAAGATGCCGTCCACGTCGTCGAGGTCGTTGCCCCACTTGGGGACGGCGAGGGCCTTCTTCCGGAGGAGTTCGTGGCCCTGCCAGTCCTCGGCGACGGCGCGCCTCAGCTCGTCGAGGGTGCAGACCCCCTCTTCGAAGCAGAGGTGCCGGACGACCGCGAGGGAGTTCACCACGTTCACGAGGCCCGACGAGAGCGTCGTGGGCGTGCCGTTGTGGACGGCGCCGCCGTCGTCCATGCAGCGGCCGCGGCCGAGGCAGTCGCTCACGAAGACCGAGCAGAAGACCAGGGGCACGGTGTCGCGGTGCGCGAGCATGACGTAGTTCCAGTACCGCTGCCAGTTGCGGACCGCCGCGTGCATCTTGTCGATGTACGAGGCCTCCACGTCGTCGTAGGTGGCCATGGGGCGCGGGTCGAAGAGCCGGATGCCCGTGACCGGGTCCACGCCGTCGTTGAGCGTGAGGTCGAGGAGCTTCCCGTGGTTCACGAACCCCGCCTGGACGACGCCGTACGCCATCCCCTGCAGGGTCGGTTCCGTGCAGCCGCCCATGGCGGCGTGCTTGCGGATCACCTCCACGGGAAGGCCCGTCCGCTCGAGCTCGTGGGCCACGAAGGTCTTGAGGTTGAAGAAGGCGGGGTAACCGACGCCCGTCTTGACGCACTCGAGCGCCTTCATCAGGAAGGGGCGCGAGAGGGCGTCGTCGTACCAGACGGAGAGCGTCGGCTGGGTCATCTGCATGTTGATCTGGGCCTGGAGGATGGCGAGGGAGACCTCGTTGTCCGCGGGGTTGCCCTCCCCGTCTAGGCCGCCCAGGATGCAGTTCTGGTAGAGGTTGCCGTGGCCCAGGCCCTGCCAGCTCATGCTGGCGATGTACTCGATCTGGGTCATCTTCACGAAGAGCTCTTCGAGGAGGCCCACGGCCTCACCCCACGTCACGCCGGCGTCGTCGCGGTAGTACGGGAAGAGGAGCTGGTCGAGGCGCCCGGGGGAGTAGCCCAGGTGGGCGCCCTCCATGTGGCCGAGCATGTACGTGAACCAGAAGGACTGGACCGCCTCCTTGAAGTTCCTCGGCGGGAGGGCGGGCACTCGGCGGCACGCGGCGGCCATGTCCAGGAGCTCGGCCTTGCGCGCGGCGTCGGGCTCGGACGTGGCGAGGCGCTCGGCCTCCTTCGCGTAGCTCCCGGCGAGGGCCAGGGCGCCCTGCAGGGTTCGGCGCGCGGCTCGCCAGAAGTGGAGCTTCTGGGCGTCCGCGATGGCGGCGGGCTGGAAGGAGGCGATCCTCTCGTCGAGCTCGCCGAGGATGGCCGCGTAGCCGCGCCCCACGGCGGACTCGAAGTCGAGGATGAGGCGCCCCTCGGGGCACGGGTCGTGGGGGGCCGTGAAGAGCCCCATCTCCCAGCCCGCCTCGATGAAGTGGGCCTGGGCGAACTCGCTCTTCCAGAGCCTGTCGCCGACGCCCATCATGCACTTGTCGTCCCAGTACTCGCAGATCGCCGCGAACTCCTCGAGCTCCGACGGCGCGATGAGGAACTTGCCCGAGAGGACGCAGAGGCCCTCATCGGCGGCCCGGTCGCGGGCCAGGGCGATGCCCCCGCCCGTGCCCTGTTCGGCGAGCCGCTGCTGGGCGTCCTGCCGCTCCTTGCGGATCTCCCGGAGGAAGGGCCCCGCGGCGTAGTTGGCGTAGGGGATGGCGCCCCGAATGAAGCGCGTCTTGTTCCCCGCGATGCGGTCCCGCTCGTGGATGACGGGGGTGAGGCGCTCGAGGGCGTGCGCGTGGTCCTCCGCGCGGCGCTCCAGGAGCTCCATCCCGTCGGTGCGGCGGTGGGACTCGGTGAGGAGGCGGATGTACTCGATGTCCACCCTCAGGGGCGACTCGAGGTAGCGGGCCTTGAAGAAGGCGGAGCGCTCGTCGGACGGCGCGCCACGGACTTCGCGGGGCGTGAAGGTCTCCGTCGTGGTCGTCGTGCCCATGGTCCCCTCCCCTGCACTGGTCGGGCCTGCATTGCGAGGATAGCGCCCGGAGCAAGGCGGGGCAATGGTCTTCAGGGCCCGGCCGGGCAGGCTGGGGCATCTCGCGAGACGGCTCTCGGAAAAGGAAAGCGGGCGGCCCGCGCCGCCCGCTCCGGGGGAGATCCGTGATCATGATCCGCTCCGGGCCCCGACGGCTTGAAGGAGCCCGGTCGGGGTGCGCCTTACCGGTTCAAGGTCTTCAGGTCATCGGCCTTGATGGGCCCGACCTTCGTCCCGTCGGAGAAGTTCACGACCAGGCCATCCGTCGTGCCGGGGTTCCAGGCCACGTACCAGTTCTTGGAGGCGCCCGGCTTGGGGACGAACACCATGGCGTACGGCTGATCCGCCGTGATGGAGGGGTCCCTCTCGCCGAGGACCCCGAGGTTCTTGATCCAGTAGTAGCTGTAAGAGACCGCCTCTCCGTCCTGCGGCGCGCTGTAGTTGGCGGTGACCGTCCCTCCCCCGGTGTAGTCCTTGAAGACGCTCGTGTCGAGCGTGCTCACCCCCTTGAGGCAGAAGTTGTTCGGGTCCGGCGGCGTGATGGCCTGCACGATGTAGAAGGGCCCCGCGGTCTGGGCGTTCGCCTGGTTGTTGTTGATCTTGGTCATGCCCTGCGCGCCGAGGATTCGGACGTGATCGCCGTCCTGCAGGCCGTGGTTGGGGCACGCCACCTTGCACGGGTTGGAGTTCTTGATGTCCTTGATGGCCTTGGAGGGAGGGTCGGCCCAGTTCAGGTAGGCCTTGAGGGCGGCCGTGTTGCTCGCGTCGCCGAGAAGGCCCTGGAAGTTGTAGGCCACCTCGCCCCAGCCGTCCGACCACACGTCCGGGGTGCGCTGGCCCTTGGCGGCCGGGTTCTTCGTGCTCAGGACCGTCTGGTTGGCCAGGGCCCAGTCGTACTGGCTCTGGAGCGCCGCCTTGACCGTCGCGTCGGTGGAGGTGAGGTAGAGCGAGCCCCCGTGGAAGGGCAGCCAGCTGATCCCGGCCAGGTAGTCCGCGTGCTCTCCGAAGTCGGAGATGAGCTGGAGGTAGTTGCCGTAGACCTGCGACGCGAAGGTGAGCGGAGTGTTGGGCGTGTCGGCCGAGCCGTTCAGCCGGTAGTCGTGCGGGAGGATGTCCTTCTCCGTGTCGAACCAGTAGTTCTGGAGGGCGTTCATCTCGGTCGTGTACATCCAGATGCCCAGGTCGCGCAGGGTGTAGTCGGGCGGGGTCTGGGCCTGTCCCCACTCCTGGCCCCACAGGATCATCCCCGTCCACGCGCTCATGGCTTCGGAGGAGGACTCCTGGTTGAGGGCGTTCTGGGCCAGACCGCTCGCCCAGGAGTGGCCGAAGTAGGGGTCGAAGTAGCGCAGGAAGGGCGTGGCCGGGCTCGTGGTGGTGCCGGCCTCGTTGCGGACGGGGTTGGCGATGGTCTTTGCGAGGAGGTTGACCATGGGGCCCCAGTCCGCCATCCACGTCTTGTCGGCTCGCGCCACCTCGGCGGCGGCGCGGAGCCAGTAGCCGTAGTGGAAGTGAAGGTCGTTGAGGTACGCGTCGGCGAAGTAGGAGGAGGGGTACCCCACGAAGGCGCCCCAGCCCGCGTTGTAGTAGATGAAGGTCTGGAGGGACCCGTTGTTCTTGCCTCCGAGCCATCCCTCCATGTCGGACTTGAGCGCGGAGAGCGCGGCCGTCGAGGCCTTGCTGTCCTTCACCTCGTTCCCCACCTGGAGGAGCGACGCCCGGATCCCCATGATCTTCCCCGAGTCGTAGGTGTTGACATCCGCCGGCCCGGGAGTCCTCGGGGGCGAGGCGGCCTCATCCTCGAGGATGCCCTTGAAGGTGTCCGTGGAGCCGTTGACACCGTTGAGTCCGTCGTAACTGCTCGCCACGCTGGGGATGTTGGGAAGGATGCCCGGGAAAGTGGTGGTCGTCGAGAACCCGTTGCCCGCGGCGAGCTGCAGTTTCCCCATCACGGTGGTGTACTGCAGCACGTTCCCGTTGACCTTGAGGAACTGCGCCGTATTGGTGTTGCCCCGCACCGTCCGCCACTGGTGGGGGAAGAGGCCGTAGAGCGTCCCCGAGGCGGTCTGGCCGGGGGGCGCCGAGAGGTTGTAAGAGAAGGTGGTCGTGACCTTCTGGGTCGCGCGGTCGTAGCTCCAAGAGGTCACGGTACCCGTGCCCAGGTCATTGCCCGTGGCGTCGGCCTTCCTCGGGATGCCGTAGGCGTAGGGTTTCATCGCGTCGAGGTAGGCCTGCAGGACGGGCGCCGCGGAGCGCCCGTTGTCGGACCCGGGCTTGATGTCGGAGGGCAGGTCGGGCATGAGCAGCACGATGAGCCAGTTCTCCGTCGAGCCCTGCGGGAACGCCAGCTTCGTCACCGCGCCCGACCCGGTCCAGGTGGAACCCGGCGGCGCGATGAAGGTGTACGCGTGGTAGAAGTTGTCGTGCGTCATGGCGTTCGGATCGGTGACCGGCCCGGAGATGAGGAGACCCACCGTGTTCGCGTTGGACCCGTCGAGGTTCTTGATGACCCCGCTCGGCACCGCGGCGTACTGGGGGTAGAACAGGTTGGGCGTGGTCGAGGGGACGGAGTTCATGAAGAACTGGAGCCCCGGGGCCTTGAAGGTCATGTAGACGAGGGGCGACCCGTTGGCGAAGGTGAAGTTCATGTCGTAGTAGCCCGGCTTGTCCGCGGGGTTGTTCGCGGCGAAGTAGGTGACGCTCGCGGCCCAGTCGGAGAACCCGTCCACCGCCGTGACCTTGGTGGTGGAGTCCGTGCTCGCGGGCAGGGCGTAGGCGCCGGATCCTCCGGTCCCGTTCGTCGGGACCAGGGTGAAGTCGTTGTTGGCGGCGCCGAAGTACTGGACCGGAGACGGCTGGGCCTGGTCGGGGGGCGGCAGCTTCGAGGGGAGGTACTGCTGGATCGTCGGGTACACCGGCGGGCTGGAAAAGAGTAGCCCCGTCAGCCCCTGCACCACCGTCGTCAGGGTGAGGGGGAGCGGGTAGACGGCCGTCGAGGTGCTGTTCCACGACCCCATCGGCGACCAGACCTTGTTGGAGCCGAGCATTCCCGCGACGTGCCCCGTCACGTAGGGGCCGCGGGCGCCGTAGTGGGTGCCCGTGGTGTCGGTCCATTGCCAGGTCTGGGGCGTGACGTAGGTGGAGGGGATCGTGGTGAAGAACTGCCCCTTCCCCACGGCCACGGCGCCGCCCGGACCGGCGGCGAAGGCGGCGCAGGCCGCGACGAACCCGAGGCAAGCGAGCGCGAGCGGAATCCATCTCCTGGTTGGCATGGCCCCCCCCATTCAAGTGATCGGCCTTTCGGCGCATGACCCAGGGCCAATCTACGCGCCCGCGCGGTGCGATGCAACCGTGCCCGCGCAGGGCGGCGGGGACCGCCTCCCCCGGTTCACAGCCGTAGATTTCGAGGACGTTGCAGAAAAGGTACAGCCGAGTTCTTGAGGGCGTCACTCCCGACCGGGGACTTCGCCGACCGTCGCCGTCAGAGGGCTTCTGGTCGGGGCGGCGAGATTTGAACTCGCGACCCTCTGCTCCCAAAGCAGATGCGCTACCAGGCTGCGCTACGCCCCGACGGGCTAAAGAATATCCGCTCGGAGGGCCACCGCGCAAGGGACGGGGAACCATTAAACCTTCCAGCGGGACGCGCGGTCTCAAGGCGCGGAAGGCCCGAGAGGGGGCCTAAGGAGGAAGACATGACCAGCAGGTTCCTGAAGCTCTCGATCCTCGCAGCTACCGCGCTCCTGTCGGGCCTCGCCGCGGCCGCCCAGACACCTCCCAGCGGCGCCGCGCTCGCAGGCGTCGTCACCGCTGTCGCGGAGAACACCGTCACCCTGCAGGGGCTCACGTTGAACGTGAACGACAGGACTCGGTTCGTGGCCGTCCTCTCGGACGGGACCATGGGCCCGGTCCCCTTCTTCGAGGTCCAGCCGGGCGTGCCCATGCACTGCCGCTTCATCTTCGTCAACGGCCAGCCGACGCTCGTCCTCGGAGAACTCGGCGCCGACTTCTTCTGGCACGGCACCGTGACGGCCCTCGATGAGACCACGCTCACGCTCGACGGCGCCGTCGTCATCCACCGCACCCAGGCGCACGTCATCGGCAACGGCACCCTGCAGGTGGGCGCCACCGTTGGCGTCAAGGGCGAGGTTCTCGGCGGCGTCTTCGCGGCCAAGATGATCAACACCTCAGCCCTCGACTTCCTGGTCGTCGGGCCCGTCACCGCGCTGACGCAGGACGACTCGGGCAACGTCGTCGCCTTCACCATGGCCAAGGGCGACCAGACCTTCCTCGTGAACCTCGACGGGAACTCCCTCGTCTGGAAGGGACGGACGCAGGTGAGCCCGAACACCCTGGCCGTGGGCACGAAAGTGAAGGCCGACGGATGGATCCAGCCCGATGGATCGGCCCTCGCGTGGAACGTGCGCATCCTGCCCAGGCAGTAAGCGCGGGCCCTGACGCCGGCGATGCAGAACGGGCGGGCCTCCGGGCCCGCCCGTCCTTCATGTTCGGACGCCTTCCGCGGTCATGAGGCAGACGCGGGGATGCGCGACGGGGTGTGGGAGCGACCTCCCGGTCCCGAACTGACGAGCTTGCTGAACCGGCGCTTCGCCGCCAGGAGGCGGCTCCCACAGCCGGACCTGCTCCAATCAGGTGTTTGTGGATTTGCTCTCGAGCAGCACCACCGCGTGGCAGGCGATGGCATCGCCGGCGCCGATGTCGCCGAGGCCCTCCGCGGTCTTCGCCTTCACGCTCACCTGCCCGACCGCGACGCCCAGGAGCCTGGCGATGTGCGCACGCAACCTCTCGCGGTGCGGGCCGATCTTGGGTTCCTGCGCGACGACGGTGATGTCCACGTTCCCCAACGCGAAGCCCTCCGCGTGGACGCGCCGCAGGACCTCCGAGAGCAGGTCGCCGCTGTCGGCGCCCCTCCACGCGGGATCGGTGTCCGGGAAGAGCGTGCCGATGTCTCCCAGCGCCGCGGCCCCCAGGAGCGCGTCGGCGAGGGCGTGCAGGGCCACGTCCCCGTCCGAGTGCCCGAGGGGCCCCCTCCCGTGCGGGATCGTCAGGCCCCCGATCTTGCAGGGCCGCCCCTCCGCCATGCGGTGCAGGTCCCAGCCGTGCCCTATGCGCATCCGCCGCCTCCGAGCACGGCCTCCACGAGGACGAGGTCCTCGGGGTAGGTCACCTTGATGTTCCACCGCGAGCCCTGCACCCACGTGACGGTCCCGCCGCGCCGCCGCACGTACGCCGCGTCGTCGGTCCCCTCGAATCCCTCGTCGATGCCCTTCTCCAGAGCCTCGCGCAAGACGGCGTAGGAGAAGGCCTGCGGCGTGAAGGCCCGAACCGTCCCGCGCCGCTCCACGACGTCCTCGATGTCCGCACCCTCCACGCGCCAGAGCGTGTCCACGGGCGGCGCGGCGAGGATGGCACCGTCGTTCCCCTCGAGCGCCGCGAGGAGCGAGCGGACCTCCTCCTTCGTGATGAGCGGCCGGGCCGCGTCGTGGACGAGGACCACGTCGGGGCGGTCCGCCTCCAGCGCGGCGAGGGCGGCGAGGGCAGAGTGGGCGCGGGTCGCGCCACCGGCGGTCCACCCTCGGTAGGCGCGCTTCGGGTAGGGCGCGAGGAGCCTCTCGAGGGTCGCCGCGTGCATCTCGGGGACGGCGATCCTGATGGTCGCCACCTCGGGCAGCGACTCGAAGACCCTCATGCTGTAGTGGATGAGGGGATGACCCAGCACGGGGAGGAAGGGCTTGGGCACGTCGCCCCCCAGGCGCGTCCCCAGGCCGCCTGCGAGGATCGCCGCGGCCACGCGTGGGCGAGCGCTCATGCCATGGCCCTCCGTGGGGAGAGCGGCGGAGGGACCCGCCGCTCAGACTTCCATGATGTCCTTTTCCTTGTGCGCGACCGAGTCGGTGATCTGCTTGATGTAGTCGTCGTGGAGGTGCTGGACCCGGTCGAAGCCCTTGTCCCGCTCGTCCTCGGAGATCTCCTTGGACTTCTCGCGCCTCTCGAGCGCCGTGCGGCCCTCGTGGCGGAGGTGGCGGACGGCGACCTTGCCCTTCTCGCCGATCTCGCGGGCCTTCTTGCAGAGCTCCTTGCGGCGCTCCTCCGTGAGCGCGGGGATGGGGATCCGGATGAGGCGGCCGTCGTTGGAGGGGTTGAGGCCGATGTTGGCCTCGAGGATGGCGCGCTCGATGGCGCCGATCTGCTTGGGGTCCCACGGCTGGAGCGTGATGAGCCGGGCCTCGGGCACGGCCATGGTGGCCACCTGGTTGAGCGGCACCTTGCTGCCGTAGCTGTCCACGTGCACGGGCTCGAGGATGGAGAGGTTCGCCTTCCCGGCCCGGAGCGTGGAGAGCTCGTGCCGAGTGGCTTCCAGCGTCTGCTTCAGCTTGTCTTCGACGTCCTTGATGATGGCCTTCGTCATGGATGCCTCCGCGCGGGAACGGTGATCAGGTGATCCCGTGATCGGGTGATCGAGCGGAAATCCTCCCTTCGATGACCTTTTAACCCGATTACCTGATGACCTGATTACCCGATTACCTCTTTACGACACGATCGACCCCACCGCCTCGCCCTCCACTATACGGCGGATGTTCCCTGGCTGGAAGAGGTTGAAGATGCGGATGGGGATGGCGTTCTCCATGCAGAGGCTGATGGCCGTGGCGTCCATCACCTTCAGCCCCTCCTCGAGGGCCTGCATGTAGGTGAGCGCGTCGTAGCGCTTCGCCGCGGGGTCCTTCTTGGGGTCGGCGCTGTAGACGCCGTCCACCTTGGTGGCCTTGAGGAGGAGCTCGGCCTTCACCTCGATGGCGCGCAGGGCCGCCGCCGAGTCGGTGGTGAAGTAGGGGTTGCCCGTGCCGGCGGCGAAGATGACCACGCGGCCCTTCTCCAGGTGGCGCCAGGCGCGCCGGCGGATGTAGGGCTCGGCGAGCGCCTGCATGCCTATGGCCGTCATGAGGCGCGTGGGAATACCCTTCTTCTCGAGGGCGTCCTGGAGCGCCAGGCCGTTGATGACCGTGGCGAGCATGCCCATGTGGTCCGCCGTGACGCGGTCCAGCCCTTTCTCGCCCGCTTCGATGCCGCGGAAGATGTTGCCGCCGCCCACGACGAGGGAGATGCAGACGCCCATGGCGTGGATCTCCCGGATCTCGTCGGCCACGGTCGCCACGGCCTCGGGGTGGATGCCGTAGCCGGCGTCGCCCATGAGGGCCTCGCCGGAGAGCTTGAGGAGGATTCGCTTGTACTTGGGCTCGGCCATGGGGGCTCCTTCGGGGTTACATTTTAGCGGATTCGCGCGCCGCGGTCAGGGGTCGTGGGTGAGACGATAGACGTCAGACGTCAGACGGAAGACGGAAGACGGAAGATGGAAGACGGAAAACGATAGAAGATAGACAGCATACCGAATGCAAACGGGGCTGCTCTCGCTGGCAGAGCTTCCCGTTCCGCCTTCGCGTTTCCGCCTAATCCCTCTGCTTCTCGTCTCACCTCCCGCCTCTCACGTCTCGCGTCTCACGTTTTACGTTTCACTCTACAAACGAAAAGGGCGGCCCGAAGGCCGCCCCTTGTTCGCGTCGCTTACTGCGCGTCGCAGGCCGAGGATTTCAATCCCTCGCCCAGGACGTACCGCGTAAAGCGGATGACCTTCAGGCCCTTGGCCGCGGCGTCGACGTGCTTCTGGACGCAGATGGCCGTGTCCTTGATGAAGGCCTGCTCGAGGAGGCACGCCTCCTCGTAGAACTTGTTCATCTTGCCCTCGACGATCTTGTCGACGATGTTGGCGGGCTTGCCCTGCGCGAGGACCTGGGCGCGGTAGATCTCCTTCTCGCTCTCCAGCACCTCGGGGGTGACCTCCTGGCGGCTCACGAACCTGGGCGCGGCGGCGGCGACCTGCATGCAGAGGTCCCTCGCCACGGCCTTCACGTCTTCGTTAACCGCGGGCGCCTCGCACTCCATGAGGACGCCGATCTTGCCGCCGGCGTGGATGTAGGACGCCGCGAAGGAGCCGGCGCCGTGGTAGCGGATGAAGCGGCGGAGCTGGATGTTCTCACCGAGCTTGGCCACCTTGGCGACGATGACGTCCTTCACCTTGTGGGCGGGGTCGGCCAGACTCTCCTGCTCGAGGAGGGTCGCCTCGTCCGCGGGGGCCTTCTCGGCCACCTGGGCGCAGAGGCCCGCGGCCAGACCCTGGAAGTCGTCGGTCTTGGCGACGAAGTCGGTCTCGCAGTTGATCTCGAGGAGCGCGCCGGTGTGGCCGTCGGCCGAGACGTAGGCCGAGATGAGGCCGTCGGAGGCCGCGCGCATGGACTTCTTCTCGGCCGTCGCGATGCCCTTCTTGCGGAGGACCCTGACGGCCTCCTCCATGTCGCCGCCCGTCTCTTCGAGGGCGCGCTTGCAGTCCATCATGCCGACGCCGGTCTTCTCGCGAAGCTCCTGGACGGCCTTGGGTGTGATCGCCATGGTGCTACTCCTCTTTCGTTTTGGGTTCGGCCGCGGGCTTGGCGGCGGGCTTCCGGGCCGGAGGCCTGCCTGTGCCTGTTCCTGCGGGCCTGCGAGTCCCCGGCTTCGCCTTGTCGCCCGGCCCGCCTTCGCGCCGGCGGGGCGCCTTGGCGGCTGCCTTCTTGGGGTCCTCGTCCGAGATCGCGCCGGTGTCGCGCCCGATCTTGTCCGCCATGGCCTCGTCGTTGGCCGCCGACTGCGCGTGCTCCTGGTAGGAGGCGCGGCCCTCCTCGAGGGCCTCGGCGATCTTGCCGGCGAAGAGCTGGATGGCGCGCACGGCGTCGTCGTTGCCGGGGATGGGGAAATCGGCGTCGTCCGGATCGCAGTTCGTGTCCACCATGGCCACCACGGGGATGCCGAGCTTCTTGGCCTCGAGGATGCAGTTCTTCTCGCGCTTGAGGTCGATCACGAAGAGGGCCGCGGGAAGGCGGTTCATCTCGGTGATCCCGAGGAGCATGGTCTCGAGCTTCGCCTTCTCCTTGCTCAGGAGGAGGCGCTCCTTCTTGGTGAGGTTTTCGAACTTGGGGTCCGTGTCGAGGCGGCTCAGCTCCTTCAGGCGCTGGACGCGGGTCATGATGGTCCGGAAGTTGGTGAGGGTGCCGCCCAGCCACCGCTCGGTCACGCTCGGCATGCCGATCTTCTCGGCCGCCTCGCGGATGGCCTCCTGGGCCTGCCGCTTGGTCCCGACGAAGAGGATCTTGCCGCCCCGGGCCGCGGTCTCCGTCACGAACTCGGAGGCCTTCTTGAACTCGCGCAGCGTGTGTTGAAGGTCGATGATGTGGATGCCGTTGCGCTGCCCAAAGATGTACTTCTTCATCTTGGGGTTCCACTTGCGGGTGAGGTGCCCGAAGTGGACCCCGGCCTCCAGCAGCTCTTTCATGGTGACGGTCGCCAATGTCGCCTCCTAATGGCCTGCCGCGGACGGGGCGGTCAGCCCTCGTGGCCAGGAGCCCGTCTTGGGGATCCTTGCCCGCCCCTCCGTGTCCGCGGGAAATGGGGTGATCGGTTCGCCTATCACGACACCGCGGCACCGGGGACACTCGCCCCCGGCCCGCGAACCCTTCCCTGCGTTTAGCGCTTGCTGAACTGGAACCGTTTGCGCGCCTTGGGGTGCCCGTACTTCTTGCGCTCGACCTCGCGGGCGTCGCGCGTGAGCATCCCGGCGGCCTTCAGCTTGCCGCGCAGCTCCACGTTGTACTCGAGGAGGGCGCGGGAGATGCCGTGCCGCACGGCGCCGGCCTGCCCGGACACACCGCCGCCGTCCACGTTCACCAGGATGTCGAACTTGTCGGTGGTGTTCGTGAGGGTGAGGGGGCTCTGGATCAGCATCCGGTGGACGGGGTTCGGGAAGTAGACGTCGAATTCCCGCTGGTTCACCTTGATGACGCCCTTGCCCGGGCGGAGGAACACGCGGGCCACGGAAGTCTTACGCTTGCCGGTTCCCTGGTACTGGATCACGCTCATGCCTCAGGCTCCTGACTAGCTCAGTGTCACGGGGAACGGGGCGGGCTGCTGGGCCGCGTGCGGGTGCTTGTCGCCCGCGTAGACCTTCATCTTGCGGATGAGCCGGTCCCCGATTCGGTTCTTGGGAAGCATGCCGCGGACGGCGTGCTCGACCATGCGGGTGGGGCGCTGGGCCGCCACGTCGCGGGCCATCGTTTCTCTGAGGCCGCCCGGATACATGGAGTGGTGGTAGTAGATTTTGTCGGTCCACTTGTTCCCGGTGAGGGTCACCTTGTCGGCGTTGACCACGACCACGAAATCGCCCGTCTGGACGTGGGGCGTGTAGGAGGGCTTGTGCTTGCCCATCAGCACGCGGGCGACTTCGGTGGCAAGGCGCCCGAGGGTCTTCCCTTCGGCGTCCACCAGGTACCAGCTGCGGGGGACCTCCCCCTTCTTCGGAAAATGGGTGCTCATCAGGTGTCTCCTCAATGCCTCACATGGCCCTAGCGCGGTTCGCGGCCGAACACGGCCGCCCGTGCACAAAGGGCGGGTAGTGTAGCCGAAAATCCCTAATCCGTCAAGGGGTTGCCCCCGTGCCGCCGGCGGGGAACGGGGGGCCGGCGGACGCGCCGAGGGCGCGGGATCTCTCCCGCGCCCTCCGTTGGAGAGTCGAGGACCGGCTTACTGCAGGTCGGGGCTCGTGGGCCTCGGTGGGGCGCACCCCGCCGGGTCGTCGGTCGTATTCTTGTCCACGAGCACGCTGTAGAAGCCGCTCCCACCCGCGATGAAGTAGCCCTGTGCCTTCTTCTTGAGCTTGTCGAAGGTGAAGTTGATGAAGTCGGTCGCTCCGGCGAAACTCGTAAGCTTCTGATTGGCGTTGGAAACCTTGCCGGTCCCGGTGTAGGCCATGCCGGCCCCGGGTCCGCTGAGGATGACCCACTGGTAAGCGCCCGTGAGGAAGTTCACGCAAAGCAGGGAGCGCATCTGGTCGTCGAGGAAGCTGCGGTCGTAGGTTACCCCGCCCTGGACACGCTTCAGACCGTACATCTGGAGGCCGTTGTTGCCCGAAGCCAGCACGGAACCATCAGCGGAGGAGACCTTGTACCACTGGCCGCCCGCGCAGGCCAGGGTCAGCTCGCCCGGGCCGCTCGAGGCGAGGCCCGTACCCGTGTAGCTGCATCCGACGGCGGCGTTCGGGATGGAGCGGACGAAGGCGCCCGTGGCCGGGTCCGTCGCCACCACGTCGTCGTTGAGCTGCCAGAGGTAGGTGCCGTCGAAGGTGAGGCCCTCCACGCCGCTCCCCTGGCTCGGGATGCTCCGGATGAAGGACCCGTCCGCGGGGTTGAGGAAGTTGATGACGCTGCTGCTCTGGAGAGCAAGTGCCCCGCTGATGAACTCCAGACCCTGGAGGTTCATGGCCCCTTCGCTCGCCCATTGGTAGAGGTAGGCGCCGTTCATGTCGTAGACGTAGACGCCGGGAAGCAGGAAGCTCCCCACGAAAATGTGCGTGCCGTCCGTGGCGATGCCGTTGGGGTTGCTCCCGGTGGAGAAGCTCCCGAGGTCGTTCAAGTTGACGTCCAGGAAGTGCACCGAGTCATCCCCCCAGGTCGCCGCGATGTAAGCCGTCCCCTGAGGCGCCCTCGGTGCCGCAGCGCGCTCCTCGCACGCGGAGGGTGCGTAGGAGTCCCGACCCGGGCGCACCGCCACTTCGCTCGAGCTCGGGGTCGCGGCAGCCGCTTGGGCTGAGGCGACGAGGAACAACATCACGGAGAGAACTGCCAACGATCGGTTCCACTTCATTCCGCTCACCTCCCTAATTCTCGAGTACCTGCCCTCTGCGCCCTCCAAGGGACACCATTGCGGAGCACCGGCTGGGCACCTTCGGCATCAAAATGCGGATAGGGTTATAACACATTTCCCCCTCGAGTCCGCCACCCAGTAACGGGAACCGCCGTCCTCCCTGGCTCGTGATGAGGGCGCGGGATCTCTCCCGCGCCCTCCGTTGGAGAGTCGAGGACCGGCTTACTGCAGGTCGGGGCTCGTGGGCCTCGGTGGGGCGCACCCCGCCGGGTCGTCGGTCGTATTCTTGTCCACGAGCACGCTGTAGAAGCCGCTCCCACCCGCGATGAAGTAGCCCTGTGCCTTCTTCTTGAGCTTGTCGAAGGTGAAGTTGATGAAGTCGGTCGCTCCGGCGAAACTCGTAAGCTTCTGATTGGCGTTGGAAACCTTGCCGGTCCCGGTGTAGGCCATGCCGGCCCCGGGTCCGCTGAGGATGACCCACTGGTAAGCGCCCGTGAGGAAGTTCACGCAGAGCTGGGAGCGCATCTGGTCGTCATAGAAGCTGTTGGTGAAGGCCACGGCGTTGCTGATTCCGAACTCGCCGATGGCGAAATCGACGTCGGAGCTGATCGTGATGGTGGCGATGGTGTCAGCGGCGTTCGTGTAAAAGCCGAACCCGTTCGCCCCTGCGTCGCCATCCACTGCGACGGCGCCGGATGTCGTCCCGCTGTTGGTCGTCGCCGTGATGCTGTAGATTTCAAAGGGATCGGGCGCGACGTAGAGATAGAACGCCGTGGTGCCCGCGGGCAGG
>JBBIUU010000070.1:0-14581 GCA_037440125.1 Acidobacteriota bacterium
ACTCCAGGCGCGGCGATGAGCTTGGCCCAGCGGCTGGCCGCCTCAGGCGAACCCACGCTCGCGGCGCGCTCTACGGCGGGCCCGCACGATGCGCGCCCGGCCACGGGGGCTCCGGGCTCCCGCCCCTGGACCGCCGCGGTGGCGGAGAGGAGCAGTACCGCTGCCAGGGTGCACCAGGTACGCCAAGTCCCGATCCCTTCAAACTTCATCACGGCCTCCCAGATCGTGTGAATCGCCCCCGCAGGACCCCTCCCAGGGAGGCGGCTATCCCTAAAAACAGACCCGGGGGGAAATGATTCCCCCCCGGGATGGCTAGGATGATACGGTGCATCGCGCCGCGATGCAAGGACTTAGGTCGCTTTTGTGAGCCTCATCACATGGCGAGTCTCCGCCTCAGCCGAACACCCTCGCGAAGATCGCGTCCACGTGGCTCAGGAAGAGTTTCGGGTCGAAGAACTTCGCGAGCTCCTCCCTCGGGATCTTTGCGGCCACCTCGGGGGTGGCGGCGAGGAGGTCGAGGAAGTCGCCCTCCCCGGCCCAGCAGCGCATGGCCGCGGCCTGCACGAGGGCGTAGGCGTCTTCGCGGCTCATGCCGGCACGGGTGAGGGCGAGGAGGCTCTGCTGGCTGTAGATGAGCCCGCGGGTCTTGTTCAGGTTCGCGGCCATGGCCTCGGGGTAGACGAGTAGGCCGTCGAGGACGCCGCCGAGGCGGTTGAGCATGTAGTCCAGCAGCGTGGTGGCGTCGGGCAGGATGACGCGCTCCACCGAAGAGTGCGAGATGTCCCGCTCGTGCCAGAGCGCCACGTCCTCGAGCGCGGGCACGGCGTAGCCCCTCAGGAGTCGCGCCAGGCCCGTCATGTTCTCGCAGGAGACGGGGTTGCGCTTGTGGGGCATGGCTGAGGACCCTTTCTGGCCCTTGCTGAAGGGCTCTTCAACCTCGCGAACCTCGGTCTTCTGGAGGTGCCGGATCTCGGTCGCGATCTTCTCGAGCGTGGCGCCCGTGATGGCGAGGGCGCAGAGGACCTCGGCGTGGCGGTCCCGCTGGATGACCTGCGTGGAGACGGGGTCGGGCGTCAGGCCGAGCTTGCCGCAGACGCGCTCCTCGAGCTCGGGCGGGAGGTGGGCGAAGGTGCCCACGGCGCCGCTGAGCTTGCCCACGGCGATGGCCTCGCGTGCCGACTTGAGCCGGGCGCGGTCGCGCTTCATCTCCTCGTACCAGAGGGCGAACTTGAGCCCGAAGGTGGTGGGCTCACCGTGGATGCCGTGGGTGCGGCCGATGCAGACCTGGTCCTTGTAGGCGTGGGCCTGCTTCTTGAGGATGGCGAGGAAGCGCTCCACGTCCGCGAGGATGAGGTCCAGGGCGTCGCGCGTCATGAGCGCGAGGGAGGTGTCCACCACGTCGGAGCTCGTGAGGCCGTAGTGGAAGTAGCGGCTGAGCTCGCCGATGGACTCGCCCACGGAGGTCGTGAAGGCGATGACGTCGTGCTTGACGGTCTCCTCGATGGCCTCGATGCGCGCCACGTCGAAGCGCGCCCTCGACGCGATCTCGGCGGCCTCCTTCGCGGGCACGAGCCCCATCTCGGCCTGCGCCTCCAGCGCGGCGAGCTCCACCTTCAGCCACGTCGCGTAGCGGTTTCCGTCCGACCAGTGGGCCGCCATCTGCGGCCGCGTGTATCTGGTGATCATCGCCTCACCCCTCGTTTGGCCCCATTGTATTTCTTTGTCTTCCCGCTTGCATTCCTAAGTCCTGGGCCTGATCTTCCCCAGCTCACCAGCTCACCAGCTCTATCCCTCCCAAGGCGCCGCCGGCTCCAGGTGCCGCGTGACCTCGACGCGCACGGGCTTGCCCTCGAGCGCCTCCCGAGCCGCTAGGACGGCGAGCTCGGGGAGGTTGTTCTCGCGCGAGAGGTGCATGAGGTACAACGCCTGCGTCTCGCCGTTCACCGCGTCGCCCACGAGGCGCCCGGCCTGCTCGTTGGACAGGTGGCCGAGGCTCCCGCGGACGCGCATCTTAATGTGGAGCGGGTAGGACCCGTTCATGAGCCGGTCCACGTCGTGGTTGAATTCCAGGAGGAGGCAGTGGGCGCCTCGGAGGCGCTCGCGCACGAGGGCCGTGGGCTGTCCCAGGTCGGTGGCCTGCACCGCCCTCACGCCGCCCGCCTCGACGATGTAGCCGTAACAGCACGCCGCGTCGTGGGGGACCACGAAGGGCGTCAGGGCGATGGGGCCCACGCGGACCTCGCGCCCCGCCTCAATCGGCTCCCGGTGCCACACCTCCACCCGGCGGAGCACGTCCGAGTCGTGGCATTCTCTCGCGGCGAAGACGGGGATGCGCCGCTTGCGGAGGAAGACGTCGAGCCCCTGGATGTGGTCCGTGTGCTCGTGCGTGATGAAGATGCCCGAGAGCTTGTCCGGGTCCACGCCCGCGCGCCGCAGGAGCGCCGTGAGCGCTCGGGAGCGAAGACCGCAGTCCACGAGGAGGTGCGTGTCGCCCGAGCTGTAGAGCGTCGCGTTCCCCGAGGATCCCGACGAGAGCACCTGGACCTTGAGGCTCATGGGCAAGCCCCCGAAGAAGCCCTTTGAGGAATGGTGAATGGTGAATGGTGAATGGTGAATAGAAAAACCAGCAAGAAGTGCGAGCGGCGTGGACGGACGCTAGGTGGCTTATTTTTCACATTCAACAATTCACATTTCACATTCAACATTCCTACTGCCCCGTATGTCCGAACCCACCGGCGCCTCGCGCCGTTTCCGTGACCTCGTGCACCTCCGCGGGCTCCGCCGCCGTGACGGGCGCCACGACCATCTGCGCGATGCGCGCGCCGCGCTCCACGGTGTAGGGCTCGCGCCCCAGGTTGCACAGGATGACGCACACCTCGCCGCGGTAGTCGCTGTCCACCGTCCCGGGCGAGTTGAGGAGGCTCAACCCGTGTTTGATGGCGAGGCCGGAACGGGGCCTCACCTGCCCTTCGTACCCCTCGGGGATCTCCCACACGAACCCGGTAGGGACGAGCGCCCGCTCGCCCGGCGCCAGGGTCAGCGGCTCCCGAACGGCGGCGCAGAGGTCTAGCCCCGCCGAGCCCGCCGTCGCCCGCGCGGGCAGCGGCAGGCCCTCGCCGTGAGAGAGGCGCCTGAGGCCCACCCTCATCGCGCCCGCCCCCCGAGGACGCCGAGGTCGAGGTGCTTGAGCGCGGAGGGGTGCCCCATGACCGAGACGAGCGCCTTCTTCGGCTGGAAGAGCTCGCGCGCCTGCTTCACGAGGGCCGAGGCGGTCACCTTGGCGATGCCGTCGAGGGACTCCTTCACGGACCGCTGCTGGCCGAAGTAGAGCTCGTTGCGCGCCAGTCGGCCCATGCGCGAGGAGGCCGACTCCATAGAGAGGATGACGCCCCCCAGGAGGTTGTCCTTGGCGATCTCGAGTTCGTCCTTCCCGACGCCGTGCTTCGCCACGTCGCTCAGGACCACGAGGGTCTCCCGGAGCGTCTTCGGCGCGGCCGCGTGGCTCGAGGCCGCCTGGACGCCGAAGATCCCGCCGTCGCTGTAGCCCGAGTGCTCCGCCGAGATGGAGTAGACCAGACCCCGCTTCTCGCGGATCTCCGTGAAGAGCCGGCTCGACATGGTGCCGCCGAGGAGGTTGGCGAGGACGAGGAGGACGAACCGGTGGGGCCCCGCGGCGCTCTCCGCCGGGAACGCCACGATGATCTGCGCCTGCTCGAGGTGATCCTTCTCGAAGAGCGCCACGCCGGCCTTGAAGCGCGGCGCGCGCTCGGCCTGGGGAGCGCCCCGCTTCAGGGTGCCAAGGGTGGGCGTGACCTGCTCGAGCACCTCGTGCAGCGTGATGTCCCCCGTGGCGGTGACGACGAGGTTCTCGGGGCGCATCATGGACCGGTAGTGCCGCTCCACCTGGTCCCTCGTCACGCGGCTTACGGTCTGCTCGTTGCCCTGGATGGGGCGACCGAGGGGGTGGCCGGGGTACGCCCTGGCGAGGAAGAGGTCGCCCACGAGGTCCGACGGCGAGTCGTTCACCATCTTGATCTCTTCGAGGATCACGCCCCGCTCGCGCTCGAGCTCCTCGGGCGGGAAGGTGGGCCGCGCGAGCATGTCGGAGAGGACCTCGAAAGCCTCGGGGAAGTGGGCCTTCTGGACGCGGAAGTAGAAGCCCATGATCTCCCGGGAGGTGAAAGCGTCGAGGACGCCGCCCATGCGGTCGAAGGTCCGGTAGATCTCGCTGTAGGTCCGCGTCGGCGTGCCCTTGAACACGAGGTGCTCGATGAAGTGGCTGACGCCGTTCACCTTGGGCGGCTCCTGCCGGGAGCCCCGCTTGACCCAAACGCCGGCGGTCACCGAGGGGAAGTGCGGCACGCGCTCCACCACGACCGTGAGCCCGTTGGGCAGGACCTTGCGCTGGACGGTGACGGGAAGGGACATGGGGCCTCCTGAAGACGGCCTAGGATATCACGGTTCCCTCAGGCCGCCAGTCTCGGGCCTTGGAGCTCCGGCATCAGGAAGCGGAAAGCGGAAGTCGGAAAGCGGAAAGGCCAAGATCGGCGCCGTATTCCACACTCCGAATTCCGAACTCCGGATTCCGAATTGCCCCTACAGCGTCAGCGGCACGAACTCGAAGCGGTCCACGTCCACGAGGCCCTTGTCGGTGATCTTGAGGGACGGGATGACGGGCAGGGCGATGAACGCGAGGGTCATGAAGGGCGCCGGCAGCTTGCACCCGCACGCGTGGGCCGCGGCGTGGAGCGCCTCGAGGTTGTTCGACACTTCCCGGGCGCCCGCCGTGGACATGAGCCCCGCCACGGGGAGGGGAAGGGCCGCCAGGACCTCGCCGCCGCGCACCACCGCCTGGCCGCCGCCCATCTGCGCCACGACGCGCGCGGCGTGGGCCATCTCCCCGGGGGAGGTGCCCACGAGGACGCAGTTGTGGCTGTCGTGGCTCACGGTCGAGGCGAAGGCTCCCGCCTGGAGCCCGAAGCCCGAGACGTAACCCAGGCCCACGTTGCCCGTGCCGCGGTGGCGCTCCACCACGGCGGCGAACTGGAGGGGCGTGCCTGGGCCGGCCGCGGAGGCCTCCCCCACCTCGCTGCGCGTGACGAGCTGGGCGGGCTCCACGCCGATGACGCGGACCTTCCCGGAGGCGGGGTAGCGACCGAGCTTCTGCACGAGGTCCTCCGGGAGGTGCACCGACGCGAGGGTGCCGCCGGCGTCGCGGCGCGCGATGGGCTGCGTCAGCTCCCCGTCGCGGGCCACGAGGACGCCACGGTGGTAGACGCTCTGGACGTCGAACCCGTAGAGGTCCGAGAGGATCACGAGGTCCGCGAGGTACGAGGGCGCGATGCCGCCCCGGTCCCTGAAGCCGTAGAGGGTGGCCGGGTTGAGCGTCACGAAGCGCAGGGCGAGGAGGGGGTCGATCCCCGCCTCGACGGCGACGCGGAGCGCGTCGTCCAGGTGGCCCTCGCGCACCAGGTCCTCGGGGTGCCGGTCGTCGCTCGCGATGCAGAGGCGGTGGGCGTTGCCGAGGGTCACGTCGGCGGCCAGGTCGCGCAGGTTCTTGGCCGCCGAGCCCTGCCGCATGAGCACCCACATGCCCGAGCGCAGCTTGTACCGGGCCTCCTCCGCGGTGATGCACTCGTGGTCCGTCAGGATGCCCGCGTTGAGATAGGCCTCCGCATCGGCGCCCGTTAGCCCGGGCGAGTGGCCGTCCACTGCGAAGCCGCGAGAGCGCGCCGCCTGGACCTTCTGGAGGACGTCGGGCACGCCGAAGATGACGCCCGGAAAGTTCATCATCTCGGAGAGCGCGGGCACGTCCGGGTAGGCGTCGAGGGCTTTGGCGGTCGCCGCCGCATCGAGGTCGGCGCCCGCCGTCTCCATGTGCGTGGCGGGGACGCACGACGGCATGGTGAAGAAGAGGTCCACGGGCAGGCCCTCGGCGGCCGCGCGCATGTAGGCCAGGCCCTTCAGGCCCAGGACGTTCACGATCTCGTGCGGGTCGCTCACCGTCGCGCCCGTGCCGTGGGGGACCACCGCCTCGGCGAAGCCCTCCGGAGTGAGCATGGAGGACTCCACGTGGATGTGGGGGTCGGTGAAGGCCGGCGCCAGGTAAGCGCCGCGCAGGTCCACGACCTCCTTCGCCTCCTTCACCGCGCCGCCGAGGGAGACCACGCGCCCCTCCGCCACCGCCACGGATGTCTCGAGGATCTCTCCGGTGAAGGTGCAGACGACCTTGCCGTTCACGAAGAGGAGGTCCGCGGGCTCGAGGCCGCGGGCCACACGGATGCGCCGCTCGAGGGATTCGATGCTCTCGGAAACCGTCATGGGAACTCCGGAAATGAGGAAGCTGTCGGCCATGGTCGTCCAGCTGTCAGCTACTTCAAAACACAAAACACCAGACACCATTCACTTCTGTCGCCTTCACGCCTCGTTCTCCACGTCGATGAAGAGGACTTCCACATCGAGGGCCTGCCGGAGGTGCTCGCCGAGGGCCCGCACGCCGATCCGTTCCGTGGCGTAGTGTCCGAGCGCGGCGAAGTGGAACCCCGCCTCCCGCGCCAGGAAGGTGGCCGGCTCGCCGGGCTCGCCCGTGACGTAGGCGTCGAGGCCCAGGTCGGCGGCCTCCTCGGCCTCCCTCGCCGCGCCGCCCGAGACCACGCCCACGCTCGAGATCCTCGCGGGCCCGCCCGCCACGACGTGCGCGGCGTGACCGTAGAACGCGCGCAGCCTCTCGAAGAATTCCTCGGCCGCGAGGGGCTCCTCGTAGCGGCCGCGCCACCCGATCTTCTGGCCGTGGTACTCGCAGAAGGGCTCGAGGTCGGTGAGCCCGAGCCCCCGGGCCGCCACCGCGTTGTTGCCCACGTCCGGGTGCGCGTCGAGGGGCAGGTGGTACGCGAACAGGCTGCACCGCCCCTCCAGGAGGAGGCGCAGGCGCAAGCCCATGACGCCCGCCACGGGCCGGGGCCAGTCCCCCTTCCAGAGCAGGCCGTGGTGGACGACGACCGCGTCCGCGCCCGCCGCGAGAGCCTTGCGGAAGACCTCGGCGCACGCCGAGACGGCGGTGGCGACGCGCTTGACCTCCGGCTTGCCCTCCACCTGGAGCCCGTTCAGAGCCGCGTCGTCGAAGCGCTCGCAGGCGAGGTAGCGGGAGAGGTATCCGTCGAGTTCGTCGAGCTGCATGGGACCCTCGTCATGAAGGGAGGTTCAGGCGCCGGCTCGCTCCCGGGAGAGGTAGGCCTCGGTGGCGGCCACGTCGGCCGGCGTATCGACCGCGCACCCGGGCCACTCGACCTCGGCGGCGGCCACGACGGCCCCGGCCTCGAGGGCGCGGAGTTGCTCCAGGGCCTCGGCGCGCTCCAGGAGGCCCTGGGGCGTGGCCACGAACCGTCCGAGGAAAACCTTGCGGAAGGCGTAGACACCCACGTGGCGCCAGAGAGGGACATCGCCGTAGGCCACGTCCCGCAGGAAGGGCACGGGGCTGCGGGAGAAATAGAGGCACCGCCCGCCCTCGCCCATGACCACCTTCACGACGTTGGGGTTCCCATAGTCCTCGCGGCTCCCGATGGGCGTCACGAGCGTTCCCAGATCGACCTCGGGCCGGGTCGCCATGAGGTCGAGGAGGCGCTCGAGCGCGTCGGGCACGAGGGCCGGCTCGTCGCCCTGCAGGTTGAGGACCACGTCGCAGTCCACCGCGCGGACGGCCTCCCAGGCTCGGTCGGACCCGGAGGGGCACGCGGGGGAGGTCATGGCGACCTCGGCGCCGAAGGCGCGCGCGGCCGAGGCGATCCGCTCGTCGTCCGTGGCGATGAGGACGCGGTCGATCCCCCGCGCTCCGGCGGCCCGCTCCCAGACCCACTGGATCATGGGGCGCCCCAAGATGGGCGCGATGGGCTTGCCGGGAAACCTCGTGGACGCGTACCGCGCGGGGATGACGGCGACGACCTTCAAGCGCACCTCCTCCGGGACGAGTCTAGCAGATGCCCCCGTGGGCGACCACGCCCGGGGAGGGCCCCGCGGCACCCTTGACACCCCGCGCCGTGGAGGTACAATTGCTTACGTGGCAGAGAGTTGACGCGCCCCGGCCCGCGACACGCACCGGGGCGTATCCGCGAGGGGGTTCCCGCCCGTTTGGAGGTTTCGATGCGATTCCGATCCTGGACCATCCTGCTCGTCGCGGCGGCGCTCGTCGCGGGCCTGGGTTGCGCCAAGCCGGCGAAGGTCACCCTCTCGCCCAAACAGCTGGTCCTCAACGACGCGGGCGGGAGCAAGACCCTGACCGCCGCCGTCTTCGACAAGAAGGACCGGCCCATGGAGAAGGCAGAGGTCAAGTTCACCTCCTCGGCTCCCGAGATCGCCGAAATCGACGCCACGGGCAAGGTCACCGCACGGGGTTCCGGCGAGGCCACCGTCACGGCCACCTCGGGGAAGGTCTCCGGCGAAGCGAAGGTCATCGTCCACATCGTCTCCTCCCTGAAGTTCGACGCCGTCGAGGGGATGGTCAACGGACCCTCGGGGGAGATCGTCGTGATGAAGGTCTCCGGTGAGAACGAGCGGGGCGAGGCCGCCGATCTCGCGGGCCTGAGCTTCAAGTCGTCGGCCCCCGAGGTCGCCACCATCGACAAGGACGGCCAGCTGACCCTGCTCACCTCGGGAAAGACCACCCTCGAGGCGGCCATCGGCAAGTCCAGGGCGGAGCTCCCCATCGAGGTCCACGTCCTCGTGCCCGCGGCCATCAAGGTCCCCGTCCCCGCCGTGCAGACCCTGCAGGTGGGCGACAAGGCCAAGCTGGACGCCACGGTCATCTCGGACCTCGGCGGCCCCATGAAGGTCCCGCTCGCCTGCACGAGTTCGGCGCCCAACGTCGCCACCGTGGAGGCCGACGGCACCGTCACCGCACTGGCCAGGGGATCGACCGAGATCACCATCGTGGCCGGGACGGCCAAGAACACCCTCAAGGTGGTCGTCCGCTGACCCGCCCGCGCTAGACGCTCGCGCGCTCCCGGAGGATCCATGCGCGTCGGAATCAACGGCCTCGGCCGAATCGGCCGGGGACTCTTCAAGTCGCTGATCGGAGACCCGCGCGTGGAGGTCGCCGCCCTCAACGACGTGGCCGAGAGCCCGGTCCTGGCCCACCTCCTCAACCACGACTCCTACTACCGCGCCTGGGACCACCGCGCGGAGGCCTCGGCGACGGGCCTCGTGGTGGACGGCCGCGGGACGCCCCTCTTCCGGCGAGCCTCCCCTGCGGAGATCCCATGGGACGACGCGGGCGTGGAGCTCGTGGTGGACGCCACGGGCCGGTTCAAAGACCGCGCCTCCCTCGAGGGGCACGGACGGCCCGCTGTCCTCACCGCCTCGAGCCGCCACGTGGACCGCCAGATCGTCTACGGCGTCAACCACGAGAGCATCGGCCCCGGCGACCGCATCCTCTCGGCCACCTCGTGCACGACCCACTGCATCGTGCCTCCCGTCCACGCGCTCGTCCGCCGGTTCGGCTGCAGCTCCCTCTGGTTCAACACGGTCCACTGCTACAACGTGAGCCAGCCCCTCGTGGACGCGCCCCTCAAAGACCTTCGCCGCGCGCGGGCGGGGGCGCTCAACCTCATCCCCACGACCACGAGCGCCTCGGTCTCGGTGGAGGCCGTGCTGCCCGCCCTCGCGGGGAAGGTCCACGGGATGGCCGTGCGCGTTCCCGCCCCCGCGGTGTCGCTCACGGAGATCACCCTCGCCGCCGAGCGTCCCGTGGACCGCGCCGCGGCCCTCGCCGCCCTCGAGGAGGCCGCCGCGGGGGACCTGAAGGGAATCCTGGCGATCAGCCGCGAGCAGCTCGTCTCGCAGGATTTCGTGGGGCACACCGCCTCGTCGGTCGTGGACGCCCCTCTCGTGGAAGCGGCGGACGGCATGGTCCGCCTCATCGCGTGGTACGACAACGAGGCCGGCTACGTGGCCCGCCTCGTGGACCTTCTTACCTACCTCAGCGGGAGGCACTCATGAGCGCTTACCTGTCGGTTCGAGACCTGCCCGTCGAGGGCAGGAGGGTGTTCCTCCGGCTGGACCTCAACGTGCCCGTCAAGGGCGGCAAGATCGTCGACGACACGCGGATCCGCGCGGCGATCCCCACCCTCATGCATCTCCTGGACCGCCGGGCGAAGATCGTGGCGTGCTCGCACATGGGGCGGCCCAAGGGCCAGCGCGTCCCCGAGATGTCCCTGGCTCCCGTGGCCGAGCGGCTGAGGGAGCTCCTGCCCGGCGTGGCCATCCTCTTCGCCCCCGACGTGGTGGGCCCCGACGCGGCCGCCAAGGCCGGCGCGCTCGGCGAGGGGCAGATCCTCCTCCTGGAGAACATCCGCTACGAGCCCGGCGAGACCAAGGGCGACGCGGAGCTCGCGGCGAAGGTCCGCGCGCTCGCCGACACCTACGTGAGCGACGCTTTCGGCGCCGTTCACCGCGCGCACGCCTCCGTCTGCGCGGCCGCCAGGCTCTTCCCCGAGGCCGCCGCGGGCTTCCTCCTCGAGAAGGAAGTGGAGTATCTCGAGGACCGCCTCGGCTCCCCCGAGCGGCCCTACGCGGCCTTCCTCGGCGGCGCCAAGGTCTCGGACAAGATCCCCGTGCTCACGAAGCTCGCCGGGAAGGTGGACCACCTCTGCATCGGCGGCGCCATGGCCTACACCTTCCTCGCCGCGCAGGGGAAGGCCTCCGGCAGGAGCCTCATGGAACCCGACCTCGTGGCCACGTGCGCAACCATCTTGAAGGATGCGGCGGCCCGGGGCGTGAACCTCCTCCTCCCCGTGGACCACCGCGCAGCGGCCTTCATCGAGGAGGAGCGCGAGGTCTTCACGGTTACCGCCGAAGCTTTCCCGGCGGATCTCTGCGGGTTCGACATCGGCCCCGAAACGGGGAGGCTCTACGCGGAGGTCGCCGCCAGGAGCCGGACCATCTTCTGGAACGGCCCCATGGGCGTCTTCGAGCGCGCGCCCTTCGCGGAGGGGACCCTGTCATTGGCTCGGGCCGTGGCCGAGTCGAAGGCCGTGTCGGTGATCGGTGGCGGCGATTCGGTCTCCGCGGTCCACAAGGCCGGCGTCGCCGACCGCATCAGCCACATCTCCACGGGGGGCGGCGCGTCCCTCGAACTCCTCGCCGGCGGGACGCTGCCCGGGCTGGAAGTGCTCACGAAGAAATAGAGCTGGGGAACTGGAGAGCTGGAGCGAGAGCAGACACATCAACGTGATCGCAAGTGGACCAGCAAAAAGGGGCGGCCAGACGGCCGCCCCTTTTCTGCGTTCCTAGAGAGCGGGGCTTACTCGGCCATGACCCAATCGCCGTAGAAGATCTCGACGGCGCTCGTGATGACCTTGACGCACGACGTGTTGGGCTCGGTGGTGAGCACCACCGCCTCCCCGATGTACATGGGGATCGACTTCACGCCAGGTCCGGGGGGCGTGGGCGTGTAGGGCACCTGGAGGGCCGAGGGATCGGCCGTGGGCGCTGCGCTGCTGGCCACCATGGCATCGCCCTGCGGGCCCACGTCGCTGCCCGTCTTGGCCGTCCCCACCTTGCGCGGGCGGAAGAGGTCCTTCGGGCCGGCGTCGAGCTTCTGCTGGCGGAAGAGGTCGTTGGTCGTCTGGGTCAGGCTCCCCTGGGCCGCCGGGTAGCGGAAGATCCAGAGCTTGTCGCCAGGGATGAGCTGCGCCTTCGATCCGAGGTCGATGTAGAGGAGGTTGGCTTCTCCCGTGACCTCGAGGCGGTACTCGGACCAGACCACGCGGCCCGTGGCTTTGTGGGTGTCTTCGAGTTGGAGGGGCAGGCTAGGGCTGCGTTTCACGTCCCAGGGGATCGGGATCGGGGTCCACGGTACGAGCACGTTGCCCATGTAGATCTCGTCGCAGGACTCCACGATCTCGGCGATGCAGGTGTGCTCCTGGACCGCCAGCACTTTCACCGCGCCGGTTCTCTTGACGTAGGTGCCGATCGCCTTGCCGGTGACCGGGTGGGAGACGGTCTGCCCGACGCGGAGCACCATGAGCTTGTCGCCCGGCTGGTGACCCTCGGCCTTGCCCTCGTTGAGGTAGACCACGTCGCCCTTGGCCCACCCGGCGGTCTCGGCGCGCTGGCTCGAGAGGATCGTCAGGTGAGGCATCTTGAAGTTCTGGGTGATGAAGCCGGAGCAGTAGACGTCGGAGAAGTTGATGGGAGGCTGGGGAGCTTCGGCCTCGATCGCCATCCCCGTGTCCGAAGGCGGCGCGGGCTGGGCCTCGGGAAGCGTCTCCGGCTCGAGCGGCGTGGCCTCGGATACGACCTGCGGGCGGGTGATCAGGAGCGGGTCCCCGGGGTAGATCCAGTGGGCGTCCTTGATGTAGCTGTTCTGGTCCCAGATCTGGGGCCAGAGCATCCACGTACCGAGCTTCTGCTGCGCCAGCTGCGAGAGGGTGTCGCCCTTCTGGATGACGTACCAGTCGGGACCCGTGGCGTTGGCCGGGGGCTCGTAGGGCGTCCAGTGGCCCTCGCCCACCTGCCTCAGGCCCTTGGGAGGAACGGCCGAACCCTTGTAGGTCTTGGCCTTCTGCTGCATCTCCGCCGGCACCTGGGGCGCCGCGGGGGCGGCTTTGGTTTCTGCGGGTGCCGCTTTGTCGCCCGTGGGCTCGGACTGTGCCGGGAGGTTCGTGGCAAAGCCCAGGGCCATCACGGCGGGAAGGACGAGTGAGAACAACCTTATCCCATTTCGCATCGGTCTCTCCCTCTGACGCGAGTCCTTAAACCCACGGGGAGTCTAGCGGAGCCAGATTGGAAAGTCAAGCGTTTATTTGTCTTTCCCCCACATAGTTCATCCACTAGGTGAAGCATCCCCTCCTCGTCTGTTCTTCGTTAAAGATAATGATGCAAGCCTATCCCCGTCAAGCCACGAGGATTCAGGCCGGGGAGAGCGGTCCCCTGCCCGGAGGGCTTTCGAGCGCTCCGGGCATCCGCGTAATCCATTGACCCAATGTGACTTACTCAGATTTTTGTGAACCGTCCGGCGCATCCGCCGTCGGTGTCACAGACCGCCGGTTGTAACGGTTCATCGCCATGGTGAAGCCCGTGATGACCGCCGAGAGCGCAGCCTCGGCCGCGAGCTGCGCGCTCTCGCCGAGGGCGTCCCATCGCTCCGGGCCGAGGGGCGAGAGGAGGTAGTCCACGTTCTCGTGCTTGGCGACCTCGGGGTCCTTGATCCCCACGCGGATTCTGGGGAAATCGCCCGAGCCGAGGTGCTCGAGGATCGACTCCATCCCGTGGTGGCCGCCCGCACCGCCCGAAGCGCGGAGGCGCACCTGGCCGAAGGGCAGGTCGAGGTCGTCGTAGCAGACCACGAGGCGGTCCAGGGGGAGGCCCGTGCGGCGGAGCCAGAGCTCCACGGCCTCGCCCGACCGGTTCATGTAGGTGAGGGGTTTGAGGAGGAGGACGGAGCGCCCGCGCCATCGGCACTCGGAGAGCGCCGCGTCGCCGCGCACGGAAAAGCGCGGGCCCTTGCAGAGGGCCCGCGCCCGGTCGATCACTTCGAATCCCGCGTTGTGGGGGCTCCGGTGGTATTCGTCGCCGGGGTTGCCCAGCCCCACCAGGAGGACGTCCGCGTCCATGGACCGACGGCAGGGCTACTTCTTGCCCTTGCCCTCGCCCTTGCCCTTGGAGTCGCCTTCGCCCTCGCCCTCGCCCTCCTCGGCCTTCTTGCCGCGGCCGATGACCTCGGGCTCCTGGCTGGCTTCCGCCTCGCCCTCGCCCTCGGCCGCAGGCGCCGCCTCGACCTTGGGGGCGGAGACCATGACCACGGGGAGGTGGTGGTCCTCGACGGCGATGCGGATGCCGTCGGCCACCTTGAGGTCGCCGACCTTCACGCCCTCGCCGATCTTGAGGGGGGTGAGGTCCACGTGCAGGCGGTCGGGGATCACGGCGGGGAGGCACTCCACCTCGACCTCGCGCATGATCATGTCCACCATGCCGCCCTGGTTCTTCACGCCGAAGGCCAGGCCCTCGAAGACGATGGGAACCTTGACCCGGATCTTCTTCTCCATGTCGACGCGCGTGAAGTCGGCGTGGATGAGGGTGTTGGTCACGGGGTCGATCTGGATGTCCTTGACCATGACGTGCCGCTGCTGCTGAGTGCCCTTGAGGGAGAACAGCAGGACCGAGTTCTGACCCTTCTCGGAGCGCAGGATCTGGATGATCCGCTTAGAATCCACGGCGATCGGGACGGGCGGACGGCCGCCGCCGTACACCACGCCGGGGATCATGCCGCTCTTGGCGGCGTGCTTGCGAGCCTTCTTGCCGATGACGTCGCGGGGCTCGACCTCGATTTCGATGAACTGTTCCGGCATTGCCAACTCCTCATTCACACAGTATGGGGCCCCACTAGGGGGCAAGGGCCCACCACGAACATCTAATGTTAACAGAATAAGAGACTTTCCGCAAATAGGGCCTGGCCGCGCGCGTAGCGCCGGGCGAGCAGGGCAAGACGGCCGACCGCAGGCAGGGTGGTGCCCTGTCAAGGGAGGCCAACACCGCCATGCGACGCCCGCCGCCCGCGCCCGAAGGGACGGGGCTGGCCGGGCGCCTG
>JBBIUU010000071.1:0-14541 GCA_037440125.1 Acidobacteriota bacterium
AAGGTGGACCACACGCGCATCCGCGGCGGCCTCCTCAACCTCAAGTTCCACCCCACGGCGCTCAAGGGCGAACGGGGCTCGGAGAACCTCCTGGCCCTCATCAAGACCTACTTCGACATGCCCGGCTCCCACATCCAGTTCAATGTGGTGGACTCCCAGATGCTGCGCGACGCGCAGGCCCACCCCGAGCGCTACCGCGACCTCGTGGTTCGCGTGGCGGGCTTCTCCGCCTACTGGGTGGAGATGAGCAAGGCGCTCCAGGACCAGGTCATCTGGCGCACGGAGCACGGGCTGTAGGGCCCCCTGGCGCGCGTGTCCGAGGGCGTCGTCTTCGACATTCAGCACTACGCGGTGCACGACGGGCCGGGCATCCGGACCCTCGTGTTCCTCAAGGGGTGCCCCCTCCGCTGCGCGTGGTGCTGCAACCCGGAATCGCAATCCTTCGAGCCCGAGCTCATGTATTCCCTGGTGCGCTGCCGATCCCATTTCGCGTGCGAGGCGTCTTGCCCCGCGGGCGCCGTGAGCCGCGCAGGGGCCGCGCCCGCCTTCGACCGCGAAATCTGCAGGGCCTGCGTCTCCCGCCCCTGCGTCGAGGCCTGCCCCTCGGGTGCGCTCGCCGTGGCGGGCCGCCTCATGAGGGCCGACGAGATCGTGGCGCGCGTCGCCGCCGACCGCCCCTTCTACGACAACTCGGGCGGAGGCGTCACCTTCTCCGGCGGGGAACCCTTCGCCCAGCCGGAGTTCCTCCGCGAGCTCCTCGCGGGGTCCAAGAGCCTTCGCATCCGCACCGCGGTGGAGACCTGCGGGCACGTGGAACCGGGCGTCATGGAGGACCTCGAGCCGCTCGTGGACCTCTTCCTCTTCGACGTGAAGACGCTCGACCGCGAGCGGCACCGCGCCATGACGGGGTTCTCCAACGACCTCCTCCTCGAGAACCTCGAGGCGCTCGCGCGCAAGCGGGCGGAGGATATCACGGTGCGCGTGCCTCTCATCCCGGGCCAGACCGACGACCGGGAGAACCTCGATGCCATCTCGACGTTCGTCCGGGGAATCGGTCTCGGGCGCGTCGAGGTGATGCCGTACCACCCGCTGGGGATGGACAAGTACGCGGCCCTGGGCAGGGGCTACACCCTCGAGGGCGCCGAATCCCTGGAGGCGGAGGCCGTCGAGGCCTGCGCTGTCGTCTTCCGCGCCGCGGGCCTCGTCTGCGAGGTCGGGTCCTAGCGGCGCGGAAACGAGAGGGAGCCAGTGAAACGAGAGCGGGCGGCCGAGGCCGCCCGCTCTCCGTGATGCGTCAGAGAAACCGGGGAGAAATCAGCCCGGCTTCGCCGCTGGCGCGGGTGGCGCCGCGGGGGCCGGGACGGCGAGGCCGGCCTTGAGGTCGGCGATGATGCTCTGGACCTTTGCCGTGATTTCGCCCGGAAGCTTGTCCACGCCCGGCGCCGCTGCGTTGCCCTCGAGGAAGGGTTCGAGGAGCGTCTGGCGGAGGTCCTTGCTCGTAGCCACGGTGAACCCGTTGAACGTCGCACGGGCGCGGGATTCCCGCGTCTCGATCGTGAGGATGAAGTAGACGAGCTGCTGGTTGTCCTTCGCGATGGGGTGCGCGGGGAAGGAGTCCTTCAGCGAGATCGTCGCCTCGCTCCGGCCGTCGGTCATGTCGGTCATCATGATCGTCTGAGGCGAGCATTTGGCCTTGATCCAAGCCTTGGCTCGGGCGTAGAGCTCGGGCTCGGAGACGTTCTCGACCATGAAGGCCTCTTGGAACATCACCTTCCCGTCCGAGTCCTTCGGGAGCTGAGATGGAGTCTCACTCATGCAAGGGAGCATCACCGCAGTCAACGCCAACGCCAGAGCAAGTCGTCCTCTCATGGGGTCTCCTTCCACCGTGGGCATAGCATACCCCATGCCCGCGGCAGCCCCAAGCGCCGACCGCGGGGCGCCCCCGGGCTCCCGCCCGCTTGGCTCTTGACGGCCGACTGTGGTATCTTGCCCCGCATGGCGGTATGGGAGAGGCAGGCCGGGAGATAGGGTCCGCGTCTCGGGAGAGGGCGCGGGAGAGCCCGTGCCCGACAGGCAGACCGTCAGGGCCCTCGATGCCGCATCGACCAAACCTCCGAAAACCCGGGACGAGACGCTAGACGAGGAGGATCACTTGCCCGTTCGACTTTTTGTTGGAAACCTTCCCTACGATGCCACCGAGGCCGAGGTCCGGGAATTCTTCTCCCAGGCCGGCACCGTGACGTTCGTCCACCTCCCGGTGGACAGGGAAACCGGCAGGCCCCGCGGGTTCGCTTTCGTGGAGTTCGGCGAGAGATCGCAGGCCGAGAACGCCATCAACCGGTTCAACAATCAGCCGTTCAAGGACAGGCCGCTCGTGGTCAACGAGGCCCGGGCGCGCGGCGAAGCGGGTCCCTCCCCCCGTCCGTCGGGCGGCGGCCCCCGTCCCTATTCGCCCTCGCCCCGCCCCTACACGCCCCGTCCCTCCTCCTCGTGGGGCTCCGAGCCCGACGAGGGCGAGGTGAAACCGAGCCGCGCGACCGCACGGAACTTCGGCCCCGACGCGCTCCCCAAGCACAAGCGCAAGGTCGACAAGCCCGATAAGGGGCCCAAGGGTCCCATCAAGGAGCGCGGCGGCGGGCGGTTCTTCGGCGGCCTGGACGACGACGACGACCGCGGCCCCGACCCGGTGGACGATTTCGCGACGGGTCTGGACAACGCCGGGGAAGAGGAAGAGTAGCGCCCTCAGGCTCCCGCGCCGAAGAGCTCGGCGAGCCTGCGTTTCCTGAACGCGAAGATCCTCCCCACATCTGGACGTACGAACAGCGCGTCGATGACCCGGCCGCCCGGCACCGCGTAGCGGACCCGGTCGCGGCAGATCGTGCCCCCGTCGCGTGCCTCGAAGACGTGCTCGTGGATCCACCGGCGGTAGGGCCCCTTCAGCTGCTCGTCCACGAACCGGCGCGGCGGCTCCCACGCCGTGATGACGGTCCGCCACCTCAGCGGGATGCCGCGGAGCCTGATGCGGTAGTCGATGCGCGTCCCCGCCTCGATGGCTTCGGGCACGGGCGGCAGGATCTCGAACCCGAGCCAGGGCGGCGTGATGACCTGGAGGTTCCTCGCGTCCGCGAAGAAGGAGAAGACCTCCTCCACGGGCCGCGGCAGGACCAACTCGTCCTCGAACAGGAATTCCCTCAAGCGCTCCCTCCACGCGAACCCGTTTCAACCGCCTCGGCCGCCCCGCATCCCACCCGTTGGCGCCTCAGTGTATCTCGTCTAGAATATCCGCCGGAGGTGGCGATGGCCCCCTGGGACGAAGAGGAAGCGAAGGAGCGGCCCGAACCCGGCACGGCGTGCGAGACCTGCGGCGCCACGGGGCGGTGGCTCGCCCTGGTGAAGTGTCCCATGTGCCACACCTACGTGTGCGAGAAGTGCGTCTACAAGTACGGCGGGAAGGACTTCTGCTCCCGCCACTGCGCGAACGAGTTCTACTGGGGAGGCGAAGACGGCGATGTCGATCAATGACGGTTCCCAGCTCGATCTCATCCAGAGGCCCCGCCGGCTCAGGATGAACCCGCTCCTCCGCGCCATGGTGGAGGAGACCCGGCTCTCGCCGAAGGATTTCGTCTACCCCATGTTCATCGAGGAGGGGAGGAAGGGCCGCAGGGACCGGCAGGAGGTCCCCTCCATGCCCGGCGTGTTCCGGCAGAGCATCGAGGCGGGCCTGAAGGAGATGGAGGAGTGCCTGAAGCTCGGCGTCCGCTCCGTCATCCTCTTCGGCATCCCCGAGCACAAGGACGCCCTCGGCTCGGAGGCGCACGCGGAGAAGGGCATCGTCCAGCAGGCCGTCCGCGCCGCGAAGAAGGCGTTCGGCGCCGACCTCCTCGTGGTGACCGACGTCTGCCTCTGCGAGTACACCGATCACGGGCACTGCGCGCCCATCCGCGACGGGGAGATCCTGAACGACGCGGGCGCGGCCATCCACGCCAAAACCGCCCTCTCCCACGCCCGGGCGGGGGCCGACATCGTCGCGCCCTCGGACATGATGGACGGGCGGGTGGGTGCGATCCGCGAGGCCCTCGACGATGCGGGTTTCGCGAACACCCCCATCATGGCCTACTCGGCCAAGTACGCGTCGGGGTTCTACGGCCCGTTCCGCGAGGCCGCCGATTCCACGCCGCAGTTCGGCGACCGCCGCTCCTACCAGATGGACCCCGCCAACTCCGACGAAGCCCTGCGCGAGGTCCAGCTCGACCTCGAGGAGGGCGCGGACATCGTCATGGTGAAGCCCGCCCTGCCCTACCTGGACATCATCCGGAGGGTGAGGGAGACCTTCGCGGTGCCGGTGGCCGCTTACAACGTGAGCGGGGAGTACTCGGTGGTCAAGGCCGCCGCCCGCATGGGCTGGATCGACCACGACCGAGTCATGATGGAGTCGCTCACGGGCATCAAGCGCGCGGGTGCGTCCATCATCCTGACGTACTTCGCGAAGGAAGCCGCCCGGCTGCTCTAGCCGGAGGCCCGTAGGTCCCCGCTAGGCGTGGCTTCGGGCGGGAACCCCCGCGTGGGACGCGAAGGGGTGTTCCTCGCGCAGGTCTTCGCAGGAGGGCAGGGACCCGCACTCCTGGACCCGAACGATATTGTCGGCGAGCGTCTGGTGGAACGCCACGTAGAACCCTACGCGCACGTCCTCGGCCGTGGAGTTGGGGATGCTGCCCTCGACCACGTGGTAGGCGGCCTGCGCGAGCTGGTCGAGCAGCTCCTCCGCCGTGCTGTCGGACCTAAGAAGATACCGCATGTTCTCCCCCCTGATCCCGAGTCGGATGCCCCATGCACCTAGGCATGAACCGTTCTTTCCAACTTGACTATGCAATTACCGGGCCATTTGGCGCCATGGTCTCATAGGCGCTGCCTGGCAGCTAACATTCTGAAAAACAAAGGCAAACTTGTGGCGGCCCCACCGAGCTGAGCAGAAGGCCGAATCAGGACACCGCCATATGGCCCAAAGTCCGCGTGATTTCACCCATGAACCTCGGCCGAAGCCATGGCGAGTGGCTTTTCCCGCCCGCGTGGCCTAGTTGGGTGCACCCGAAAGGTCTGATAGACTCATCATTCGGAGGGCATCGCGTGTTCCTGACCCTGGAGGGCGTGGAGGGCTGCGGCAAGACCTCCCAGGCCCATCGCCTGGCCCATGTGTTGCGGCAGAAGGGAAGGACCGTGCTCGTCACTCGCGAGCCCGGAGGGTCGCCCATCGGCCCGCCCCTCCGGTCCGTGCTCCTCTCCCAGGACTACGCGGTGGCCCCGCGGACCGAGCTTCTGCTGTACGTCGCCGAGCGGGCCGAGCACGTGGAGCGGGTCATCCGCCCCGCCCTCGAGCGGGGCGAATGGGTCCTTTGCGACCGTTACGGGGACGCGACCCGCGCCTACCAGGCCTGGGGGCGCGGCCTCCCGCGCGAGGACGTGGAGACTCTCCACGCCTTCGCCACCGGGGGTCTCGAGCCCGATCTCACCCTCTACCTCTGGCTCCCCGTGGAGGAGGCTCTCTCCCGCGCGCGGCGCCGCAACGGTCAGACGGAGACCCGCGAGGGGCGCTTCGAGGCCGAGGAACTGACCTTCCACCGGCGGGTGGCGGAGGGTTACGACGCCCTCGCGCTGGAGTTCCCCGAAAGGATCGTCACCGTGGACGCCACGGGCTCCCTGGATCAGGTGGCCGGGCGCCTGATCGCCGCCGTGGAGGCCCGCCTTGGCGCTTGATCGGCCCCGCCGGATCCTGGAGCTGGGAGCCGTGCGGGGTCTCGCGCTCCTCCTCGCCTGTCTGCCCCTCGGGGGCCGGCTGGCCGTCGGGAGGTCATTGGGCCGCGCCTTCCACGGCCTCGACCGCCGGCACCGGACCGTGGCCCTCGAGAACCTGGCCGCGGCCTACCCCGAACGGGACGCCGACTGGCGCGAGGGCGTGTCGAAAGGGGCCTTCGAGCACCTCGGGCGCCTCCTCGTGGAGATCCTCGGCCAGGGGGCGAACGTCTCGGAGACCCTCCCGCTCTGCACGATCGAAGGCTGGGATTGGCTGAAGAAGGTCGAGGGTGAGGGCCGGGGTTACTTCCTCCTCTCGGGCCACTTCGGCAACTGGGAGCGCATCGCCCACCTCCAGGGCGCCCTCTCCTCGCCGCTGTGGATGGTGGCGCGGCCCCTCGACAATCCTTACCTGGAAGCCTTCTTCGCGCGGCGCCGCGGCAGCACGGGCAACCGCGTGGTCCACAAGCGCAACGCCATCCGCGAGGTGGCGAAGGGCCTGAAGGCGGGGAAGGGGATCGCCTTCGTCATCGACCAGAACTTCGGCGAACCGGGCCGCGTCTTCGTGCCCTTCTT
The DNA here is from genome assembly GCA_037440125.1 of Acidobacteriota bacterium. Taxonomy (GTDB): domain Bacteria; phylum Acidobacteriota; class UBA4820; order UBA4820; family DSQY01; genus JAKAJA01. The sequence continues at coordinate 6,364 of JBBIUU010000071.1, forward strand.
CGGCCGCCCCGCCGCCACGACGCCGGCCCTCGGGCGGTTGGCCGTGCGCTTCGGCGCGCCCGTCCTGCCGGTCTTCGCCTACCCGGAGGCCGGGGGCCGCTATCGGATCGTCTACGGGCCGCCCCTCGAGATCCCCGACACGGGCGACGCCGAGGCCGACGCGCTGGCGGTCACCGCGGCCGCCACGGCGCGCATCGAGGAGGCCGCCCGCGCATGCCCCACCGCGTGGTTCTGGATGCACCGCAGGTGGCGGACGCGGCCGGAGGGGGAGGCCGGCGGGTGATTGGAAGTCATATGGTGCTTCTAAGGGAGCGAGCCGGGGAGCCGGCGAGGGGAGAGCCGGTGAAAGTGAAGTCAAACGTTGATGCTTTCGAAAAAAGCAGTAATGTCGGGGGCTTCAGGCGATCCTGACGCTGGCCCTCGCCCTTCTTGGTCTTGTCGCCGGCTCTCCGGTTCCCCGGCTCTCCGGCTCTCCGGCTCGTAAGGAGTAGGACCGAATGGCCGATTCCGAGAATTGGGGTGTGTTCCTCGACCGCGACGGCACCGTGACCGAGGAGGTGGGCTACGTGAACCATCCCTCGAGGCTGAGCCTCATCCCGGGGGCGGCGGAGGGCATCGCGGCGCTGAACCGGGCGGGCGTTCCCGTGATCCTCGCGACGAACCAGGCCGGGGTGGCGCGCGGCTACTTCACCGAAGACCTCATCACCGTGTGCCTGGACCGGCTGCGGGACCTCCTCGCGGCGGGGGGCGCGCACCTCGACGCCATGTACTACTGCCCCCACCATCCGACGGCGGGGCAGCCGCCTTACCGGCAGGCGTGCGGCTGCCGGAAGCCCAAGACGGGCATGCTCGAGCGCGGCGCGGCGGAGTTCGGCTTGGACCTGAGCCGTTCCTACGTGGTGGGCGACAAGATCAGCGACGTGACCTTCGCCCACGCGGCGGGGGCGAAAGGCGTCATGGTCCTCACGGGCTACGGCCTGGGCGAGATGGTCTACCAGCGGCAGGATTGGAGGGAGGAGCCCGAATTCATCGCCGAGGACCTCGCCTCGGCCGCGGCGTGGATCCTCGAGGACGCCCGCAGGAGGCATCCATGACCGCCGAACGCTGCGCGGTGTATTCGTTCCGTTCTTCGCCTTCTCCTACTCACCTCCTCACCTCCTCACCTCCTCACGGAGCCAAGGACTCCTCCGAAGGACGTTTCCCATGAGAGAACAGTGGAAGGACCTGGCGGCCATCGTCTCCAAGTTCTCCGGAAGGCGCGTCGTCGTCCTCGGGGACCTGGTCCTCGACCGGTTCTGGTACGGCACCGTCCAGCGCCTCTCGCGGGAGGCGCCCGTGCCCATCGTCCGCCTCGCCGAAACACGGCTCATGCCGGGATGTGCCGCGAACACCGCGTGGAACCTGGCGTCGCTGGGCGCGAAGCCTGTTCCCGTAGGCGTCGTGGGAGGCGACCGGGAGGGCGAGGAGCTCATGGGACTCTTCGCGCGCCACGGCATCGCGCCGGTCCACATCGAGCGCTGGCCCAAGTGGGTCACGCCCACCAAGACGCGCGTCCTCGCGGGGACCTTCCACGGTCCCAAGCAGCAGATGGTCCGCGTGGATTCGGGCGAGGAAAACGCCTTCGAGGAGGCCCTCCTCAAGCGCCTGCGCGACCACCTGCGGGCCGCCCTCGACGGCGCCGATGCCCTCATCGTCTCCGACTACGGCTACGGCATGGCCCACGCCTTGGGGGCCAGGCGCTACCTGTCCTCCGTGGGGCTTTCGGCCCTGGACTCGCGCTTCGACATGGACGCCTTCGAGGGCGTGTCCACGGCTACGCCCAACGAGGAGGAGTTCGAGCGCGCCATCGGCAAGACCGTGGGGGACGATGTGGCGCTCCTCGAGGCCGAGGGCGAGGGGCTCCGTAACCGCCTAGGGATGAAGGCGCTCCTCGTCACGCGAGGCGGGAAGGGGATGAGCCTCTTCGAGCAGGGAAAGCCGGCGATGCACCTCCCCGTCGTGGGCTCGGACGAGGTGGTGGACGTGACGGGTGCCGGGGACACGGTCATCTCGACCTACGTCCTGTCCCTCTGCGCGGGCGCGTCCTGGCCCCAGGCCGCGGCCATCGCCAACGCCGCGGGGGGGATCGTCGTCCAGAAGCACGGCACGGCCACGACCGACCAGGAGGAGCTCGTCCACACCCTACAGGAGTGGGGAGAGGGACGGATATGATTTCGGAATTCGGAATTCGGAATTCGGAAAACGGGAAGTCGATGGACAAGGAGCTTCCGCTTTCCGCTTTCCGAATTCCGCTTTGGGGTGGGCCGCGAGCCCCGCTTGCGAGGCGTCGCCATGCCTGGTGATCTCCAGTCCCGCATTCTGGGGAAGATCCTGACGCGCGAGGAGGCGGCGGAGAAGCTGGGTCGCGCGTCGCGGGGGGGGAAGACACTCGCCCTCGCCAACGGCTGCTTCGACCTCCTCCACGTGGGTCACGTGCGCTACCTTCAGGCCTCGAAGCGCGAGGCGGACCTCCTCCTCGTGGCGCTCAACTCCGACGCCTCCGTGCGCGGCCTCAAGGGCGAGGGGCGGCCCCTCCAGTGCGAGGAGGACCGGTCCGAGATAGTGGCCTCCCTGGCGTGCGTGGACTTCGTGACGGTCTTCGGCGAGCCCACCGTCGCACCCCTCATCGAGCTCCTCGAGCCCGACGTCCAGTGCAAGGGCACGGACTACACGGAGGATTCGGTCCCGGAGCGCGAGGTGGTCCTGAGGCACGGCGGCCGCGTGGCCATCGTCGGCGACCCCAAGGACCACGCCACGACCGAGGTTCTGAACAGGCTGAAGGCGGAAGTCTGAACGCCGAACCGGCGGAGCGTCGCGTCCTGGTCGCACCCGTTTCCCAAATCCGAAATCCGAAATCCGAAATCCGAATTCGCCCCCGCCCCTTGCCCTCCCTGGATCTGCGCCTTACATTAGGGCCCTAGGAGCGCACCCATGATCGACGTGAAGATCGACTACGAATCCTGCGAGGACAGCCGGTTCTGCTTCGAGGTCTGCCCCGAGGACGTGTTCGTTCTGCGCAACTCCCGCGTCGTGGTGGAAAACCCCGAGACCTGCACCATGTGCTGGCTCTGCGTGAACAACTGCCCCACGGGGGCGGTCACCATCGAATAGCGGCCCCCGGTCCCATCTCTCGATTCCGGTCCCTTCATCTCTCTCGCAGAATCGCGTAAACTGACCCCTCGGAGGGATTCCATGGGCTTCTCGTGCGGCATCGTGGGCCTGCCCCGTGTGGGCAAGACGAGCATCTTCAACGCACTCACGGCGTCCAACGCCGTGGTCGGGCACTTCACGGGCGCCTCGGCGGAACCCAATATCGCCGTGGTCAACGTCCCGGACCCGCGCCTCGACGACCTGGGCCAAGTGAACAAATCGAAGAAGATCACGCCGACCACGCTGAGGTTCGTGGACGTGGCGGGTCTGGTACGCGGCTCCTCGCAGGGCGGCGGGACGGGCAACCAGTTCCTGGCCCACATCCGCGAGGTGGATGCCATCCTCCACGTGGTGCGCTGCTTCGAGGACGACCAAGTGCTCCACGAGGACGGCAGCGTGAACCCGGCCCGCGACGCCGAGACGATCCACCTGGAGCTGGCCCTCTCGGACCTGGCCTCCGTGGAGCGCCGGCGCGAGCGCGTCATCAAGCTCGCGCGGACGGGCGACGCCCAGGCCAAGCGCCTCCTGGCGGCCCTCGAGGCGGTGAAGGCGCCCCTCGACGAGGGCCGGCCCGCCCGGGAGGCTCACCTGCCCAAGGAGGAGTGGGCGCTCCTCAACGACCTCAACCTGCTCACCATCAAACCCCTCCTCTACGTGGCGAACATCGACGAGACGGGCCTCGCCCCCGACCATCCACACGCCGTGGCGCTCGAGAAGGTGGCCGAGGCGGAGAAGGTGCCTTGCCTGCGCATCTGCGGGAAGATCGAGGCCGAAATGTCCGCGCTCCCGCCCGAGGACCGCGCCGAATTCATGGAGGCCTACGGGCTGAAGGAATCGGGCCTGAGCAAGCTTATCCACGCGGGCTTCCAGCTCCTGGACCTCATGACCTTCCTCACCGCGGGCGAGGACGAGACGCGCGCCTGGACCATCACGCGCGGCACTCGGGCGCCGCAGGCCGCGGGCAAGATCCACTCGGACCTGGAGCGGGGGTTCATCCGCCTCGAGGTTTACACCTACGACGACTGGGTCGTCTGCGGGAAGGACGAGAAGAAGGTCAAGGAGAAGGGGCACTGGCGCTCGGAGGGCAAGGAGTACGTCATGCGCGAGGGCGACGTGTGTTTGTTTAGGTTCAACGTTTAGGTGATCAGGTTATCCCGTGATCGAGTGATCGAACCACGCGGTGAAGGACCGCTCACCGGTCAGCAGGCGGCGGGTTCAGATGTGCGGTACTTCCGCAGTCTCGATCCCTCGACGGCCACCCCCGGCGTCGGCTAGATCACCTAATCACCCGATCACCTGATCACCGGATCACAAGGATCCGAACCGTCCGAGTTAGTTCCCGCTATGAGGGATGACATGACGAGCACAGGATGCCCAGACCTCACCCCCGGCCGTTCCGAAGCCAGCCACCTCGTCATGCCCAACGACACGAACCCCCTGGGGACCCTCTTCGGCGGCCGTGCGGTGGAGTGGATGGACATCGCCGCGGGCTTGGCGGCCATCCGCCTCAGCCACAAGCATGCGGTGACGGCCTCCATCGAGCGCCTCGACTTCCACGTGCCCATCCGGCTCGGGGACATCGCGCTCGTCCAGGCCCAGGTCACGAGCGTGGGGCGGACCTCCCTCGTCGTGAAGGTGGACATGTTCCGCGACGACCCGAGGGTGGGTAACCGGCAACTCTGCACCAGCGGGCTGTTCCACATGGTGGCCCTCGACGGCCAGCGAAAGCCGGCGCCGGTGTTTGGGAGCTAGACGTCAGACGCGAGACGTTAGATGCAAGACGCGATCAGCGAAACGCGATTGAGCGAGACGAGAAAGTGGAATGTCGTACCGCTAGTTCCTCAAGCTGCCCCATCGCTCCATTGCTTCATCGCTCGGTCACTCCATCGGACGCACTAGGGCCTGTTCACACAACGGTTGAAGCTGGACTCGCTTTCGGAGCGCAGCGGAGAAAGCGGCGTCCCGACGCCGTCGGCGCGTGCCCCTAAGATGGGGGAGGGTGCTACCGAGCCAGCAGGCCGGACAGCCCTGCGAGGGCGCCCTCGGCGCCTGGACGGCCTGCTCGTTCAACAAAGAACTTCATCCCAGGGCCCATGCAATAGCGTGAACACGAACTAGTCATCCAGCGTCTGATACTTCTTTCTCCTCCTGCGCCACGCGGCGAAGGCCGCCGTCAGGAAGAGGACGAGCACGCCCAGCCAAAGGATCTCAGGCTGTGAGAGGGCCACGACCCATTCGCCCCACCACGGGAGGTGCTTGGCCCAGTTCCTGAAGGCCCCGTCGGGGGTTGTCCCGAATCTGTAGAGGAAGGCCCGGTCGAGGGAACGCTCGCGGCGGGCCTCCTCGAGGAAGCCGCGCAGGTCCTCGTCGTCGTGGAAGAGGTCCCTCACGAAGCCCTTGGCGAGCGCGTAGGAGCGCCGCACCTCGCTCTCGCCGCCGGCGAAGTCGGCCTCCACGCGGTCGAGGCGCCACGAGCCGTGCGCCACCATGGGCAGGGCGAGGGCCGCGAAGACCTCGTCCCGGAGGCCCCATTCCGCCGAGGCGCGCATGGCGAGGCCCTCGTCGAACCACCGGGGCGCCTGGAACCCCAATCCCCTGAAGAGCAGGACGTGCGAGAGCTCATGGCGGAGCGTCTGCGACGCGTCGCCGAAAGGATAGGGCCCGCAGCGCGAGAGGATGACGACGAAACGGCCGGCCTGGGGCTCGGCCGCCCCCGCAGCGAAGCCTGGCAGGCCGCCCCACGAGGCGGGAAGGCGATCCGGCGAGGCCACGACCTCCACGCCGATGGGCGCCGCGCACACCGGTGGGGGAACGCCGTAGAGCCAGCACTGGTGCGCGCGCGCGGCGTCGAGCTCCTGCGCCACGTCGGGCGGGGGGCCGCCTTGGGCGAAGGCCCCTAGCTCCAGAGCGAGCGCGAGCATGAGGAGGTATCGCCGCATGCGGCGAGGATACCACGCTGAAGAAAGGCGCGAGGCATTAGTTGCGAGGTGCGAGAGGAGAGCGGGATCCTGAGAATGACTTCCCTTCGAAGGTGCCCTCAGGATGACGGCTGATTCTCGGCGTCTTTCCAGGCTGTGCCCCCAGCGGGCCCCTGGGCTGGAATCTCGGGTGTTCGCGGCGAGGAGAGCGGGATCCTGAGAGTGACTTCCCCTCCAAGGAGCCCTCAGGATGACGGGCTCGGTGATGATGCAAGGTCACGCGACGCTGTCATTCCGGCAATCGGAGCGCGTCCGGAATCGTCCCTCCGCACTTTGCCTCCAATTCCGCTTTCCGAATTCCGCTTTCCGAATTCCGCTCTCCCTTTCGCCTTTCAACTTGATCGCGCCCTATACTCAGACCAGGAGGCCTCCATGGCCCACGACGACCCCTTCGACCTCCGGCGCTTCGTCGACGCGCAGGAGGACGTCCACGAGCACGCCCTCGCCGAGCTTCGCGCGGGCCGGAAGCGGAGCCACTGGATGTGGTTTGTCTTCCCGCAGCTCGAGGGCCTGGGCGAGAGCTGGATGTCCAAGAAATACGCCATCTCCGGGCTCCCCGAGGCCCGCGCCTACCTCGCGCACCCCGTCCTAGGGCCCCGACTCGTGACGTGTTCGGAGGCCCTCCTGGGTGTCGAGGGGCGCACCGCCTCGGAGATCTTCGGATTCCCCGACGACGCCAAGCTGCGCTCGAGCATGACCCTCTTCGATGCCGCCGAGCCGGGCGCCGTCTTCTCCCGGGTGCTGGCGAGATACTTCGTCGGCGGTCGGGACCCGGAGACCCTCCGGCGGCTCGAAAGGCCCTAGCGACGGCTCTCTCACGGCCGTCCGGACGGCGCCTTGGCAAGGTCTCGCGACAGCCGCTATACTCCTACTTTCAAATGAGGGGAGGTGGCCGTGGAGTTCGAATTCACCCAGGAACAGAAGGTCCTGCGCGAGACGATCCGATCCTTCGCCGAGAAGAAGATCCGTCCCAACGTCCGCAAGTGGGACGCGGAGTGCACCTTCCCGCGCGAGGTCTTCGCGGAGCTCGGCGAGATGGGGATCCTGGGGATCATCTTCCCCGAGGAGCTCGGCGGGGCGGCCATGTCCTACGTGGACTACGTCATCATCGTGGAGGAGCTCAGCCGGGTGGACCCCTCCGTGGGCATCGGCGTCGCGGCCCACAACTCGCTCTGCTCCAACCACATCTACATGCAGGGCACGAAGGCGCAGAAGGAGAAGTACCTGACGCGCCTCGCCTCGGGCAGGGCCATCGGCGCGTGGGCCCTCACGGAGCCGGGCTCCGGGTCCGACGCGGCCGGCCTCAAGACCACCTCCGCCCGCAAGGGCGACGGCTGGGTCCTCAACGGGAGCAAGACCTTCTGCACCCACGCCACGGTGGGCGACCTCGCCGTGGTCATCACCCTCACCGACAAGAGCGACCCGCACCACGGCTGCACGGCCTTCATCGTGGAGAAGGGGACGCCCGGGTTCAAGCACGGCAAGAAGGAGGACAAGCTCGGCCTCCGCGCCTCCGACACGGGCGAGCTCATCTTCGAGGACTGCTACCTCCCCGACGAGAACCGCCTGGGCGAGGTGGGGCACGGGTTCACCGACGCGCTCAAGGTCCTCGACGGCGGGCGCATCTCCATCGCGGCGCTCTCCCTCGGCGGGGCGCAGGGCGCCTACGAGACGGCCCTCGGCTACGCCAAGCAGCGCGTGGCCTTCGGCAAGGTCATCGCGGAGTTCCAGGCCATCCAGTTCGCCCTCGCGGATATGGCCACGCGCATCGAGGCCGCCCGCCTCCTCACCTTCCAGGCCGCGGTGCGTAAGGACAAGGGCCTGCCCGTGACCAAGCACTCGGCCATGGCGAAGATGTACGCCTCCGAGGTCTCGGTGTGGGCGGCGGAGCGCGCCGTGCAGATCCTCGGCGGCTACGGCTTCGTGAAGGACTACCCGGCCGAGAAGTTCTACCGCGACGTGAAGCTCAACACCATCGGCGAGGGCACGAGCGAGGTCCAGCGCCTCGTCA
>JBBIUU010000072.1:0-6960 GCA_037440125.1 Acidobacteriota bacterium
CGATGCCGCGGTGGGGGTGCCACGGGAACCCGGCGATATAGTCCTGCGGGCGGTCGCCGCGGAAGTCGTCGAAGAGGAGGAAGGGGTCGAAGTCGCCCGTGGCGCCGAAGCCGAAGGCGCGCCTGAGGCGGACGCCCGCCCCCTCGAGGGTGGGCTGAGACTCTGTGATTCTTCGGATCGGTCGGACGGACATGGGGTTCTCCTTCGGGTCTTGGTCAACCGCGCGGGGCGGAGAATGTTCCCGGGGACAGGGGACAAGGGACAGGGGACAGGAGGGAGCGGGAGATCGCGGTCAGGAGACCGCTCCTACAGGCTGCGCTCGCCAGAATGACGGGGCGGTGGTTCCTGCGCTGCCGTCCTCCTGCGTCATTCCAGGCTGAACCTCCAGCGGGCTCCTGGGCTGGAATCTCGCAGGGGCGATGCGAGGGGCGAGGAAGGGAAGAGATCCTGAGATCGACTTCCCTTCCAAGGTGCCCTCAGGATGACGGCCGAGAGAGCTTCTTCTCGCACCTCGCATCTCCCGTCTATCGTCTAACGTCTGACGCTTGTCGCCTTACTTCTTTTCCGGCGCCTTCTTGACGGCCTCGAGCTCGATGGTGACGGCCACGTCCTCGCCGAGGAGGGTGCCGCCGGTGTCGAGGGTCTTGTTCCAGATGATGCCGTAGTCCTTCCGGTTGAGGGTCATCTGCACGGAGAACCCGGCGCGCTCGTTGCCCCAGGGGTCCTTGGCGGTGCCGGCGAAGGTGACGGGAACCACGATGTCCTTGCTCACGCCGTGCATGGTGAAGGTGCCGGCCACCTCGAACTGGTCGCCGCCCTTGGGGGTGATCTTGGTGCTCTTGAAGGTGATCTCGGGGAACTTGGCGGTGTCGAAGAAGTCGGGGGAGTTGAGGTGCTTGTCGCGGCCGTCGTTGCCCGTGTTGATGGAGGCCGCCTTGATGGTGAGCGTGATGGAGGCGTTCTGGGGGTCCTTGGGGTCGCCGGTGATGGCGCCGCTGAACTCCTTGAAGTTGCCGGGCACCTTGCCCACGAGGTGGCGGACCATGAAGCCCACGGAGGAGTGAGCCCCGTCCACGTTGTAGGTGGAGGCGGCCGCGGCGGGCGCGGCGGTGTCGGCGGCGAGCGCGCTCAGGGAGAACAGCGCGAGCGCGGCGAGGGTGATTCCGAGGGTGCGGGTGAGGTTCCGGATCATGGGTCTCTCCTTGTTCTGACTCTGCGGGCCGTCCTGCACGGCCCCTTCTTTTCGGCTCCCCGCCGGCACCATCGCCGGGGCGGAGCGTCATTCACAGCGAATGCCTCACATCGGGAGGCGGAAGCTCGACGGCCTCTTCCTGGAGCACGGCCTCCACGTCGATCTCGATGTCCACGGCGTGGCCCACGAGGGCGCCGCCGGCTTCGAGGAACTGGTTCCAGACGAGGCCGTAGTCCCGGCGGTCGAGGGTGGTCCTGGCGAAGAAGCCGGCACGCTCGTGGCCCCAGGGGTCCCTGCAGCGCCCGGTGAATTCCACGTCGAGGGCCACCTCGCGGGTGACGCCGTGGAGGGTGAGCTCGCCGGCGAGCGTGGCGCGGTCCTCGGCGTGGCGCTCGAGGCGGGTGCCCCTGAAGGTGATCTCGGGGTAGCGGGCCACGTGGAGGAAATCGGCGGACTTGAGGTGCGCGTCGCGGTCGGCCACGCCCGTGTCGAGGCTCGTGGCGTCGATGTAGACATCCACCTCAGCGCGGCCCAGGTCGGCCTCGTCGGCGAAGATGGTCCCGCTCCAGCGCGTGAAGACGCCGCGGACCCGGGAGAGCATCATGTGGCGCGCGGAGAGGTGGATCCCCGAATGCCCGCTGTCGATCTCCCAACGCCGGATGGCCATGTCGCTTCTCCTTGCCGTGCCCCCGACGGGCCGGCGAATCGGACAAAGCAACGGGGATGCCAAAGTGGTTACTGTTATTTTTCAATGAGTTACGACGAGGATGTCCACGCCGACACTCTCATTATGATAGCTACAACTCTCAAGATGAGAGCCACGTTCACGGGCCAGCGAGGGACCCCTTGCGGCAGCGGATGGCGGCCGGAGCGGCCTTGCGGTACATTGTGTTCAGAGCCTGTCGGACACCGCGGGTAGGACGTCTTCCTCAGGATGGAGGTGACGCGTGGACATCCCGAACTGCCTCGCTCCTCTCGAGCGCATCGAGGAGGGTTTGGGCGACCTCTACGAGCGGTTCGCCGTGCGTTTCGCGGACGACCCGGACGCGGCCTTCCTCTTCAAGCGCCTCTACCTCGACGAGAAGAGCCACGCGGCCACCCTCGACGCCGAGAAGGGCCTCGTCCGGAGGGACCCGGCGGCTTTCGATGTGGCGGCGATGGACTGTCAGGAGATCGAAGCCCTCACGGAGCGCGTGGCGGATTTCACGACGCACGTCGTCCCCGACCTCGCCACCGCCGTCCTGGGCGCCCTGGAGCTCGAATGCGCGGCGGCCCGCCTCCACCGCGGCAACGCGGCACGGCAGGCCGATTCGGCCGTGGCCAAGCTCTTCGACTACCTGGCCCGCTGCGACGACCGGCACGCCGAGGACCTGCGGCAGTTCGCGCGCTCTCGGGACATTCTGCCGGCCCGGCCCGACCGCTAGACGGTCGCGCCGCCGGAGGACCCATCGGATGCCCTGGACCATCGAGGCCAACGCCCAACATCCCGTCGTCGAGGTCACCATGTCGGGCCTCATCCCGCCCCCGGACCTGGCCCGGCTTCGGAGCGAGCTCTTCACGGTGGCGAACCGCCTGCAGCGGACGTGCCTGCTCTCGGACTGTTCGGACCTCGAGGGCGGATGCACCGAGCTCGAGCTCCTGGAGCACGCGCAGGACGTGGCCGCCGACCCCCAGTTCTGCTTCCACAAGGAGGCCGTCGTCGTGCCCGTGGATCCGGCGCTCCTCCGCGAGGTGATCCTCTGGCGCGAGGCCGCCGCGAGGCGCGGGATCAGGGTCGAGCTCTTCCAGGACCGGAGGAGCGCGCTGGCCTGGCTCCTCGGCACCTGAGGCGCCCCGCCAGGGTCTGCCTGCTCCAGCGCAAGCCGATACGAGCCATGCAGTAGCGGCGACGGTTGCCCTTGCCTTCCCACTCTCGCTAGGCTATAGGTGTTTCTCAAAATGAGAGGCGAGGCATGCGCGCAGCGGACCTGGACCTGAGGGAGCTCCTCCAGTTCGAGAGCGGAGGCGGCGTCATCCGTTTCGGCGGGCGGCGGACGCTCCTCTTCGACGCCGTGGCGCTCGGCATCCTGCGCAAGGAGCTCATCGAGACGCTCGGCGCGGCGGCGGCGCGGGGCATCCTCACGCGCTTCGGTTACGCGCACGGCCGGCGCACGGCGGAGGCCGTGCGGACGGAGTTCCCATGGGACGACGACGCCGAGTGGCGCGCGGCGGGCGGGAAGCTCCACGAACTGCACGGGCTCGTGAGGGTGGACGCGAGCGCCGAGGAGGGACCCGGTTCCGCCCATCTGGCGGATGCGATCTGGCACGACTCCTACGAGGCCGAGCAGCACCTGCTCCACCTGGGGCGGTCGGAGGAGGCCGTCTGCTGGACGCTCTGCGGCTTCGCGAGCGGGTACCTCTCCTTCTGCCACGGGACCGAGATCTACTGCATCGAGGACCGGTGCCGGGGGAAGGGCGACGCCGCGTGCCACCTCCTGGGCCAGCGGAGGGAGGACTGGGGCGCGGCCATCGAGGAGCACCTCCCCTACTACCAGACGGCGTGCCTCGACGCGGCGCTCGCGCACGTCACGGACGAGCTCAAGCGCGTCGAACGGAAGCTGCGGACGACGCGCAGGGCCCTCGGCGCGGGCGGGCGGGGCGGCGCGGACTCCTCGGGCATGGTGGTCCAGAGTGAGGCCATGGAGCGCGTGCTCGACCTGGCGCGGCGCGTGGCGAAGGTGGACACGACGGTCCTCATCACCGGCGAGAGCGGCGTGGGGAAGGAGCGCATCGCGCGACTCATCCACGGGGAGTCGTCCAGGACGGGCGGGCCCTTCGTGGCCGTCAATTGCGGGGCCGTGCCGGAGGGGCTTCTGGAGTCGGAGCTCTTCGGGCACTCGAGGGGCGCCTTCACAGGCGCGGCGCAGGACCGCCCCGGGCTCTTCGAGGCCGCGGGGGGCGGCACCCTCCTCCTGGACGAGATCGGGGAGGTGCCCCCGCCCATGCAGGTGAAGCTCCTGCGGACGCTCCAGGAGCGCGAGGTGCGGCGCGTCGGCGAGAACCGGACGCGGGTCGTGGACGTGCGCGTCCTCGCGGCCACCAACCGCGACCTCGCGGGCGAGGTGAACGCCGCGCGCTTCCGGCAGGACCTCTACTACCGGCTAAGAGTCGTAGAGCTGCGCGTGCCGCCCCTGCGGGAGCGCCGCGAGGACGTCCTGCCCCTGGCGCGGACGTTCCTCGCGCGCGCCTCGGCGCGCCTAGGCCGCAAGGTCGCGGGCTTCACGCCGCAGGCCGCGAACCAGCTCCTGCGGTACCCGTGGCCCGGCAACGTGCGGGAGCTCGAGAACGCGGTGGAGCGCGCCGTGGTCCTCGCCCGGGGGGACCGGGTGGACCTGCCCGACCTGCCCGAGGAGGTGGGCCTCGCCGCACCCGGCGCGCACGCGACCGGCGAGGGGCGCACCCTCGAGGAGGTGGAGCGCGAGGTCATCCTCGCCGTCCTCCAGGCCACCGGCGGCAACCGCGCGCTCGCCGCCCAGCGCCTCGGCATCGGCGCCGCCACCCTTTACCGGAAGCTCAAGCAGTACGGTGTGAAGGGGAAGGGCAGCGGCTGAGGGGCGCCCACCGAAAGATCCTCTGGGTCGCCTTGAACTCCCTCAAGGCCATCGAAGGACGGAATCTCGAACCGAACGGCTGCGGATGATGGAATGCCGCCCGGATTGGCCCGAGGGTTCTGGCCCCCCGGAGGGCTCTCGGCGCGTTGCCCGCAGGGCCGGACCAGATCAGCGAAGCCGCGAGGAGGCCGTGCCGGGAGCACGGCGACGAGCGGCGACAAAGGAGATGGCCGGCCCTGCCGCAACCCTCCGGGACGCCGCGGCCCGGGCGCGCCGCTGCGTTCGGCCTCGTCACCAGGGCACCACCCTGCTCTCCTCGCCCCGCCTTGCGGCGCATCCAGGGGCGCAGGCGTCGCGCCAGAGATCCTCCGGAGGCCAGGACCCACCCGCGAAAGGCGAAGCGCCCGCACCGGAGGCGGACTTGGAAGGTCCGTTGAGGATGCGGGCGCTGATTCCTGACAAAGGAGATGGGCCAAGATCTGGCGGCGCTCTTATTTCTTCGCGTCTTTCTCCGCGTCCGCCGCTGCCGCCCTTCTCTCCTGGTTCTTCTTGATCAGCTTGTCGATGTAGCTCCCCGCGTGGTCGCGCCCGCCCAGGCCGAAGGCGAGGGCCAGGCCCAGGCCCACGGTGCCGAGGCCGATGGCGAAGGCGTTCGTCACGACGGTGTGGGCGATGCGGAGCTCGTCGAAGGCCATGAAGAAGGCGAAGACGATGACGGCGTAGCGCAGGACGAGGCCCACCACGCCGGCCTCGAGGGTGCTGTCGGCGGCGAAGGAGCGCTGGACGATCTGCTCGACCACGCCCGCGAGGTAGAAGCCGAGGCCCAGGATGGTGAAGGCGAAGAGGACGTTGGGCACGTAGAGGATGAGCTTGTCGATGGCCCCCGCGATGAGCTCCATCCTCATCATGCGGAAGCCCTCCATGGCGAAGAAGAGGACGATGACCGCGGCCACGAGGTTCCCGGCCACGGCGGAGAGCTTGAAGAGGGGCTCGGCTTTCTCCTCCTTCTCGCCGCGCTCGAAGCCGATGCGCGTGAGGATGACGTCGAAGCCCACGTCCGCGAGGATCTTGGCCACGAGGTCGCCCGCGTAGCGCCCGACGACGAGGCCCAGGATGAGGAGCACGAAGGCGCCGAGGACGAGCGGGATGGCGCCCGCCACCTGGTTCATCATGGTGGCGAAGACGCCGGTGATGATGGGCAGGTCGAGGATCTGGAAGGTCACGCCCAGAATCGGCACCATGAGGGCCAGGAACACGACGGTGCCGATGACGCGCGCCACGTTGAGGCTCTTGAGAACCGTCTCGAACTTCATCCCCTCCACCCAGCGGTTCACGCCGGCGGCGATGGCGAAGTTGGTGGCCACGCGCTCCACGAGGCGGGCGGTGAAGTAGCCGATGACGAGCACGGCCCCCGCCACCACCACGTTGGGCAGGTAGACGAGGACCTTGCTGAACATGGCCTTGAGCGGGTCCACGAGGGCGTTGAGCTCGAGGGCCTCGAGGAAGGGCAGAAGCGAGAGGAGCACGATGAAGTAGAAGACGAAGTTGCCGAAGGACTCGACGACGTCGGCCTTCTCCTTCTCGGTGGCCTCGGCGTCGAGGACCTTCTCGAGCTTGTCGCCCAGCTGGAAGCGGCGCATGGCCTTCACGGCGATGTACTTGGCCAGCAGCGCCAGGATCCACGCGCCCGCCAGGATGAGGAAGGCCTTGAGGATCTTGGGCACGGCCATGCCCATCTGGCTGAGGATGTTCTGCAGGACGAGGGAGATGGTCGTATCGCCCAGGACCTCCAGGGAGAAGATGAGGAACACGAGCATGAGGACCCAGAAGAGGATGAGCTCCACGATCTGGGCGATGCGGCGCTTGGGGCGCTCCCCGCCGTCCGAGAGGCCGTCCAGCCCCAGGGCCTTGCCCATGCGCTGGTCGAAGTCCCCGGTGATGAGGATCTGGCGGACGACCTTGGCGGCGATCTTGGACACGATGTAGCCGACGATGAGGACCACCACGGCCAGGAAGAGCCGGATGACCCAGGCCGCCCCGGAACCCATGTAGCTGACCATGGTCTGCGTGACCGCTTCCATCGAGGTCTCCTTGGTCCGCCCCCTCGGCGGACGGTGTGTTTGACTCCCCGTCAGGGCTTCTCTATGCTACAGGCGGGGCATGAATGTTGCAAGCAAA
>JBBIUU010000072.1:7060-11892 GCA_037440125.1 Acidobacteriota bacterium
CCATGGATAGACGCCGCCTCCTGCAGTACGCCTTCACGGGGGTCTTCGTCCTCTTCCTTCTCCTGCTGGTGGCCAAGTTCCGGCCCCGGTTCGAGGCGCCCAAGCCCCTCGAGCCCGAGCAGTTGCACCGGACGGCCGAGGGCACCCTCAGCGCGAGGGGCTTCACTTACAAGCAGGAGACCGCCGGCAAGGTGGACTTCACGGCCACGGCGGAGGTGGTGACCGAGGACCCGAGCGGGGTCAAGCTCCTCACCAACCCCGTGGTGACCACGGGCACGGGCAGCAAGGCCTGGGGCAGGAAGGGCATCTTCAACCCCACGGACAGCTCCATGCGCATCTGGGACGACGCCCACCTCATCCAGCCCTCGGGCTGGGAGGCGACCTCTACGGGCTTCCGGCTCACGCCCGAGGGCGAGGTGGTCTCCGAGTCGCGCGCGGACCTGAAGCGCGGGGAACTCACGGGCACCGCGGACCTCATGCGCTACAACCGCCAGACCGAGCTCGCCCACCTGCAAGGCAAGGTGCACTTCGTTCAGGGCCCCAAGACCCTCGACTGCGCCTCCGTGGACCTCAACCTGCAGGCGCACGACGGCGTGATGACGGGGCCCGTGGTCCTGACCTCCGAGGACGGAACGCTCAAGGCCCCCGCGGGCAAGATCCTCCTGGACGGGCAGAACAACCTCAAGGCCGTGGACCTGGGCGCGCCGGCGGTCGGGGACGGCCCCAGGTTCGCCTGCGCCGGCTCCCGCGTGGTCTCCGGCTTCGACGACAAGGGCGAGGTCTCGAAAGTCGTCCTCACCGGAGACGCCTCGGTGACGAGCAAGGGCGAGATGCCCTCCACCGTGAAGAGCGACCGGTTCGACCTCACGCCCACGGCCGACAACGGCTGGGCGTGGGTGGCCCCGGGGGCGCTCACCGTGGAGCGCGACGGCGGCACCTCCCACGCCGCCTCGGGCAAGGGCACCCTCGGCGGCAAGGCTCCCGAGACCGCGGACCTCGCTGGGCCCGTGACCGGCACCGACCGCCGGGGCGACTTCAAGGGCGACCGCGCCACCATGCTCGCGGGGGACTGGACGCTCGTGGGGCACGCCGAGGTCACCAAGCCCACGGAGCGCGTCACCGCCGAGCGCATCACCTTCCGCAAGGACGGGTCGAGCGACGCCGAGGGCGATGTCCGCGGCTGGCGCGCGGGAAAGACCGATAAGGACCCCGCCACCGACTACGCCGCGGACAAGGCGCGCTCCGCCGCGGGCGGCTACCCCTCCAAGCTCATCGGCAACGCCGTCATCGCGCGCGGCGGCATGACCCTCAAGGCGGCCTCGGTGAAGGCGGCGGACGAGCGCTCGGCGCTCGCCGAAGGGGGGCCTGACGGCCTGGCCGCAGGTATGGCAGTCGGGACCTTCGCGCAGGAGGGGCAGGGCACCTCGACCGTGACGGCGCCCACGATCCGCTACGAGGGCAAGGAGCACCGCGCCACGGCGGAGAGCAAGGGCGACCAGCGCGCCGTGGGCGTGGGGAAGGATTATCGAGTCACGGGGGACCTCCTCCGGGCGATCCTCGACGCGAACGAGAAGCCCCAGCGCTACGAGGCGGAGGGTAACGCCACCTTCGTGGGGACCCTCTACGACGGCCAGGGGGACCTCCTCAGCTACGACCCCGCCACGCAGATGGGGCGGGCCGTGGGGAAGGAGAAGGACGCGGTGGTGGTCCAGAAGAACCCCTACCGGCGCCTCGCGGGGCCCGTGGTAGACTTCGCTCCCAAGCACCTCGAGGTGGAAACCGCGGGGACGCCGAGGCGGGGGTACCTGGAAGGGATCAAGCCACCTGAAAAGAAGGAGCCGGGGAGCCGGGGAGCCGGAGAGCCGGTGAAACAGAAAAAGGGCAAAGAGCAGGGCCAGGCGCAACAGGACACACCGAAGATGGAATCCAAGACGGGCGGGTGACGGTGACGATGGGCAAGAGGGCCAAGGGCAACGGACCGGAGAGGACGCAGGGCCCCGCGGAGCAGCCCGCGGAGGTCGAGGCGGCGGTGGCGGTGGAAGCCGCCCTGCCGGCGACCCCGGCGGCCCCCGCCACGGCAATTGCGCCGTCGCCGGATCACCACGTCCTCAAGGCCCAGCACATCTCCAAGACCTACGGCCGGCGGACGGTGGTGAAGGACGTGACCCTGACCTTCGAGTCGGGCCGCGTGGTGGGCCTCCTGGGGCCCAACGGCGCGGGCAAGACCACCACCTTCTACATGGTCGTGGGCCTCGTGCCGCCCACCTCGGGCGCCATCGAGCTCGACGGCGCCGATATCACCCAGATGCCCATGTACCAGCGGGCCCGCTCGGGAATCGCCTATCTGCCCCAGGAGCCCAGCGTCTTCCGCAAACTCACGGTGGAGGAGAACCTCCGCGCCGTCCTGGAGTTCACGGACCTGAGCCCCAAGGACCGCGCGGCCCGCGTGGAGGAGGCCCTCACGGAGCTGAACATCCGCGCCCTGGCCCACTCCCCCGCCTACACCCTGTCGGGGGGCGAGCGCCGGCGCGTGGAGATCGCGAGGGCCCTGGTCCTGTCGCCGAGGTTCTTCCTCCTGGACGAGCCCTTCGCTGGGATCGACCCCATCGCCGTGGCGGACATCCAGGGCATCATCCTGCAGCTGAAGAAGAAGGGGATCGGCACCGTGGTCTCGGACCACAACGTCCGGGAAACTTTGAAAATAACCGACGAGGCCTATATTATTAGTGACGGGGCGATCTTCCGCCACGGCTCTCCGGAGGACCTCGCCGGGGACGCCGACGTCAGGCGGGTCTATCTCGGAGAGGGGTTCTCCCTAAGCTGACTCCATGAGCCTTCAGCAGAAGCTGTCCCTCAAGCTCCAGCAAAAGATGGTCCTCACCCCGACCCTCCAGCAGGCCATACGCCTGCTCCAGCTCACGCGCCTCGAGCTGATCCAGGAGGCGAGCCAGGAGCTCCAGACGAACCCCGTCCTGGAGGAGGCGACGACCATCGAGGAGCCGGTCCAGACCCCGGCCCAGGAACTCGCCGCCCGGGAGACCGCCGCGGAGGAGGCCACCCCCATCGAGCGGATGGAGGAGAAGATCGACGTGGAGTCCTACTTCCAGGACTACCTCGAGACCAACCTCAAGTACCGCGGCACCCGCTCCGAGGTGCCCGAGGACGCGCCCGACTCGGAGCGCTACCTCAGCAGCCCCGAGACGCTCACCGAGCACCTCGAGTGGCAGGTGAGCCTGAGCCGCATGACCCAGGCGGAGCGGGCCGCGGCCGAGTTCATCATCGGGAACCTGCGCGAGGACGGCTACCTGGCGTGCACCGTGGAGGACGTGGTGCAGCAGACGGGCCAGCCCCTCGCCGACGTGGAGCGCACCCTCGGCCTCGTCCAGACCATGGACCCCGTGGGCGTGGCGGCGCGGGACCTGAAGGAGTGCCTGCGCGTCCAGCTCCAGGCTTACCACTCCGAGGAGGCGGTGGCCTTCCGCATCGTGGAGGAGGCCCTCCCCTTCATCGAGCGCGACCGGCCGGCCCAGCTCGCGGCCCGCGTGGAGGCCACGGCGGAGCAGGTGGAGGAGGCCCTGAGGGTCATCCGCAACCTGGACCCCAAGCCGGGCCTGCGGTTCACAAATCCGATGAACCCCACGGTCATCCCCGACGTGGTGGTGGAGAAGGACGGCGACGCCTACCGCGTGCTCCTCAACGAGGACGGCATGCCGCACCTGCGCATCAGCACCACCTACCGCGCCATGGCCGAGGAGGGCTCCCCCGAGGCGGGGCAGGAGGCCCTCACCTACCTGCGGGAGAAGGTGCGCTCGGCCATGTGGTTTCTCAAGAGCATCGAGGAGCGCCAGCGGACGATCTACAAGGTGGCACGTGAGATCGTGGACTTCCAGCGGGACTTCCTCGACAAGGGCCCCGCGTACATGAAGCCCCTCATCCTGCGGGACGTGGCGGAGCGCGTGGGCGTGCACGAGTCCACCGTGAGCCGCGTGGTCTCCAACAAGTACATGCAGACGCCCAGGGGCGTCCTGCCCATGAAGTACTTCTTCGCCACGGGCATCGGGACCCTGGACGGGAACGACGTCTCGTCCTTGAAGGTCAAGGCGCGCATCAAGGCCATGGTGGACGGCGAGGACCCCAAGCGCCCCATGAGCGACCAGCGCCTGGCGGACCTCCTCAAGCGGGAGGGCATCCTCCTCGCGCGGCGTACCGTGGCCAAGTACAGAGAGGAACTCAACATCCCCTCCTCCGGTCGTCGGAAGGGGAAGAAATCTTCATAAGGAGCAGGCCATGAAGCTCGAATTCTCCGGCAAAAACTTCATCCTGTCGGACGCCCTCAAGACGAAGGCGGAGAACAAGATCGGCAAGCTCGAGCGCTTCACCGGCCCCATCGTATCCGCGCACGCCTCCTTCGAGGTCGAGCGCCACCTCCACAAGGTGGACCTCATGGTCCACTGCA
Organism: Acidobacteriota bacterium; assembly: GCA_037440125.1. Taxonomy (GTDB): domain Bacteria; phylum Acidobacteriota; class UBA4820; order UBA4820; family DSQY01; genus JAKAJA01. Next base: position 11,517 of record JBBIUU010000072.1, read on the forward strand.
CCCACGACCGCATCTACAAGGCCCGCGGCATGGCCGAGGACATGTACGTCGCCGTCGGCGCCGCCACGGATGCCATCGAACAGCAGGCCAAGAAAGAAAAGGACAAGCGCCTCGCGGGGCGCGGCAAGGGCAACGGCAAGGCCGCGGCCACGGAACCCGCCGAGGAGGAGGACGAAGAGTCACACGGGGCGCGCCGGCGAGCGCCGGCCGTGAAGCGGAGGCCCGACCTCTACGCTCCCAAGCCCCTCAGCCTGCCCGATGCGGTGCTCCTCCTCGCCGAGGAGCGCTTGCCCCTCCTCGTCTACCGCGACGTCGCCTCCGGCCGCCTCACCGTGCTCTTCAAGGACAGGGACGGCAAGGTGAACCTCGTGGAACC
>JBBIUU010000072.1:11992-14503 GCA_037440125.1 Acidobacteriota bacterium
ATGAAGACCCTCGCCGGCCAGGAGATCCACCCGCGGATGTCGGTGCGCCAGTTCGTGGAGACCTTCGCGTCCCTCGAGCTGACGCTCCTGGCCGGCCAGGGCGGCCTGGAGCGGCTCATCGAGAGCCCGCGCATCCAGAAGCTGGGCCTCGCGCTGGCGGGCGTGCACGAGCACATCCACTCCGGGCGCGTGCAGATCCTGGGCGAGACGGAGATCTCCTACCTCTCCCGGCAGGCGCCCGAGGACCGGCGACGGACCCTCCGGCCCATCTTCGAGAAGGACATCGTCTGCATCGTCCTGACGAAGGCCCTCGAGCCGCCCCAGGAGCTGCTCGACCTGGCCCTCGAGACGGAGACGCCCCTCATCCGCTCCGGCAAGGCATCCTCCCTCGTCATCAACGAGATCACCGACGTGCTCTTCTCGACGCTCGCGCCCACGCTCACGGTCCACGGCGTCCTCGTGGACATCTACGGGGTGGGGCTCCTGCTGGTGGGCAGAGGCTCCATCGGGAAGTCCGAGACGGCCCTCGACCTCATCGTGAGGGGCCACCGCCTCGTGAGCGACGACGTGGTGGAGATTCGCCGCCGCGGCGAGCTCCTCACCGGCACGCCCCCCGAGCTCCTCCAGTACCACATGGAGCTGCGCGGCCTGGGCATCATCAACATCAAGGACCTCTTCGGCGTCGTGGCCACGCGCTCTCGCATGGACATCGACCTCGTGGTGGAGTTGGAGCACTGGAAGGAGGATGGCCACTACGACCGCCTCGGGCTGGACGAGCAGACCATCTCCATCCTCGGCGTGAACGTCCCCTACCTCCTCTTCCCGCTCGCCCTCGGCCGGAACATCACCATCCTCCTGGAGGTGGCGGTGCGCAACCTGCTCCTCAAGCGGAAGGGCATCTACACCGCCCGCACCTTCGCCCAGCGCCTGCAGGAGGTCCTCGAGGTGGACTCCGATGAGTGACCGCGCGCTCTTCATCGTCACCGGCATGTCCGGTGCGGGCAAGAGCCAGGTCATCCGCGCCCTCGAGGACGCGGGCTTCTACTGCGTGGACAACCTCCCGCTGGACCTCTTCCCCATCTTCATGGAGCTCCTGGAGGGCGCCCGCGGCGAGTCCCGCCCTCGGCTGGCGCTCGGGCTAGACCTGCGCGAGGAGGCGCTCGACGAGCGCTTCCCGGCGCTCTACGAGACCCTGCGCAAGTCGCCCCTCAAGGTGCACATCCTCTTCGTGGAAGCGAGCGACGAGACGCTCCTGCGGCGCTTCTCCGAGACGCGGCGCCCGCACCCCCTCGCGCCCAAGGGTTCGGTGGAGGAGGGCATCGCCCTCGAGCGCAGGCGCCTCACGCAGATCCGCGAGAAGTCCGACGTCATCATCGACACGACCCACCTCACGGTCCACCAGCTCAAGGCTCGGGTTGAGCAGGAGGCCGCCCGCTTCGCCCAGCCGCGGGAGATGGCGCTCAACGTGGTGTCCTTCGGGTTCGCCTACGGCCTGCCGTCCGAGGCCTCGATGGTCCTGGACGTGCGCTTCCTCCCCAACCCGCACTTTGTGCCCGAGCTTCGCCCCCAGGACGGGGAGGACCCCGCGGTGGCGGCCTACGTCCTGGAGTCGACCGAGGGGAAGGAGTTCATGGCCCGCCTCGAGCCCTTCCTCCTCTACCTCGTCCCGCAGTACCAGCGGGAGGGGAAGTCCTACCTCACGGTGGCCGTGGGGTGCACGGGGGGCCGCCACCGGTCGGTGGCGGTGGCCCGGCGAGTGTATGATATGTTCCGGTCCGGACCGGGTCTCTCGGTGAAGCTCCACCACCGGGATCGAGCGAGGTGACGATGATCTCCATCCTAGTAGTCAGCCACGGCGGCCTGGCCAGGGAGTTCGTGGACGCGGCCATGCACATCCTCGGCGAGGAGGACCCGGGCGTCGTGCCCCTCTGCGTGGACTGGGCCGTGGACTCCGCCACCGCCAAGGAGCAGATCCGGAAAGCCCTCCGCAAGGCGCAGGAGGGGAAGGAGGGCGTGCTCATCCTCACGGATCTCTTCGGCGGCACGCCCACGAACCTCGCCATGACCCTCTTCCAGAAGGGCAAGGTGGAGATCCTCACGGGCATGAACCTGCCCATGCTCATCAAGGCCATCCTCCTCCGCAAGGAGGGCGCCGGCCTGAAGGAGGCGGTGCCCGTCCTGAGGGAGAAGGGCCAGAGCGCCATCGTCTCCGTCAGCGAGGCCCTCGAATCGGGCGAGGGCCCGGGATGATCAAGCGGGAGCTCATGATCACGAACAGGCTGGGCCTCCACGCGCGGGCCGCGGCCAAGCTCGTGCAGCTCGCCAACCAGTTCCAGTCACAGGTCTTCATCTCCACCGAACGCATGAGCGCCAACGCCAAGTCGATCCTCGGGGTGCTGACCCTGGCGGCCTCGCGCGACACACCGGTTACCCTCGAGGTGGAGGGCCCCGACGAGGCCGAGGCCATCCAGAAGATCGAGGCCCTGATCAGCGGAAAGTTCGGGGAAGACT
>JBBIUU010000073.1:0-14428 GCA_037440125.1 Acidobacteriota bacterium
GCCCTCGGCCACGGCCCGGCCGAGGTCCCGGTTCGTGGCCGCCACGAGGCGCACGTCGGCTCTCCGGGTCTGACTCGAACCCACGCGCTGGAACTGGCCGTCCTGGAGGACTCTCAGGAGCTTGGATTGGATCTCAAGGGGGAGCTCGCTGATCTCGTCCAGGAAGAGCGTGCCGCCGTCCGCCACCTCGAACCGGCCCACCCGTGTCTGGTCGGCGCCCGTGAAGGCGCCCTTCTCGTGTCCAAAGAGCTCGCTCTCGAAGAGGCTGGCGGGGATGGCCGGGCAGTTCACCTTCACCAGCGGGCTCCCCGCCCTCGGGCTCCAGCGGTGGATGAGGTTGGCGAGGACCTCCTTGCCCGTCCCCGTCTCGCCCTGGAGGAGGACGGTGCTGGCGGTGGGGGCCACCTGCGCCGCGAGGCTCAGGCAGGACCTGAGGGCCGTGCTCCTCCCGATGACCTCCTCGATTCCGCCGGGAACCTGCACCTCTTGGCGGAGGTACTGGGTCTCGGTCTGCAGGCGCTCTTTGAGCTCCTCGATCTCGGAGAGGTGTTTCCGCAGGGTCGCCTCGGCCTGCTTGCGATAGATGACGTTCGCGAGGATCTGCCCGATGGCGCCGGCCCGCTCGACGGCCGTGTCGGTCCACACCCTCGGGGCGTCCACCGTGTTGAGCGCGAGGGCGCAGGCGACCCGCCCCTGGAACTTGAGGGGGACGGAGAGAACCGACTTGATCCCGATGAGCTCGCAGTAGGCCTTTTCGGGGTCGGTTCCCGCGGGGAGATCCTCGAAAACGTTGGAGAGCCGCACGACGCCCCCTCCGAGAAGCGTCCGGTGGTACCAGGATCCGACGAGGGGCGCGACCTTGTCTGCCAGGGCGGGAAGGACGCCGGGCCGGACCCAGCTGAGGAAGAAGGGTTGGACCTCGGGCCAGTCCTTGAACTCGAGCAGGACGACCCGCTGCACCTCGAAGAACCCCGCGACCTCCCCCAGCGCCCATACCAGCTCAACCTCGAGGTTCTTCTCTGTCAGGTTCTCGAGACGCAACGACACCGAAGCGAGGACACGTTCGAACGGGGAGATCTCTTCCATGGGGACACGTTGCCGTGTGCGACGACCGAAGTCAAGGGCTGGCACGAAATATCATGCCGCCGGTACGATATATCGTGTATTTTGGGTAGGTTACCCTTTCGAGCGATTCCGATAACCAGATGTTGGGCAAGAAGTTACGACAGTCCAGCCGACCATGCCCGATCTGGTCTCGCTCTTGCGTAGACCATTACTCTTATGGACATGCGGATCTTGGTCATCAGGACAGGCGGCGAAACGATCCTCAAGGTCGACGGATCGCTCACGGCCGCCCGACTGCCCATCCTCGAGAGCGCCGTAGCGACACTCGGAGAGCCCTTCGCGGTGGACTTGAGCGAGTTGCGCGCCTCCGACGATGAAGGGATCGCGGCCCTCCGGACGCTGAGGGAGGCCGGAGCCGAACTGAGGGGGCTATCCCCTCTCATCGCCCTGAGGCTGGGGGTCGGCGATGACGATGTCGAACAAAGCTGAGGCCTCTTTGGATAAGGAGTACGGGATCATGAAGATGACTTCAAAGTCCACAGTGAGTGCCGGAATACGGACGGGGCTGCTCCCGGTGATCGTCGCCGCCTGCCTGTTGATGGGCGGCATCTCGGCGCAGGCCCAGACGGCCGCGGGGGAGCAGGACGGCTGGAAGTACAACCTCACCCTTTACGCGTGGGGACCCGGCCTCAGCGGGGACCTGGGCCCGAACCTCAAGCAGTTCCAGGTCCATGCATCGGCCAGCGATATCCTCAGCAACCTCCATTTCGGGGCCATGCTCCATTTCGAGGCGCACAAAGGCAAGTGGGGCATCCTCGTGGACCCCGTCTACGCGAACCTCGGCAAGACCGTGGATAGCCAGGGCCGCCTGCTGGAGAGAACCATTGATGTCACCGTGGAGATGGCGACCCTGGGCGTTGCCGGCAGCTATCAACTGGTCAAGACCCCCCAGGCGAACCTCGACTTCACCTTCGGGGGCCGCTACTTCGGGCTGAGCACGGACATCACGCCCCGGCGCGTCCGGGCCTTCCACGCGAGCTATTCGTGGGTGGACCCGGTCATCGGCCTGAAGGGGGCGGTCAAGATGAGCAAGGCGTGGTCGTTCGGCTACCGCGCCGACATCGGCGGCTTCGGGGTCGGCTCAGACCTGACCTGGAGCGGGGCCCTCACCTTCGACGCGCAGGTTTCCAAGGCGGTCTCGATCACCTTCGGGTATGTCGCCCTTTACAACGACTACTCGACCGGCAGCGGACCGAAGGAGTTTCAATTCGACGCGACCCTCATGGGCCCCGCCCTGGGCGTAGCGTGGAGGTGGTAGTAAGCAGGCGAGATGCGAGGCGCGAGACGCTAGACGCCAAACGCGAGGGGCGAGAGACGCAAGACGCCAGACGCGAGATGCGGGGCGCGAGGGGGAAAAGCACTAATTTCAATAGCATGGCAAGCATGTGCGGGAAAAGAAGCGCACGATTCGCAAATCGCGACGAGTGACAAGGTATTTCTCAAAGGAGGACCACACAGATGATGCATTCAGCCCGAACCTTTCTCAAAGGCCTCGCGGTAAACCTGTCCGCCGTGGTGCTGTGTCTGGCAGCCGGCCTGGGAACACCGACTGGCGCGCGAGCCGATGAGGCGGACGCCAAAAGGCTGCTCAAGGCCATGTCCGACTACATGGCGGCGCAGAAGGTCCTGTCGTTCCAATACGATTCCGACCTCGAGATCGTCACCAAGGAAAATCAGAAGATCACGCTGTCGAGTTCGGGACAGGTCACGCTGAAGCGGCCCGACAAGATCCGCGCCACGCGCACGGGCGGCTTCGCGGAGGTCGAATTCCTGTTCGATGGGAAAACCGTGACGCTGTTCGGCAAGGATGCCAACCTCTATGGTCAGATGGAATCGCCCGGGACGATAGACCATCTCGTCGATGCCCTGAGGGAGAGGGGAAGACCCGTACCTGCCGCGGACCTTTTGTTGTCGGATGTTTACGGCAAGCTCATGGACAACGTGCTAGATGTGAAGGACCTGGGTAGCGGAGTGATCGGCGGCATCGAATACGACCACCTCGCCTTCCGAACGGCCGAAGTGGACTGGGAAATCTGGATCGCGCAGGGCCCCCGGCCCCATCCCGGCCGCTTTGTCATCACCAGCACCAAGGTCGCCCAGGCACCCCGATACAGCATCACGGTGAGGGATTGGAAAACGGGCGCCGAAGTGAAGCCCGATGATTTCAGCTTCAAGCATGAGAAGAGCGCGAAAAAAGTGGACCTGGCCAACCTTCCCAAAATGGACGATGTGCCAGATGCCCTCGTGGCAGGAGGTGGAAAATGAAATCGTCCAGGCGTTCAGGGATCATCTTGTCTGCGGGGATCCTCGGCTTTTGTGCCCTTTCGGCCGTCGAGGCCAGGGTGGGGCGCCCCGTGACTCCGGTGAGCGTCGCCGGGGTGGCGCGGCGCACGACGAGGCGCACGATCGCAAGAACATCCGTTTATGTTGCCGCGCTCCCCCCTGCCTGCACGGTGGTCGTCATCGAAGGCACCACCCTGTATCAGAGCGGAACGACCTATTACCAGGCCTCGGGAAACCAGTATGTGGTCGTGAACGTCCAGTAGGAGGCTAGAGTTGCGCATGAAGAGTACGGTCGCGGCCCTCTTCTTGTTGGCCTTGGCGACCACCACGCTGGCCCTCTGGAACAAGTCGCCCGACGAGAAGCGGGACGAGATCCGGCAGATGAAGAATGCCGCCCTCGCCGAACTCTATAAGCTCCGGCCCGAGGCGGCCCCTCTCATCAAAGGCTCCGAGGGGTTCGCCGTCTTCTCCACGAAGGGGATGAAAATCCTCGTGGCCGGTTCCACCTCGGGCAAGGGCGTCCTCGTGGATCAGAAGACGGGCCAGAAGACCTACATGAAGATGCTTCAGGTCAATGTGGGCCTGGGCTACGGGCTCGAAGACGCCCGGCTCGTCTTCGTCTTCCAGGACCGCAAGGCCATGGAGGAGTTCATGAGTCAGGGCTGGGATTTCAGCGGCAAGGGCGATGTCGCCGCGACGGCTCAGGGGCAGGGGGGAGGCGTGGCGGGCGCGCATAGCTTCATGCCGGGCGTTCTGGTCTACCAGTTCACGAAGAACGGGCTGGCCGCCTCCCTCACGCTCCAGGGCACCAAGTTCTGGGCCGACAAAGATCTGAACTCCTGAGGGGCAGGATTCGACCGCCCCTGTATGGAGTCTTGAAGGAGAAGAACAAGGATGGTGAAACTTGTTAGGTGGTTTCTGCTGATGGCGGTGGTTTTCGCTACGACATTGCCCGGTCTGGCCCAAGACAACGCCACGGAGGCCCTGGCGAAGGCGGCGCAAAACCCCGTGGCGGCGATGAGCAGCCTGCCCTTCATGGTCGACGCGACCTTCAACTACGGGCTGGATGCGCTCCAGAAGCGCGATACGCAGTATCTTCTCAAAATCCAGCCCGTAGTGCCCTTCAAGCTCAACGACAAGTGGAACCTCATCACGCGGACGATCCTGCCGGTGCTCTCCCAGCCGCTCCCGGTCGGGGATGGCTCGCCCATCGGGGGCATCTCCAACCTCCAGGAAACCGTTTTCTTCTCGCCCGCCCGGCCGGGCAAGATCATCTGGGGCGTCGGGCCTGTCTTCCAGATCCCCACGGCCTCCAGCCCCATCCTGGGCTCCTCCAAGTGGAGCGGGGGGCCGTCCTTCGTGGTCCTTGCCATGCCGGGCCACTGGGTCATCGGCGCGTTGGGCCAGAATCTCTGGTCCTTCGCCGGCCCCCAGAACGCTCCCGAGGTGAACCAGTTCCTCCTGCAGTACTTCATCACCTACAACTTCGCGCGCGGCTGGTATCTCAGTTCCGCCCCCATCAACACGGCGGACTGGACCCAGGCTCTCAACAAAGATGTGTGGACCGTGCCCGTGGGCATCAGCGCCGGCAAGATCATGCGCTTCGGAAAACAACCCGTGAACCTCCAGCTCGGCTACTACTACAACCTCGTGCGGCCCACGGGCAATGTGCCCTCGGGGCCCTACACCATCCGCTTCCAGCTCCAGTTCATGTTCCCGAAAACGAAGTGAAATGGAGTAATATCCACACTGTAAGACACGCGTTGGAACTCAGAAGCCCTATGGAGTAAAGGAGAGGAGAAGGCCGATGAGACTGCTCAACCCTATGGCTCTCGCGTTCGGGATGTGCGCGATGACCCTTTCGGCTACCGCGCAGGCCCCCCTGGACCGGACGGTGCTTCCGATCCCGGAACCGGACTATCCGCACAGCACCGTCCTTGACGCCAGGGACGCCACGCCGCCGCCCCGGTTCGAGGTGAAGGCGCCGGCGGGAGCGCCCAACGTGCTCATCGTCCTGGTGGACGACATGGGCTTCGGCATGCCGAGCGCCTTCGGCGGGCCGGTGCACATGCCCTCCGCGGACCGCCTCGCCACCGAGGGGCTGCGCTACAACCAGTTCCACACCACCGCGCTCTGTTCGCCCACGCGGATGGCGCTGCTCACCGGCCGCAACCACCACATGGGCAACATGGGCAGCATCACCGAGACCGCCACGGGGTTCCCGGGCAACACCGGGCAGCGGCCGAACAACGACGCCGAGCTGGCGCAGATGCTGCGCCTCAACGGATACAGCACGGCGTTCTTCGGGAAGAACCACGAGACCGCGCCCTGGGAGGTCAGCCCCTCCGGACCCACCGACCGCTGGCCCACGCGCTCGGGCTTCGACAAGTTCTACGGCTTCTACGGCGGCGAGACCGACCAGTGGAACCCCACGCTCTACGACGGGATGACCCGGGTCCCGACCCCCCACTACCCGGGCTACAACTTCATGACCGACATGACCGACCAGGCCATCGCCTGGATGAAGTTCCAGAAATCCCTCACGCCGGACAAGCCGTTCTTCATCTACTTCGCCCCGGGCGCCACCCACGCGCCGCACCACGTGCCCAAGGAATGGATCGCGAAGTACAAGGGCAAGTTCGACCAGGGCTGGGACAAGCTGCGCGAAGAGACGCTGGCGCGCCAGATCGCCCGGGGCGTGGTGCCGCCGGGCACCAAACTGGCCAACAAGCCCGAGGCCATCAAGGACTGGGACGCCCTGACCCCCGACGAGAAGAAGCTCTTCGCCCACCAGATGGAGGTCTATGCCGCCTTCGGCGAGTACGCCGACCACGAGATCGGTCGGCTCTTCGACGCCATCGGCCAGACCGGCCAGCTCGACAACACGCTGATCTTCTACATCCTCGGCGACAACGGCACGAGCGCCGAGGGAGGCATGTCCGGAATGTTCAGCGAGATGACCTATTTCAACGGCGTCATCGAAACCGTCCCTGACATGCTGAAGCACTACGACGAGTGGGGCGGCCCGTCGACCTATCCTCACATGGCCGCGGGGTGGGCCGTGGCGGGGGACACGCCCTTCACGTGGACCAAGCAGGTCCCCTCCGACTTCGGCGGCACTCGCAACGGAATGATCGTCTCCTGGCCCAAGCGCATCAAGGCCGTGAACCAACTGCGGTCCCAGTGGCACCACGTCATCGACGTCGCGCCCACCGTGCTCGAAGCGGCGGGCCTGCCCGAGCCTAAGGTCGTCGACGGCACCGTCCAGACGCCGATCGAAGGCGTGAGCCTGGTCTACACCTTCGACCAGCCCAAGGCGGACAGCACGCACGAGACCCAGTACTTCGAGATCTTCGGCAATCGCGCCATCTATCGCGACGGGTGGTATGCCCGCACCATCCACAGGGCGCCGTGGGAAAGGGTGCCCCGCGCGAAGCTGCCGGAGGACACGTGGGAGCTTTACGACACGACCAAAGACTTCAGCCTCGTCAACGACCTGGCGTCGGCGGATCCGGCAAAGCTCAAGGAGATGCAGGACCTCTTCATCCAGGAGGCCATCAAGTACCGCGTGCTTCCCATCGATGACCGGGTCTTCGAGCGCATCCTCCCGTCGACCGCCGGCCGACCCGACCTCATGGGCGACCGGACGTCGCTGACGCTCTCCGAGGGCATGAACTCGATGAGCGAAAACGTCTTCATCAACATCAAGAACCGCTCGCTCTCTATCACCGCGGACGTGGAGATCCCGCAGGGCGGCGCGAACGGCGTCATCCTGGCCCAGGGCGGCCGCTTCGGCGGCTGGAGCCTCTACCTCAAGGACGGCAAGCCGGCGTACTGCTACAACTTCCTCGGGCTCGAGCAGTATAAGGTCGCGGCCCCTCAGGCCGTGGCAGCGGGCAAAGCCACCCTCCGCATGGACTTCGCCTACGACGGCGGCGGGCCCGGCAAGGGCGGTACGGCCACGCTCCTGGTGGACGGCAAGGAGGTCGCCAGCGGCCGGATCGGACGCACGGAGGCCGCGATCTTCTCGGCCGACGAGACGGCGGGTGTGGGCATGGACGACGCCACCCCGGTCACCGCGGACTACAAGGAACGCGACAACGCCTTCACCGGCAAGATCCTCAAGGTGGTCGTGGACGTGAAGCCGGTCGGGGCTGGAGAGAAGGCCGAGGCGGCCAAGGCGGGCGCCGAAGCCGCCGGAAAGATGAAGGAAGCGGAGTGACCGCGGCCGCCGCCGGCTGAACCACGTGGGCGTTGAAGAAAGTCACCGGGGAGCCTTTCCTGGCCCGGACCTGACTGCACTCGATCTGGATACCGAAAGGAGAGGACCCTCATGAATAAGACCCTCGCGGCAAAGATGATTCTCGGCACGCTCCTCCTCGCCGTGGCGATTCCCATGGCCACGGCGGCGCAGTCCGCGGGAATCGACCCCCAGGCGGAGCGGCTGCTCAAGTCGGCCACGGACTTCCTCGCCGCCCAGAAGCAGTTCTCCGTGGACACGGCGATCATTCTCGAGGTCGTGCTGAAGTCGGGGCAGAAGATTCAGTACGACCACCGCGCGACCCTCTCTTTGCAGCGGCCCAACAAGCTCAGGGCCCACCGCAGCGGTGACCTGATCGACCAGGTCTTCTACTACGACGGGAAATCGCTCACCCTCTACAACCCGGCGGAGAAGTACTTCGCCACCTCGCCGGCGCCCGGGACGCTCGAGGACATGCTCGCCTTCGCCCAGGACAAGCTCAACGTGTTCGCCCCGGCGGGAGACCTCATCTGCAAGAACGCCTACGAGATCCTCATGCAGGATGTGACCTCCGGCTTCGTCGTCGGCAAGGCCATGGTGGACGGCGTGCGCTGCGACCACCTCGCCTTCCGGAAGCCCGGCGTGGACTTCCAGATCTGGATCCAGGAGGGGGCAACCCCGCTGCCCCGCAAGCTGGTCCTGACGACCACCGATCTCCCCGAGGCTCCCCAGTTCTCCGTGGTCATGACCAACTGGAACCTCAACCCGACGTTCGATGCCAAGCTCTTCGAGTTCACGCCGCCCAAGGACGCCAAGCAGATCGAGTGGCTGCCCGCAACCCCGAGCGGAACCCAGAGCAAGTGAGCCGGAGGAGGCCATGATGAAATCACGAATCAGCGCTCGTTTCGCGACCCTCACGATCCTCCTCCTCGGCGCGGCTTTCGCCCTGGAGACCGCGGCCATCATCGGCGCGCCCGCAACCCCCGTGTCCGCGGCCGGCGTGGCCCGCCGGACCACGCGCCGGACCGTGGCGGTCACCACGACTGCGACCGCGGCGGCGGTCACGACTTCCGCGGCACAGGCGTCGGCGGCATCGGCCGAGGCTTCCGCCGCGGCCGCATCCGCCTCCGCCGCCCAGGCCTCGGCCGCCGCTGCGGCTGCATCGGGCGCGCCCGCGATCGGAACGGTCGTCATGGCTCTGCCGGCCGGATGCGCGCAGGTCCAGATGAACGGGGTGGCCTACTCCAACTGCGGCGGCGTGTACTACCGGGCCGCGTTCCAGGGCGATACGTTGGTCTACGTGGTGTCGCAGCCCTGAGGCCGGGGGGCGCCGCAAGAGCGCGCTGGCAGATCGAGCATGAGACAGAATCCGTGGAGAACGGGACCATGAGTAAGGCGAGGAAATCCGCGAGAGGCCCTGCGGCCAACGAAGGGAATCTCGCGTCGGTCTGCTGTGCGGGCACCTACAAGGAACGCTACGCCGCGGGGAAAGCCCTGCGGGAGAAGTGCCCCCGCCTCAGCCATGCGGAATGGAAGCCGCCGAAGGATCGCTCGGATGCGGTCCAGACGGTCCTGGATGCGGAGCAAGGCCGCGTGCCCGAGCTGCTGCCCCTCCGCCACGGCCGCATGGTCAAGTCGGCCTTCACCTTCTACCGGGGCTCGGCCCTCGCCATGGCCCACGACCTCGCGTCCACCCTGGTCAGCGGCATCCGCGTCCAGGCCTGCGGGGATGCGCACCTCTGCAACTTCGGCGGGTTCGCCACGCCGGAGCGGAAGATCATCTTCTCAACCAACGACCTGGACGAAACCCTCCCGGCCCCCTGGGAGTGGGACGTCAAGCGCCTCGCGGCGAGCTTCGTCGTGGGCTGCCGGGACAAGGCGATCCCCGACGCGACGGCCCAAGAGATCGCGGCGAAAAGCGTCCGCGCCTACCGCGAGTCCATGGCCGAATTCAGCCAGATGATGACGCTGGAACTGTGGTACACCTCGATCACGGCGGACGAGCTGATGGAGGGTCTGCCCCCCGAGCTCCGCAAGCGTGGCCTGAAGCGCATCCAGAAGGAGCAGGCGAAGAGCCGCGGCGAGGAGATCTTCCCCAAACTGGTGGAGCACAGGGGCGAGATCCCCGTCATCAAGGACCAGCTCCCGACGATCTTCCACGCCGAGGGCCACAGGCCGGGCGAGGTCGAGATGGCCGTCAGGAACACTTTCGACGACTACAAGCGCTCCCTGCCCACGGCCTATCACACCCTGCTGGACCGCTACGAACTCAAGGATGCGGCGGTCAAGGTGGTGGGGGTGGGCAGCGTGGGGACCGCATGCTGGGTGCTCCTCTTCATGGCGGGCGAGGGGGACCCCCTCTTCCTCCAGGTGAAGGAGGCGCGCGCCTCCGTGCTGGAGCCCTACGCGGGCAAGAGCGCCTTTCACAACCACGGCCAGCGCGTGGTGAACGGCTACCGCGTGATGCAACCGGCCAGCGACATGTTCCTCGGGTGGGCGCGCGGCCCCAAGCGCGACTACTTCGTCCGCCAGCTCAGGGACGTCAAGATCAGCCTCCGCGTAGAGACATTCGGCGCGTCCGAGCTGAGTCTCTACGCGGGGTGGTGCGGTCGGGCCCTCGCCCTCTCCCACGCCCGCTCGGGGAACTCGGCCATGCTCAGCGGCTACATGGGCAAGGGCGACACCTTCGACAGGGCTGTCGCGGCCTTCTCGGTCGCCTACGCCGACCAGAACGAAAAGGACCACGCCGCCTTGGGCCGCGCCGTCCGCTCGGGCAAGCTGACGGCCGTGTTCGAGGACGAGGGCTGAGACGTCCGCCGAGGGGGCTTCCGCAGAGCGGAGTGCGTAACGGAGGTGGGTCGATGAATTCGAGAGCTCGGTTTGTGGCGGCCATGTTGCTGGCCCTGTCGTTCGGGTGCGTCCGCGTGCCCCCCAAGAACGTCGCGCTGGACCGGTTCGACTATGGGCAGTCCATCGCGGACTCCTGGAAGCGCCAGACGCTCAGCAACATCGTCCGGCTCCGCTACGGCGACGCTCCGACCTTTCTGGAGGTCACGTCGGTCATCAACAGCTACTCCACCGCCGGCTCCGTCAACGGAGGCGCCACCGTTCCGGAGAGCCCGGTCCCCAACAGTTTCAACCTGGGGGCCTCCCGATCCTGGTCCAACTCCCCCACGGTGACGTACCAGCCTCTGACGGGGCAGAAGTTCACGGCGAACCTCCTGCGCCCGGTGCCGCCCGCCGCGGTGTTCCAGATGATCTCGGCCGGCTGGCCCATCGAGCTCATCCTCCGCACCTCGCTGAGGTCCATCAACGGACTCTCAAACAACAACCGCGGACAACGGGGGGACCTGGCCTTCGACCGCATCGTGGAGGCCCTCACGCGCATCCAGCGCTCGCGCGCCATGAGCGTCCGGGTCGAAGAGCGGAAGGAGGGCGAAGCGGTCGCGGTCGTGCTCCGCAAGGCGGCCGTCCCAGAGCAGGTCCTCGAGGATAGCCGGACGGTCCGGACCCTGCTCGGCCTCAAAGACGATGCCACAGAATTTTCCGTCACTTTCGGTTCGATTCCCAGAAATGACCTGGAGATCGCGGTGGAGACCCGCTCCATGCTCGAGCTCATGCTCGAACTGGCCACGGGTGTCGACGTTCCACCCGCCGACCTGGCGGAGGGCCGGGCCCTTTCCGGACTGACCGCGCCCGGCGAGACGCCCCCCGAGCCGCTCCTCCACGTCCGCTGCGGCAAATCCGCCCCCCCCGACGCCTTCGCCGCGGTGCCCTACCGGAACCTCTGGTTCTGGATCGACGACACGGACCGGGCCTCCAAGAGCAAGTTCACGTTCTTGATGATCTTGTTCTCTCTCGCAGAAGGGGGACAGACCTCAGCTGCGCCACTGGTCACCATCAGCGCCGGGAAATAGCGGGAGAAGAAGAATGTCCAACCGGAGGTGGAACTTTGAATAGACCGACCGTAGCCGTAATCGCCGGGCTTCTCGCGACGCTGTTCGCCACGGGGGTCCGGGCGCAGGCCCAGGCGCGGCCCCAAATCCAGGCGACGCCGAAGAGGCCCAACATCGTCGTCATCCTCTGCGACGACATGGGCTTCTCCGACATGGGCTGCTTCGGAAGTGAGATCAAGACGCCGGTCCTCGACTCGCTCGCCAAGGACGGCGTGCGCTTCACGCAGTTCTACACCCACGCGAGCTGTTCGCCGACAAGGTCCATGCTGCTCTCCGGCGTGGACACGCACCTGAACGGCCTCGGCAACATGAGCGAGTTCACCGCGCCCAACCAGATGGGCGTGGACGGCTATGAGGGGGACCTCAACGACAAGGTCGTCACCCTGCCCCAACTCCTGAAGGACGCCGGCTACCACACCTACATGGTGGGCAAGTGGCACCTGGGGAAGAAGCCGTCGCAGATCCCGGCCGCGCGGGGCTTCGAGCGCGACTTCACGCTCCTCGACGGGATGGGTAGCTACTGGGATATGTGGAACTTCTCGGCCGCCAACCCCAAGTCGCTCTACACCGAGGACGGGAAATACCTGCGGAGCCTGCCCAAGAACTACTACGCCACGAAGACCTACACCGACAAGCTGATCTCCTACATCGACGCGGGCCGCGGCGACGGCAGGCCCTTCTTCGCGTACGTCTCCCACCAGGCGCCGCACGAGCCCTACCACCTGCCGAAGGAGTGGCGCAAGCGCCACGTCGGCGAGTACGACAAGGGCTATGACGCAGTACGGCAGGAGCGCCTGAAGAGGCAGATCGAACTCGGCATTATGCCCCCGGGTACCCCGCTTGCCGAGAGAATGTGGTTCGTTCCCGATCCCATCCTTTTGGCCCCGGCCGCTCGCGCGATCCTCGGCAAGAAGATGGAGATCTACGCCGGGCTGGTCGAGAACATGGACTACCACGTCGGACGCCTCATCGACCACCTCAAACAGATCGGCGAGTACGAGAACACCATCTTCATCGTCTTCGGCGACAACGGCGCCGAAGGGAACGACCTCCACGCCATGATCGCGGGCGCGCCCGGCACCCGCGACTTCCTCTTCGCGTCGATCCACTGGTCGCAGACCAACCCCAATGCGTGGGGCGACCCCGGCTCCTGGCTCGCCTACGGGCCCATGTGGGCGCAGGTCTCCATGACGCCCTTCAGCCAGTACAAGGCCTGGCTCGCCGAGGGCGGCATCCGGAACGCGCTCATCGTCAGCGGGCCCCTGGTTCAGCGGCCCAAGGGGAGCCTCGACCACCAGGGGGTCATGCACGTGGCCGACATCATGCCCACGCTTCTCGAGGTGGCCGGCACGAGCTATCCGAAGACCTACAAGGGGAAAGAACTGCCTCCGGAGATGGGCAAGTCCTGGGTCCCCGTGCTCGCGGGCCAGGCCGAGTCGCCCCGGACGGACCAGGATGTGCTCGCCTGGGAGGTCTTCGGCAACCGCGCCGTCCGGCAGGGGAACTGGAAGCTGCGCTGGGAGTTCAAGCCCCTCGGCAAGGGGGACTGGGAGCTCTTCGACCTCTCGACGGATCCGGCCGAGCTGAAGGATCTCGCCGCGGACTATCCCGACAAGCTGAAGGAGATGCTCGCGCTGTGGGACGACTACGTCCGGCGGGACAACGTGGTCCTGCCCAACCGCTCGCCCTTCGAGACTCTGGAAGACCAGCTTCCGCCGCGCGTCCCGGTCCAGCCCGGCTATCCGCCGCTCAACCTGAAGAAGCAGTACGTGCCGCCGCCCGACATGATGGCGGACCCCAAACCGTGACGAGCACCCATTCTGGTCTGAATTGAGTTGGAGGGAAATTGAATGAGAAACGAATCAGGTCCGACGAAATCGGCCGCCGGAATGCGCCTCGCGGTCGTGGTGGCGCTCGTGGTGGGTGCCCTCTGCTCCCTGCAGGCCGCGGCGCAGGTCCCGGCGCGCTTCTACTGGCATTCCCTCTCGGATTCGAACGCGTTCCCGCTCATCGTCAGCTCCATGAGCGGCGACACCAACCCCTTCAACCCCGCGGAAATCGTGGAAGCCGATGCGAGCATCGACGGTACCCTGGCCCTGTTCGGGTACGCGCGCACCTTCTCCCTGTGGGACCGCTCGGCGATGCTCGTGTTCCTGGCCCCGATGGGGCGGGTCTCCAATGACGTCACGATCCTCGGAAGGTCGGTCAGCCAGTCCACGCGGGGGTTCGGCGACCCCATGGTCGAGTTCGACCTCAACTTCATCGGGCCCAAGGCGCAGAAGACCATCCCAGACGCCATGCGCTATGAGCCGGGATTCTCCATGGACGTGCTCGCCGATCTGGCGTTACCCATCGGCGAGTACGACAGCCACAAAGCGCTGAACCTCGGGCAGAACCGGTGGTACGGGCGCGTTGGGTTCCCGATCGTCTGGCAGCTAGGCTCTTGGGTGCCGGGCCGGCGGACGACCCTCGAGTTCCTTCCCGCCGTGTGGTGGTACGGGAACAACAACGACTTCGTCGGGCAGACCCTGAAGACCGATCCGAAGTTCCAGCTGGACGCCCACCTCACCCGCGACTTCACGGACAAGTTCTGGGGATCCCTCGACGCGTTCTACGCCAACGGGGGCAAGTCGACCATCGACGGTTTCGCGGGCGAGAAGATCAACACCCTCAGCGTCGGCGTCACCTTCGCCTATCAGATCAACCCGAACCTCGGCCTCACCCTGGGCTACAAGTCCACCGTCAACGACAACGCACCCACGGATGTCCGCCAGGACGGGTTCATGTTCACCCTCATCTTCGGGTGGAACAAGACCATCGAGGG
>JBBIUU010000074.1:0-7797 GCA_037440125.1 Acidobacteriota bacterium
GGTTCGGAAAACCCAGCTCTTCCCGAAGGGGCATGGTCGACCTCGACGATGCCGCTCATCGTACACCTGTATACGGTCGCTGCGCTAGAGCTTGAGGTAGATGTTGCCGGCGGGTCCCGCTCACGTCCTGCTAGCCGACTCGGACGCGCCAGCTTTCGCAGGCTTCAGCGCCCTCGCTACCCGCGTGACGATGCCGCCGAGCGCCATGAGCCAGCCCAGCGGATAGGGCGCGCAGATGAGGAGCCACCAGAAGGACCGTCCCGTATCGCCGCCCACACCCCCGAGCGCGCTCAATCCCCAGAGCGCCCCGACCCCCACGATCAAGAGTCCCACCGTCCAACTCCAGAAGACGGTCGAGCCCTTCCCCTGTCTACCCATCTCTGTCCCGAGCGCTACGAGCGCCGCCCCGACCAAGATCAGGACCGACCCCTCCAGAGGGTCCAGGGTTACCACCAGGAACGCCACATACCCGGCCAAAGAGAGGACCTTCGCCCACCTCGCTCGCCCGTCCATGACCGCCTCCTCGGCGCCTAGGTTCGCTTATTGTTGCTGTCCATAATGTATATCTATTAACTAGTAAAGTCAAGTGTCCCATCCAGGTTGCAATATCTGCTTGAGTACACTATATTTATTTCAATTAGCAAAGGGAGGCTGAAGATGCGCGCAGGGATCCTGCGGACCTGCCTTGTCCTGTTGCTGCTCGCCTTTCCCCTGTCCGTCCTCTCCCAGACGAGCCCGGGCTACCAGAATCAGGAACACGTCGTGAATTCTGGGGGGAGCCCGGCGGGAGGTGCGGCCCTCACCTCCACGAACTACCGCATCACCCTGAGCAGCATCGGGGAGGGCCTGACCGCGACCGGGATGTCCTCATCGGGGTACACGATGGATGGCGGGTTCACCTCCCCCTATCCGCCGCCGGGGGAAGTCCTGGACCTACGGTTTGCCAATGCCACCACGCTGGGATGGGACGCGGAGCCATCAGTGGGCTCGTATGACGTGTACCGCGGGATGGTCGCAGAGCTTCACACAGGGAGCTATGGGACCTGCCTCACGCAGGGTCTGACCGTTCGGCAGGCCTCCGATTCGGAGGTCCCGACCGCCGGGCAGTGCTTCTTTTACCTGGTCACGGCGGAGAACAGGCTCACCGAGGAAGGGACGCTGGGCAACGACTCGTCGGGGACGCCGCGGCCGAACACGTCGCCCTGCCCTTGACGCAACGGACAACAGAGGGGGGATGAGGATGAACGCGCACAGGTTCGCATGGGCCGCCGTGGTCGCTGCCCTTCTCTCCACCGCATCGTCTGCCCAGGTCACACCGCCGGGGCGGATCAACTACCAGGGCATCGTGCGGGATGCGACGGGAGCACCCCTGAACGGGTCCGTGACCATGACCTTCCGTTTCTATGACGCTTCGACGGGAGGGACGCTGCTCTGGGAGGAGGTCTACGACCCCACCGTTTACCCGCCCCAGGTGACCGCGTCGACCGGCCTGTTCTCCGTGGCGCTCGGAGATCCGGCCCACCGGAACGCCGGGAGCGAGACCGTCTTCGCGAACGTGTTCGCCAGCCACTCCGACGTCTACCTGGCCGTGCGGGTGGCCGCGGACGCGGAGATGACCCCCCGGGTCAAGGCCGTGGCCACTCCCTTCGCGGTGAACGCCGCAAAGGTCGAGGGCCGCCCGGCCTCCAGCTTCGCCAACGCCGCGCATACCCACCTGGGGAGCGACGTGACGACGGCCGTCGCCAACGCGACCCACGCGACCACCGCCGACAGCGCGACCAGCGCCACCAATGCCACGAACGCCACCAATGCGACCAACGCCGACACGGTCGACAGCCAGCATGCCGCCTACTTCCTGAATACCTCATCCGCCACCCAGACCAAGAGCGGCAAGGTCGTCCTCAACAATGCGGGGGATTTCGGAATTGAGAGCTCCGGAGCGACGGCCGGCGGCTACTTCAGTGACTCGAGCCACAGCGGGATTGCCTACGTGGGCTACGGCGACGTGGGGATCGATGCCCGCGGAAACTCCCTGGGAGGCTTCTTCAAAGATGCGGATCACAGCGGCTACTCCTATGTAGGAATCGGCGACTACGGGATTCAGGGCTTCGGCAACTCGATGGGCGGCTACTTCAGCGACCTGAACACGGTCAGCTATGCCAACCTCGCATATGACCAGTATGGCGTTTATGCAGTTGGCAGCGGCACCGGCGGGTATTTCGCGAACAGCGGCACTGGTTTCGCTTGGGTCGGGAATGGTAGTAGGGGTATTCAAGCAAGTGGCAGCTTGTGCGGCGGGCAGTTCATTGACACTGACAGCGGTGGGGGCGCCTCTGTGGCTATGGACACCTACAAGATCGCTGGCAGCGGGACCGTCAGCTTCGTTCAGAACCACCCCACCGACAAGGACAAGGTCATCGTCTACGCCTGCCCCGAAGGGGACGAAGTGGCGACCTACACGCGAGGCACGGCCAAGCTCGTGAACGGCGAGGCGCGCGTAAAGCTGGGCAAGACCTTCCAGTGGGTCACCAATCCCGATCTCGGATTGACGGCCCATGTCACGCCCAAGTCCAAGGATGCCGTCCTCTATGTGGCCTCGGTTTCCACCTCGGAGATGGTGGTCAGGAGCGTGACGGGTTTTGCCAAGGACGCCGTCTTCGACTACCTCGTCTACGGCCTGCGCATCGGTTTCGAGGAATCGAGCATCGTGCAGGAGAAGCAGCACGAGTCCTACATCCCCTCCTTCAAGGATCACCGGGAGCGCTATGCAAAGTACCCAGAACTGCGCGCCTTCAACGCCCTGGAGCGCTTCAAGGGAATGGAATCCCCTGCGCGCGGGGTGAGTCCCGATGCCCTTGACCTGAGCCGCGCCAAGGCTTTGAAGGAGGCCATCCACGAATATGACCCCGCCACCGATCCGCCGGTGCAAAAGCTCTTCGGCAGCGACTATCCCGCACCTCCGCCGGAGCTAACCCACCCCGGGGCCCACGGTGCGCCGTCGCCCCGACTTGCATCCTCCTCGGCATCAGCCGCTTCGCCCCACACGGAGGCTGCCCACGGCGAGTCTATCTCTGAAGCCACGCTGGCCTCCGCAACAGGTCTAGAGCCCGCCCTGCCTGCGGCCGAGCGCTTCCCCGCGGCCCGATCTGTGTCCGCAGGCGACGTCCTCGTCATGCTCCCCAAGGGCGGCGAGACCCTCCACCCTTGCGCGACGGCCGCCGACCCCATGGTCGTGGGAATCGCCGTGCAGGATGCGAAGGACGGGAGCACCGTCCTCGCCTCGTCGGGCTACGCCATGGTCAAGGTGGACGTCTCCTCGGCCCCCATCAGCAAGGGCGATCTTCTCGTCACCTCCCCTACCCCGGGCCACGCCATGAAAGCCCAACCGGCCCTCGTCAACGGCCTCCCCGTGCACCGCGACGGCACCCTCATCGGAAAGGCCCTCGAGCCCCTCGCGGCCGGGACAGGCACCATCAAGGTTCTCGTCATGCTCCGCTAGCCTTGTCCCTCCGGGGATGCTTGCGGCGATTGTTCAGAGAGGATCTGGACTTTTCACTCTCGCCTGCTGACCTAAGGTTCCCGACCTCCCGCGTTCGCCAGAGCGACGCTCTCACGCTTCGAGCCTCACGCCGTCTCCCCCCTGTGCTAACCTACGCCCTACGTTTTGGGGGATTCCAGATGTCCAGGACCTACGAGCTCGACTTCGACGCCCTCCCTCCCAAGAAGGCCTTCCAGGAGGGCATCCGCCGCGCCCCCAGCCGCGGCTTTCGCCTGAATCGCCGGGACACCGAGACGGCCCTGCGCAACGCCCTGCGATACGTCCCCGAGCGCTTCCACGCGGAGCTCGCCCCCGAGTTCATGGACGAGCTCGTGACGCGCGGCCGCATCTACGGCTACCGCTTCCGCCCCGAGGGCCGGATCACCGGCAAGCCCATCGAGCACTACCCCGGGAGGATCCTCCAGGCCAAGGGCATGCAGGTCATGATCGACAACAACCTCGATTTCGAGGTGGCCCTCTACCCCTACGAGCTCGTCACCTACGGCGAGACGGGCCAGGTCTGTCAGAACTGGATGCAGTACCTCCTCATCAAGAGGTACCTGGCGGAGATGTCCGAGCACCAGACCCTCGTGGTCTCCTCGGGACACCCGCTCGGCCTCTTCCCCTCGCGGCCCGAGGCGCCCCGCGCCATCATCACCAACGGCCTCATGGTCGGGATGTTCGACAATCCCGAGGAGTTCCACCGGCTCAGCGCCATGGGCTGCGTAAACTACGGCCAGATGACGGCGGGCGGCTGGATGTACATCGGCCCCCAGGGCATCGTCCACGGCACCTACCTGACGCTTCTCAACGCCGGGCGCCTCTACCTCGGCATCCCAGAGGACGAGGACCTCCGCGGCCACCTCTTCATCACCTCGGGCCTGGGGGGCATGTCGGGCGCCCAGCCCAAGGCCGCCGACATCGCCGGCGCCGTCTCCATCACGGCCGAGGTGGACTTCAGCCGCATCCAGACGCGCCACTCGCAGGGCTGGGTGAGCCGCGTCTCGAGCGACCTGGGCGAGGTCTTCCGCTGGGCCGACGAGGCCAGGGCGAAGAAGGAGCCCTGCTCCATCGCCTACCACGGCAACGTCGTGGACTTGCTGGAATACATCGACGAGAAGGGCATCGAGGCCGAGCTGATCAGCGACCAGACCTCCTGCCACGCGGTCTACGAGGGCGGCTACACGCCCGTCGGGCTCACCTACGAGCAGGGCCGCGAGCTTCTCAAGTCCGACCTCGGGGCCTTCAAGAAGAAGGTGGACGAGAGCCTCGTGCGGCACTTCCACCTGCTCCAACGCCTCACCACCAAGGGCGCCCGCTTCTGGGACTACGGCAACAGCTTCATGAAGGCCGTCTTCGACGCGGGGGCCAAGGAGATCGCCAAGAACGGCGCCGACACGAGCCAGGGCTTCGTCTGGCCCAGCTACGTGGAGGACATCATGGGGCCCCTGTGCTTCGACTACGGCTACGGGCCTTTCCGCTGGGTGTGCCTGAGCGGGAGGCCGGAGGACCTGGACGCGACGGACGCCGCGGCCATGTCGTGCATCGACCCGACGCGCCGCGGCCAGGACCGAGACAACCACAACTGGGTCCGCGACGCGAAGAAGAACAGGCTCGTCGTGGGCACCCAGGCGCGAATCCTCTACGCCGACGCCGAGGGGCGCGTGCGCATCGCCCTCAAGTTCAACGCCATGGTCCGCCGCGGCGAGGTGGGCCCCATCATCCTCGGCCGCGACCACCACGACGTGAGCGGCACCGACTCCCCCTTCCGCGAGACCGCCAACATCTACGACGGGAGCGCCACGACCTCCGACATGGCCCACCAGTGCTTCGCCGGAAACATCGCGCGCGGCATGACCTACGTGGTCCTCTCCAACGGCGGCGGCGTGGGCACAGGCAAATGCGTCAACGGCGGCAACGGCATCCTCCTCGACGGCACCGAGCGGATGGACCAGGTCGTCGCCTCCGGCCTCGACTGGGACGTCATGGGCGGCGTCGCCCGCCGCGCCTGGGCCCGCAACCCCAACGCCATCGAGACCGTCGGCCTCTGGAACGCCAAGATGGGCGACAGCGGCCACATCACCCAGCCCCGAGTCGCCGATGATGAGATCGTCACGAGGGCCGTGGACGCCGCGCTGAAGGGATAGGCGCCGAGAGCCGGAGCTGATGTGCTTCGAGAGAGTTTCCTACCAAGCCGCGCCGTCGACCATTGGAATGGCGGAAGTCGCCGCACGCATGCAACGGAGACTTGCCCATGGGACGACCCGGCGAGGAGAGGAACATGGCGGCCCGCCTCCGAGAACTCGTTGCCGGCACGCTCCGCTCCTCTCTGTGTTCCCTCGCGTCTTGGTGATGACCGATGCGCGTTCGCTATAACTCCCCGGTGATCCTGACCTTCTCACTTGCGGCCATGGCGGTGTATGCCGTGACGTGGTCGGTCCCCGGAGCGCGGGCGCTGTTCGAGCTCTCGCCCGGCTTCTCTGTGATGTCACCCCTCTCGTGGCTCACGCTCCTCTCCTACTCCCTGGGCCATGCGAGCGCGGGGCACCTGGCGGGGAACCTGGCCTTCATCCTTCTGCTGGGCCCCCTCGTCGAGGAGAAGTACGGCTCCATGCGGACCCTCGCCATGATGGCCATCACGGCGCTCGTGACCGCGGTCCTCCAGCTTCTGCTCTTTCCCGAGGGCCTCCTCGGCGCGAGCGGCATCGTTCTCATGCTCATCATCCTGGGCTCCTGGACCAACTTCAAGGCGGGCGAGATCCCCCTCACCTTCATCCTGGTCGCCTTCCTCTTCCTCGGGAGGGAGGTCATCGACGCGTTCCAGCCTGACCAGATCAGCCAGTTTGCGCATCTCGTGGGCGGCGTCACGGGAGGCGTCTTCGGCCTCCTTGCCCGCCCGAGGGCATAAATCCTCGCACGCGGTGCGCGTATCCTTCAGGCCACCTATCTCTGGACGTTCCGTAAGGCGAAACTCGTAGCATCCTCCTCGCCCTCGTAGGAAGGCGACCGATGGGGTGCCCTCCCGGGAAACGCCCGCCGGGCCCCAATCAGAGATCGGGGATCTCGGGCTCGACGAGGTGGGCGAGCTGGGCGAGGGACTCCTGCCAGCCGAGATAGCACATCTCCAAGGGGATCACCTCGGGGATGCCCTCCTGGATGATGGTCAAGTCGGTGCCGCAGGCCACCTTCTTCAGCGTCACGGTGACAAGCATCTCGCCCGGCAGGTTCGGGTCATCGAACGTGTCTGTGTAGACCAGCCTCTCGCCGGGCACGAGCTCGCGATAGACGCCGCCGAAAGAGTGTCCTCCGCCCGTCGCGAAGTTCGTGAAGGAGGACTTGAAGGTCCCGCCGACCCTGGCCTCCAGGTGGCGCATCTTGCACGTGAATCCATAGGGAGGCAGCCACTTGGCCATGGCATCGGCATCGACGAACGCCTTGTAGACGCGCTCGGATGAGGCGCGCAGCACGCGGTGGAGACGGAGTGTACCGGTCGGCATGGCAAAGCTCCTTCCTCTTCACGGGCGGCGACGAATCGCCGCAGGCGAGCGTGTCCGGTCAGTCGTGGTTGATCTGGATGTCTCGCGGGGCGGGCCTTCCCTTCCCCTTCTCCAGGAGGTCTTTGAGGCTCAGGAGGAAGACCGCCCACTTGGTGGAGCAGTGGGCGAACATCCCGTCGTCCCCGCGCCATCCCGAGTGGCTGAACTGGACCCAGCACTGGCTCTCGTCGGCGCTCAGGACGAAGGACAGCTCGGTCCCGGCCCACTCCTCCATCGAATCCTTCCGCGTCGCCTTCCAGCGGACGAGCTTCCCCGGCTGGAGCTCCACCACCTCGAACTTCTGGCAGAAGTCGCCGAACCAGAACTCCAGGACGCCGCCCACCTTCGAACCCACGCCCCTGGTGTCCGAAGTCCACCACGCGGCGAGCTTCTTCGCCGAGGTCAGCGCCTGGTAGACCGCCCTCGGCGTGGCCTTGATGCCTACCTCGTGCAGGATCGTGCATGTTCTCATCGGGTTCTCCCCATCCAGGCAAGATTTCGATACACCGAGTCTGGGAACGGAGGTATCGGGACGCAAATTCCACCCACGGAAGCTGGCCGTCGTGCGGGAAGGCCGAGCGCGTCCAAGATCGGATTCTGGACTCCCTCCGGTCGCCAGAATGACAGCGTAGAGAAACTCGCCTTTACCTGTCCCCGTTCGCTGTTCCCTTCCGCCTTCCGCCTTCCGCCTTTCTTTCCCACATCCCAAATCCGACATCCCAT
>JBBIUU010000074.1:7897-14261 GCA_037440125.1 Acidobacteriota bacterium
CTTCCGCCTTCCGCCTTCCGCCTTTCTTTCCCACATCCCAAATCCGACATCCCATATTTCCCCCCTCGGAACCTCCTCCCTCCTTCTCCGGTCTACTTGCGCAACGAGGCGCGAGTCCGAATCTGGAGGCCGAAACACAACGAGGAATGGAGGGAGGTGAGGCCATGAAGCTCCATCGGAAGATCGGTTGCGGCATCGTCCTGCTGGCGCTGGTGCTGGGATGCGCCGAGCGGAAACCCACCACCACCTCGGCGGTCCCCGTCCAGGGGATCCCCTCCGCGGGCACCGGGACCCTCGAGGGCGTCGTCACCGACGAGACGGGCCAGCCCGTCATCGGCGCTGTGGTCCAGGTCACTGGCCCGGGGCTCGCCGGGTTCATCGGCGCGGCCACCGACACCACGGGCCGCTACCGCGTCTACGGCGTGCCGTCGGGCGGGAGCTACATGGTCAAAGTCGAAGCCCCCGGCTACAACAACGTCGTCCGGAAGGGGCTCTCCTTCAGCCCGGGCCTCGCCCTCACCCTCCCCTTCGTCCTCAGCCAGGGGAAGACCGAGATCGTGGTGACCGCCGCGGCCCCCATGATCGACATGAAGTCGACCTCGTGCGGCTCGAGCTTCGTCGGCATGACGGGCGGCTATTCGGGCGGATATTCCCGCAAGTCGCGCAGCGGCGCGGGCGGAGGTTCGGGTGGCGTCGCGGGCGGCGTCGAGGGGTCCGTGCAGGGGGGCGTCCTCGGCGGCACGATGGGGGGCGGTGTGGCCTTCCTCGCACCGACCGCCGTCTCCCCGGGAGTGGCGAGCACTGGGGCCAACTTCAGCGACGAGCTCGTCGTCATCGAGGGGCCGGAGAACGGTTACTCGCCGAGCACACCCACGCTCCCGGGTGCCGGCACGACGCCAGGGTCCCTCCGGGCCCAGAAGACCTCGGGGGAGGACCTCGGAGAGTTCCCCCTCCAGCACACCTCGGTAGAAGCCTTCGTGGACGGCTACCTCGCGCGCACCGTGGTCAAGCAGAAGTACGCCAACCCCTACCAGGAGGTCATCGAGGCCGTCTACGTCTTCCCCCTCGGCGCCCTGGCGGCCGTGCACGACTTCGTCATGCAGGTGGGCCCGCGCCGGATCGTGGGCGTGGTGCGTCCCCGCGAGGAAGCGGAGCAGATCTACCGGGAGGCCAAGGAGCGCGGCCAGACCGCGAGCCTCCTGACTCAGGAGCGGCCCAATATCTTCACGCAGAACGTGGCGAACATCGAACCCGGCGGCTCGGTGGAGATCACCCTCACGACCTTCGAGAGCCTCCCCTGCGAGAAGGGCACCTACGAGTACGTCTTCCCGATGGTCGTCGGCCCTCGCTACATCCCCGGGACGCCCTCTCCCGCACCGGAAGCCGCGGCCGCCTCGCCAGGGGGCCAGGGCCGCGAGCCCTCCACCGACGCGGTTCCCGACGCCCCCAAGATCACACCGCCGGTCCTCAAGCCCGGCGAGCGCAGCGGCCACGACATCGACCTCACGGTCCACCTCGACGCCGGTCTCCCCGTCACCTCCGTGACCTCCGCGGTCCATCGGGTCATCACCCAGGACCTCGGCCCCTCGAGGCGTCTCGTGACGCTCTCGGAGAGCGACGCCATCCCCAACCGCGACTTCGTCCTGCGCTGGAGCGTGGACGCCTCCCGGATGCAGTTCGGCGTCCTGGCGCACCGCAGGAAGGGCGACGGCTACTTCACGCTCATGGTCCAGCCGCCCCTCGACCCCTCCGACGCCGAGGTGGCCTCGCGGGAGATCTCCTTCATCCTCGACGTCTCGGGCAGCATGAGCGGCCTCCCTCTCGAGACCTCCAAGAGCCTCGTGCGGAAGGTCCTGGACGGCCTCCGCCCCGACGACACCTTTAACGTCTTCGTCTTTTCGGGGAGCGAGGGCCAGCTCTGGGACGCGCCGCGCCCCAACACGCCCGAAAACGTCCTCGCGGCCAAGCGCTACCTCGAGAACCTGCAGGGCAACGGCGGCACCGAGATGCTCTCCGGCGTCAGGCACGCTCTCGGCGCCGAGCACGACCCCTGGCGCCTCCAGATGTACGTCTTCTGCACCGACGGCTTCGTGGGCGACGAGGCGCGCATCCTGGCGATGGTGGAGAAGGAGCGCGGCGGCGCGCGGATCTTCGCCTTCGGCATCGGCAGCAGCGTCAACCGCTACCTCATCGACGGCCTGGGCCGGGTGGGCGCGGGCAAGGCCATGGTGATCATGCCCCGCGACGCGAGCGCCGCCCAGCGCGCGTCGGAGCGGTTCTTCGAGTGTATCGACTCCCCCGTCCTGACCGACGCAGCCATGGATTGGAACGGGCTTCCCGTCAAGGAGGTCTACCCCGCGAGGCTCGGGGACCTCTTCGCCGGGGGCACGATCAACCTCGTGGGCCGCTACGAGGGGCCGGCCGAGGGCACGGCGTATCTGACGGGCCGAGTGGGATCAAGACAGGTGCGCATCCCCATCGCCGTCAGCCTCCCCGCCGAGGCCGCCGACCGCTCGGAGATCTCCCCCGTCTGGGCGAGGTACAAGATCGCCGACATCTCCGCTGAGATGCTCACCGCCGACGCCTCGCGCCAGCCCGACCTGGCCAAGGCCATCACGGATCTCGCGGTGCGCCACCGCCTCGTGAGCCAGTTCACCGCCTTCGTGGCCGTGGACGAGTCCCGCGTCGTGGGGGACGGCGCGCCCCTGAAGGTCATGCAGCCCGTGGAGATGCCCGAGGGGACGAGCTACGCGGGCGTCTTCGGGGAGAACGGCGTGGGCGCCGTGTCGTCCCTCCCCTCGTGGGGCCTGCGCCTCCAGGAGACCGCGGGCGGCACCGTCAAGATCGGCCTCGTGGACGATGCGGGACCCGCCGCGAAGGCCGGCATCCGGCCCGGCGCCTCCCTGAGGGCCGTGGGCGGCGTCTCCGTGCACGACGTGAGCCACCTGGAGGGACTGCTCCTCCAGTCCGCCTCGCGCGAGGTCAAGGTGACCTTCGACCCGGGCGGCGAGATCGTCCTCCCGGCGCCCTGACCCGGCTCCGGGGAATGGTCCACGGCCTCGGCGCCTAGGACGTGATTGCTCTCACCGGCCCGAGGCCCCTCCGCCCGCCCACCTCCGGCGGGCGGAGTGCTGTGCGGGCAGGCTTGAGGCACGTTCCCCCGATCAGCCCTTGGCCTTCTGGCGGTGTGTCACGTCTTCGACCATGACCATCCAGAGGATGCCGAACCGGTCGGTGACCATGCCGAAGCACGGGGAGTAGAAGGTCTTCTGGAGCTGCATGACGACCTCGCCGCCCTCCGCGAGGGCCTCGAACAGAGGCTTCGCCTGGGCCTCCTCGGAGAGGTTGACGCATTGGGAGAAGCCGCCGAAGGTCGGGCTCTTCCCGGTGCAGTCGTCGGCCGCCATGACGCGGGTCTCGCCGATCATCATGCTCGCGTGCATGATTTTCTCGTCACTCCCGGGCGGAGGCGGCTGGGGCGCCTCCTTGTAGCGCACGAGGTTCTCCACCTTCGCGCCGAGCGCCCGTTTGTAGAACTCCACCGCCTCCTCGCAGCGGCCGTCGAAGAACAGGTAGGATTCGATGCGCATGGGGACTCCTTGGGAAGGTGATCGGGTGATTGGGTGATCAGGTGACCGGACGAATGGGTGAAAGAGAAGCGGGCGCTAGCCTCCTACCTTCGCGCGCATGTGATCGATGACGTGGGTGTGCTCGGCCTGGGGGCTGAACATGATGACTTCGGCGTCCTCGTCCACGCGGACGTTGTGCCCGGGTGGCCAGTAGAAGAGGTCGTGGGCGTTTACGGTCTCCTGGGCCCCGGACGCGTCGGTGGTCGTGATCTTGCCCTGGAGGAGGAAGCCCCAGTGCGGACACTGGCAGAGGTTCCCGTCGAGGCCCTCGAAGAGCGGCGTCGTGTCCACGCCCGCGGCGAGGCTGAAGTACTCGCCGCTGATCTTGCCGTAGCCGGTAGCGTCTCCGAAATCGGTGCGCTGTCGGAGAACGGCTCCGGGAATCGCCATCTTGATGTCCACATCGCCCTTGGCAGTCTTCATGAGTGCACCTCCCAGATCCTCGGAATGCCCGAGCCTCGTCCAGCGAGCGGCTCCAGCACCTTCCCAGGTTTAGTCAAACACCCCTGGTACCGCGCCATTCCCGACATGGAGAGGTGTGGCCTCCGGGGGCGCCTTCCCTCCCGACCGGTCTTCCTCTAGACTCGGCCCATGGCAGAGCACCCCATACCCGATCCTCCCATCGCCGACCTCCACTGCGACACGGCCCTGGAGCTCCAGGGCGGGGCGGATATCGCGTCCAACCCGGAGGGTCACATCGACATCCCGCGCCTGAGGCGTGGGGGCGTGGGCCTCCAGGTCTTCGCGGCCTTCGTCTCTTCGACGCTTCCCGAGGGCGCGTCATTCGCGGAGGCGAACGAGCTCCTCGACCTCGTGGATGCCATCTGCCGGGACCACCCTGAGACCTTCGCAAAGGTCCGAACAGCGAAGGACGCGGAGGACGCCGTGGCCGCCGGGAAGATCGCCGCCGTCCCGGCGGTCGAGAACGGCCACGCCATCGAAGGGGACCTCGCCAAGCTCGAGGCCCTGGCGGCGAGGGGCATCCGCTACATGACGCTCACGCACATCCGGCACCTTAGCTGGGCGGCCTCCTCGGGCGACGAGGGGGACGGGCCGGGGGGCCTGACGGCGTTCGGCAAGGACGTGGTGCGGACCATGAACGAGCTCGGCGTCATCGTGGACCTCTCCCACGTCCACGAGCGCACGTTCTGGGACGCGGCGGCCGTCGCGAGGAGGCCCTTCATCGCGTCCCACTCCTGCGCATCGGCCCTCTGTCCCCTGCCGAGAAACCTCACGGACGACCAGATCCGCGCCGTGGGGGCCTCGGGCGGCGTCGTGGGGCTCAACTTCTACCCGGCCTTCGTGGACCCCGCGTACCTTCAGAAGCGAGGGGCCTCGATGGCCTCCATGTTCGCCGACCTGGAGCGCTTCGAGGTCGAGTTCCGGCACGACCCCGCGCGCCGTAACGCCGAGATCAGGCGCGCCGCCCGGGAAGCCCACGCGCAGATGGGCCCCGCCGAGGCCGACGTGGATACGCTCTGCGACCACCTCGACCACATCGTGTCGGTGGCCGGCGAGGACGCCCTGGCCTTCGGTTCCGACTTCGACGGCATCACGGACGTGCCGAGGGGCGTCACGGGCTGCGAGTCCTTCCCGGCCATCCTCCAGCGCCTGCGCGAGCGCGGCTGGAGCGAAGCGGCGATCCGCAAGCTCGCGTGGGACAACTTCCTGCGGGTGATGAGGGAGGCCGAGTGAGCGAGCAGGCCGGCCTCCTCGCCATCGCTTCCGGCGTCTTCCTCCCGCTCGGGGAGGTGGAGCTCCAGGCGGTCCGCGCGCAGGGCCCGGGCGGGCAGAACGTGAACAAGGTCTCGACGGCCGTCCAGCTCCGCTTCGACGTCCGCGCCTCTTCCCTGCCCCTCGAGATGAGAGAGCGTCTGCTGGCTCTCGGGGATCGGCGGATGACGAAGGACGGCGTCCTGGTCATCAAAGCCCAGAGGTTTCGCAGCCAGGAACAGAACCGCGAGGACGCGGTCGCCCGGCTCGTGGCCCTCCTCCAGAAGGTCGCGGAGCCCCCCAAGAGGCGCACGGCCACCCGGCCGACGCTGAGCTCGAAGGTTCGCCGCGTCGAGGGCAAGGCCCGACGGGGCGCCCAGAAGCGCCTGCGTGCCAAGGTCACCTTGGAGGACTAGCGGCCTACGCCTTCGGGGACTTGCCCAGGTCGGCCTTATCGCGTGCTAGTGTCCTGTAACAGCGGTTCGGCGAATAAGTTGGGGCGGCGCAACAGGACACGAAGGGGTGCGGGGAAGGCACTTCCCCGCTCTTTCGGGGTAACAGCCTGCCGCAGGCAGGCGCCCTAGGGGCGGAGTCCCTTGGGAAGTGTGGCGTCTCCATTAGAGTGAATTATGGCGGTTTTTCCTGAGACGCCACACTAGGGCCTGTTCACGCTATTGCATGGGCTCTGGGATGAAGTTCCTTGTTGAACGAGCAGGCCGTCCAGGCGCCGAGGGCGCCCTCGCCGGGCGAGCGCGACGACGGTCTCGAAAGGACCTCTCGTCTCCAGGTCGGCTGCAAGTCATCTCTTGGATGGCCGCCTTGCCTCGGGCCCCCCACCGCAGTCCTTTCTCCCCGTCGCCTCGCCCGCCCTGCGACCCTCAGGGCTGTCCGGCCTGCTGGCTCGGTAGCACCCTCCCCCATCTTAGAGGCACGCGCCGACGGCGTCGGACCTCCTGCTTCGTCAGCCGTCGCGGCCCGGGGCGCTCCGAGTACTCAAGTACGAGTCGGCCCCGGGCCGCTCG
>JBBIUU010000075.1:0-13925 GCA_037440125.1 Acidobacteriota bacterium
TTCCTAACTTCCTAACTTCCTAACTTCCTAACTTCCTAACACACCCCCTACATCGTCTCGATGGCCATGGCGACCCCGTTGCCGCCGCCGAGGCACAGGGACACGATGCCCCGTTTGGCGCCGCGGTTCTTCATGGCGTAGAGGAGCGTCAGGAGGCAGCGCGTGCCCGAGGCGCCGATGGGATGGCCGAGGGCCACGGCGCCTCCGTTCACGTTCACCTTCTCGGCGGGCAGGTTCAAGACCTTGAGGAGGGCGCACGACTGGGCTGCGAAGGCCTCGTTGAGCTCGAAGAGGTCCACCGATTTGAGGTCCCAACCCGCCTTCGCGGCCGCCGCGCGCACCGCGGGCTCGGGCGTCATCATGACCCACTTGGGCTCGAGGCCCGCCGTGGCGTACGCCACCACGCGGCCGAGGGGCTGGACGCCCTTCTTCTCCGCCACGGAGGCCGTGGTCACCACGACCGCCGCGCCGCCGTCGTTGATCTGGCTCGCGTTGCCCGCGGTCACGACGCCGTCCTTCTTGAAGGCGGGCCTGAGCTTCGCCAGGGCCTCCACGCCCACGTCGCCGCGGATCCCCTCGTCGGCGCGGAAGAGGATCGGGTCGCCCTTCTTCTGCGGGAGGGGCACGGCGAAGGTCTCTCCGTCGAAGGCGCCGGCGGCCCAGGCCGCGGCGGCCTTGTGGTGGCTCTCCACCGAGTAGGCGTCCATGGCCTCGCGCGCCACGTGGTGCTCGCCCGCCACGAGCTCGGCGGTGAGGCCCATGTGCTGGCCGTCGTAGGCGTCCGTGAGGCCGTCGGCCACCAGGGAGTCGGTGACCTCGCCGTGGCCGAGGCGGTAGCCGGTCCTCGCCTGCCGCAGGAGGTAGGGAGCGTTGGACATGGACTCCATGCCGCCCGCGACGATGAGGTTCCCGTCGCCGGCCTTGAGGGCCTGGGCGGCGAGCATGACGGCCTTCAGGCCCGAGCCGCAGACCTTGTTCACGGTGAAGGCAGCGATGGAGACCGGCAGGCCTGCCTTCAGGGCCGCCTGGCGGGCGGGGTTCTGGCCCACGCCGGCCTGGAGGACGTTGCCCATGATGACCTCGTCCACCTCGGCGGCGTCGGTCTTGGCGCGGGTGAGGGTCTCCTTGATGGCGAAGGCGCCGAGATCCGGGGCGGCGAAGCCCGCGAGGGGGCCCTGGAACTTGGCGATGCCCGTACGGGCGCCGGCGAGCACGACGATGGGATCGGACATGGGGGGTGTCCTCCTTGCTTCGTTGGGGGTCAGGTCATGAACTGCTTGATGGCGGGTCCCAGGACGATGAGGGCGTCCCCCGCCTGGATCGGCGTGGAGCCCTCGGGGTTGAACAGCATGGCGCCGTCGGCGCGCTTGATGGCCACCACGAGGATCCGGTGCTTGCGCAGGAGGCCCGTGTCGGTGAGGCTCTTCCCCGCGAGCGGGCTCGTGGACTTCACGACGAACTCCTCCATCTGCAGGTGGAGGTCGTCCTTCTCCGTGGCCATCTCGATGAAGTCGGTGACGTTGGGGTTGAGGATCATGCGCGCGATGCGCTTGGCGCCCTCGCGGTGGGGGCTGATGACGTGGCTCGCGCCCGCCTTCTGGAGGCGATGGTCCGCCGTGGGCTCGTTGGCCCGGGCGATGATCGTGAGGGCGGGGTTCACGTCCCTCGCGGCGAGGATGAGGTAGAGGTTGTCCGCGTCCGCCGGCAGGAGCGCCACGAGGCCCTTGGCGCGCTCGACCCCGGCGTGCTTGAGGACCGACTCCTCCCGCGCGTCACCCTGGATCACGGGCACGCCTTCGGCCTCGAGGTCCGCCACCGCCTTGGCGTCGGTCTCGATGACCACCAGGGGCGTGCCCTTCCGCCGGAGCTCCGCCGTGACGGTGGAGCCGATGCGCCCGTGGCCGCAGACGATGTAGTGCTCCTCGAGCTGGGCGATCCTGCGCTCCATTTTGCGTCCCCCGAAGGCCTCGACGAACCCCTGCTCCAGAAGGACCCGGATGATTTGGGTCACGTGGTAGGAGAAGGTGGCCACGCCCACCACGATGAAGGCGATGGTGAACAGTTTACCCGCCTCGGACAGGGGCTTCAACGTGCCGTAGCCCACGGTGGAAAG
Organism: Acidobacteriota bacterium; assembly: GCA_037440125.1. Classification (GTDB taxonomy): domain Bacteria; phylum Acidobacteriota; class UBA4820; order UBA4820; family DSQY01; genus JAKAJA01. The sequence continues at coordinate 2,114 of JBBIUU010000075.1, forward strand.
CGTGATGACGGTGAGAAAGAGGGCGTCCAGGGGCGGCATGCGCTCGATGAGGACGAACCCGGCCGTCCCCACCGCGAGGAGGGCCGCCAGGCTTCCGAGGAGGGACAGGACCTTGCGCCAGTTCCGTCGCATCGCGACCTCCCGGGCCGGGGTCACGCCGAGTCGGAGAGAGCGGGCGACGCGGCCACGAAGTTGCGGGCCTCGTGGAGCACGGCGGCCCGGGCCTCCTCGAGGGGCGCCTGCACGCAGAACCCCGAAGCGAGCGGGTGCCCGCCGCCGCCGAACCGGTGCGCGAGGGCGTTCGCGCGCACGCGCCCCTTGCTCCGCGCCGAGACCTTGATGCAGCCCTGCGCCGTCTCCACGAAGAGGAGGGCCAGCTCCACCCCTGCGAGGGAGAGGGGCAGGTTCACCACCGCGGGGAGGTCGAGCGGGTCGATGTGGTGCCGCTGGAGCATCTCGGCGGTCACCTCCGAGTAGGCCACCTCGCCCGACGCGTCCAGGCTCAGTCGGCCGATGACCTCGCCCTCCAGTTTCATCTCCTCGACGGAGCGCTGCCAGTTGAGCGCCATGTGGATGCGGTAGGGTTCGGCGCCCGCCGCCACGAGCTCGGCGGCGGCGGCGAACGTCGAGGGAGTGCACCGCTCGTAGGAGAAGGACCCCGTGTCCACGCTGATGGCCGCGAAGAGCGGTGCGGCCACCCGGGCGTCGAGCCGGGCGCCGGCAGCCCTCAGGAGGCGAAAGAGGATCTCGCCCGTGGAGCCCGCGCCGGGGTCGGAGAGGACGTGCGAGAAGGCGTCGTCCGAGTCCAGGTGGTGGTCGAGGCAGATCTTCGTGGCGCCGCTGGCGAGGAAGGGGGCCTCGAGCCGCCCAAGGCGGTAGGTGAGGCCGACGTCGAGGACCACGATGGCGTCGGCGCGCCTGAGGAAGGCGTCGTCCCTCGCCGGGTCGTAGATGAGGATCTCGTCGGGGTCCTCCTCGAGGAACCGCAGCGGCTTGGGGACCGTCGTGTCGTTGACGATCCGGGCCTCCTTCCCCATGGCGCGCAGCGCGCGCAGGAGCGCGAGCTCACAGCCGATGCCGTCGCCGTCGCTCTTGACGTGCGTCGTGAGCCAGAGGGTCCGGGCGCCCTCGAGGGCCTCCGCCGCCGTTGTGAAATCTGCGTCGCTGAGCTTCACGATCTCTTCCCCTTCACGATGGCGTAAACCTCCCGGCGCGGCACGCCCATCTCGCGCGCCGCCCGCCGGAGGGCCTCCTTCTCATCCACTCCCGACCCCACCAGGACCTTGACCCGCTCCGCCGCGTCCTCGGGGGTCGCCGCCGCCCGCTCGGGCCGGGCGGGCGGCCCGAATAGGACCACGAACTCGCCCCGCTCGGGCACCGATTCGGGGTCCGTCACGGGGCCGATCGATTCGAATTTCTTAGTGAGCTCCCGGGCGGCCACGCACTCGCGCCCCGGGAGCGCCGCGAAGGCCTCCCTCAGGAACGCGCGGATGCGGTGGGGCGCCTCGTAGAACACGAGGGTCGCCGGGTCTTCGGCGAGCGACGCGAGGAAGCGCGCCCGCTCCCCCGCCTTTCGCGGCGGGAAGCCGAGGAAGAGCACCCGCTGGGAGGGCAGGCCGCTCACCGAGAGCGCCGTGGCGAGCGCCGAAGCTCCGGGGATGGGCACCACGGGAACCCCCTCCTCACGGCAGGCGCGGACGAGCAGGTACCCGGGGTCCGAGACACCCGGCGTGCCCGCGTCGGTCACGAGCGCCACCGATTCGCCGGCGCGCAGGCGCTCGAGCACGGGGCCGAGGCGCCGCTCCTCGTTGCCGGCGAAGAAGGACTGGAGGGGCTTCTGGATGCCGTGGCGCGAGGTCAGCGTGCGGGTGACGCGCGTGTCCTCGCAGAGGATGAGGTCCACCTCTTGGAGGGTATCGAGGGCGCGCAGGGTGATGTCCCTCAAATGGCCGATCGGCGTCGCCACCATGTAGAGCGTTCCCATCTTGTCGTTGTCCACCCCAGGGTTGGCGGATTATAGCACAGGGTCCCCTGGGCGAAAGGAAGGGGCCGGCTCGCGCCGGCCCCGGGGTGGTGCAGGAGGCCCAATGGCCGGCCTACTTCTGCCACTCGATGGGGAAGGGCACCTCCATGTGAGTGCCGCTCTTGGGGTCGTCGTAGGTCAGCGTGTAGTTGCCCGCCGCCTTTCCCGCCGGATTGGGGAAGTAGACGAGCGCGGAGAAGTAGGTGCGGCTGGGGATCTCCACCGTGTCGTAGAGGATCTTCGGGTTCCCCGCCGGGTTGGGGAAGAACGCCACCCGCGGGATGTAGACGAACCCTTCGTAGGCCATGCTCGCGTAGTCCTGAAGCCTCGCCAGCATGCTGTAATCGGCCGTGACCATGGCGGCGGGGTAGAGCTTGCTCACCTCGTCCGCGCCGGGCATGGAGAGCTTGGCGCCCGTGGGGTCCGTGAGCGTGAAGGAGCCCCTTCCCGCATGGAGCGTCTTCCGCTCGTCGTGGCCCAGGAAGATCCAGAGGGGGATGTACTTCTCGGCCCCCCGGTAGCGCGCGATGTCGTGGTCCACCACCAGATAGACGTAGTTGCCCGTCTCCCCCTTGTAGCCGTAGGTGGAGAGGCGGTTGGTCTTGGTCGCCTGGGCCACCACGGCGAGGGCCGACAGGACGAGTCCCGCGACGAGCGCGGCCGCTAGCCATCGCTTCATGGATCACCTCCTGCGGGCCTGCAGAGGCGGCCCGTTGTTTTCATACAAAGCAAATGTGCTGCCATCGGGGCGTCGAGGCAAGGCCTCCTCGGGACAGGCCCTCGCAACGGAACCCACCCGTCCCCGTGTCCAGCCGAAGGGACAGAGAGCGCGGCCAGTGTCCTCCAGGCTGAACGCGGACCGGGCCCTGAAGGGCGAGTGGAGACCACCCGCCGGGAGGAGGTCATGCCAGGTAGGCCTCAGGGCCGCTACCGAGATGCCCGGGGTACGCCTCCGCCCGTCTCCTGGCTCTCCTCGGGAACTCCTCCTGCACCAAACTACTGTAGCTTCGGAACAGCGTTCGGGAATGTCTAACGGCTTCGAACAGACGGCGGGGGATCTCGGCCCTTCAGCGGGGCGCGGGCCCGTCGAAAGGGGCGCGCGTCGAGCGCCGACGACCGTGCGGCAATGGCGCCCTCCCTCGCCTCGGGAAGAAACGAAGTGGATAAATTCCTTGTTTATGATAGAATTGGCTCTGAATTTAAGGTGAGGTTGCGATGGTCCAGGACGCCCCGAAAGAAGAACCCTCCTTCGCCATCGGCGCCGTCTCCCAGGAGACCGGATTGCCCGTCAGCACCATCCGGTTCTACGAAAAGGAGTTCGGGAGCTACCTCCAGCTCGTGAAGACCCCGGGGGGGCACCGCAGGTTCCGGAGGGAGGATGTGGAAAAGCTCAAGCGCATCCACGGCCTCGTCCACACGCAGGGTCTCTCCCTCAAGGACGCCAAGACGAAGCTCGTGTCGGACCGGGATCCGGTGCTCATGCGCCGCGATCTGGACCTCCTCCTGGAGGTCTTCGAGACCCTCGTCAGCGAAAACGCGAAAATGCGCCGCGCGCTCCAGGACCTTGCCTCTCGGCTCGTGGCCCTGGAGGATCAGGCGAAGAAGAAGAAGTTCAAGCTTTTTTAGGGACGAACCGCAGGCGGGCCACCCACCCGTCCCCCGACCTCATGAGCTGACCCACCTCCGCCAAGACGCCGCCCGAGACCAGGTGGCGCTTGCCCTCGCTCATCACTTGCAGGGTCAGATGGATGCCCTCGAGGTTCTGGAGGAGCTCCGCGGGGACCTCCACCACGATGTCGGCCTCCACGCGCTTGGCCTGGTCCGCCGCCTGGCGGATGTCGTCCAGGGCGGGCGTGAGGTCCTTCACCTTGGGCTGGCTGGGCGCGAGGATGGGTCCGAGGAGGCTCTCGCGGATCCGGTCGAGCTCGCTGGCCACGCGCCGGGCGCTCACGGACACCGTCTTGACCTTGGGCGCCGTGGTGGCGAGGGCCTTGTCGTCCGCCTTGGCCTGGCTCGTGTCGAACTCCACCTCGGGCGCCGCGGCGGCTGAGGGGGGAGGCGAAGGTGGCGGTGCGGCCGGGGCAACCGGAGGGGCTTGGGCGGCGGGCGCCGGCGCGGGCACCGACGGAGCTGCGGCGGCGGCCGGGCGCGGCGCGGCCGGTGCGGGAGCCGGGGCCGCGGCGGGAGGCTGGACGGGCGGCACCACGAGGGGCGGGGCCGCAGGCTCGGGCCTAGCGAGCTTGTGTTTCAGGCTTCCGAGGGTGAGGCGGCTGATGGCCTTGAGGGTATCGAAGACCCCCATGCCGTTCACCGCGCTCGACTCCACCGAGGGCCAGTTGCTCCAGTTCAGGTCCTTCTCGAGATCCTCCTTCGTCAGGAGGTTCGAGAGGTCCCGCTTGTTGAACTGGAGCACCAGGGGGATATTGCGGAGGTTGATGTTCATGTCCTGGAGGTTCTTCTCCAGGTCCTTGAGGCTCTCGATGTTCGCCTCGCGCATGGGGCGCTGGGAGTCGGCCACGAAGACGACGCCGTCCACGCCCTTCAGGACCATGCGCCGGGTCTCGCCGTAGAAGACCTGGCCGGGGACCGTGTAGAGCTGGAACCGGGTCTTGAAACCCGCGATCACTCCCACTTCGAGGGGGAGGAGGTCGAAGAAGAGCGTCCGGTCCGACTCCGTCTCCAAGGAGACCATCTCGCCGCGCGACTTGTTGGAGGTCTTGTTGTAGATGTACTGCAGGTTGGTGGTCTTGCCGCACAGACCGGGGCCGTAGTAGACGATCTTGGCCGCCATCTGCATGGTCGCGTAGTTGAAAAAAGCCATCCGTCGAGCTCCGAGACTACTTACTCTGCCATTCGGCAAGGAGCTTTGCAAGCGCGTCGTAGGCTTCCTCGCGCTCGGGATTGCGCTGGCGAGCGAGCTCCAGCGCGCCCTGGGCGAGCACGCGGTAGCGCTCGCGGCGCGCGGGGAAGCGCTTGAGGGCCTGCAGGTGGTTCTTCACCGTCCCGAGGTCCCCGCGCTCCACGGGTCCCGTGATCGTCGCCACGGGGCTCGCGGCGAAGACGTTCTCCACCGTGCCGTGGGCGAGCGCGTTGAAGGCCTCCTGGGCCTCCGCGGGCGAGACGCCCGCCTTGATGAGGAGCTCCTTGCAGTCGGACAGGAGCACCACGATGTGGTTGGAGGCCATGACCGCCGCCGCGTGGTAGAGCGTCTTGCCCTTGGGCGAGAGGGTCAGGGACTTGCCCGAGAGGGACTGGGCCATGGCCTTCATGACGTCCACCGCCGCGGGACGCCCCTCGATGGCGAAGGTCGCACCCTTGAGCCGCCGGGCCCCCGTGATGGGGTCGGGCAGGGTCATGAGGGGGTGGAAGGACCCCACGCTCGCGCCCCGGAGCCTGCAGATCTCCAGGGCCCTCGCGGGGAGGGCGCCGCTGAGGTGGAGGACGACGCGGCCCGCGAGGTGGCGGTCCTCCACCGCGATGCGGCGGTCCACCTCGGTGAACCCTGCCTCGGGGACGCCGATGAGGAGCACCGTGCCCTCAGGCAGGGCCTCCAGCGAGGTCAGGACGGCGCAGGCGAGCCACTGGGCGCCCTGCTGGGCGATCTCCGGGTCCTTGTCCAGGCAGCCCGCCACCTCCCAGCCCGAGCTTTTCAGGGCGAGGGAGACGGAGAGGCCGGCCTTGCCGCAACCGATGAGTGCGAGGCTCTTATCCATGGCGTTCGAAGGCCTCCATGAGGCGTGTGAACTCTTCGGGGAGGGGCGATTCGACGGTGACGGCGCCCGCGTCGGGGCTCGTGAAGCTCAGCCGGTGGGCGTGGAGGAAGAAGCGACCCGACTCCTTGATCAGCTCCTGGAGCGTCTTGGAGCGGAGGCCGTTCTCGGGATGGCCGCCGTAGACCGCGTCCCCCACGATGGGGTGCCTGAGGTGCGCGAGGTGGAGGCGCACCTGGTGGGTCCGGCCGGTGCGCGGCTTGGCCTCCAGGAGGCTCGCGGGGCCCACGACCCTGCGCGTCGTGAAGCGGGTCTGGGCCGGGCGCCCGTCGGGGCGGATGGCCATCTTCTTGCGGTTCGTGGCGTGGCGGCCGATGGGCGCGTCCACCTCCACGGGGTCCCGCTCGAGGGCGCCCCACGCGAGGGCGAGGTAGGTCTTGTCGAGGGCCCGGTCGCGGAACTGCGCCGAGAGTGCGGCGTGCGCCGCGTCCGTCTTGGCCACGAGGAGGACGCCCGAGGTCTCCTTGTCGAGGCGGTGCAGGATCCCGGGCCTGTCGGGCGCCGAGCCCGAGGAGAAGGTCCGCCCCGTGGCCACGAGCGCGTTGACGAGGGTGTCGTCCCAGTGCCCCTTCGCCGGGTGCGTCACGAGGCCAGACGGTTTGTCGATGGCGATGCAGGCCGCGTCCTCGTAGAGGATCCGGAGGGGCACTTCCAGGGGCACGATCCCCGAGGGCCTGGGTTCGGGCGTCTCCAGGACCACCAACTGACCCTCGCGGGCCTCGGCCGAGGCCTTCGCGGGCGCGCCGTCGAGCGTGACGAGGCCGCCCTCCATGAGGCGCTGGATCTGGGAGCGGGTGAGCCCCTCGGCGGCGAGGAGCCGGGCGAGGAGCGCGTCGAGCCGGCGTCCGCCCTCGGGCAGGCGCACCGTCAGGCGGGGCATGGTCAGACCTTCGCGGCCTTCCGCCGGACCGCGTAGACCGCCACCGCCGAGACGAGGGCGACGGCGGCCACGATCTGGGAGAGGGACACCGCGCCGCCGAAGTAGAGACCGCGGATCGCGTCGCCGCGCAGGAACTCCAGGAGCCCGCGGGTCACGGCGTAGGTCATGACGTAGACGAGGAAGACCTGGCCCCTGAAGGCGCGGCGTCGGAAGAGCCAGAAGAGGAGCGCGAAGATGGCCCAGTCCGCGAGGCTCTCGTAGAGGGGCCACGGGTGGATGTGCGTCCCGTTCTCGCAGAGCGGCACGGCGGGGAAGACCATCCCCCAGGGCAGGTCCGTGGGCTTGCCGTAGCAGCACCCCGCGAAGAAGCAGCCCCAGCGCCCCATGGCCTGGCCCATGGCGAGGCACACGACGGTCACGTCGGCGGCGTCGAAGAAGGGGATGCGGTGCTTGCGCAGGTAGTAGATCGCCACCGCGAGGCCCGCGATGAAGCCGCCGTAGAAGGCCCCGAAGGACCGGAGGTTCTCCACCATGAACTGGAGGGGATGTTCGGAGAAGGCCCGGAAGTCGCCGATGATGAGCGCCACCTTGGCGCCCACGAAGGCCCCGAGGAGGCTGAAGACGAAGAGGTCCGTCAGCCGCTCGGGGTCGATGTCCACCCGCGGGGCGAGGACGCGCCCGAGCCCCACGGCGACGAGGGCCGCGATGGCCAGGAGGACGCCGTAGGTCCCGACGGGGAAGCTACCGATGTTGAAGAGGATCGGGTGCATGATCGCCCTCCGGTGAGGGGCGGAACAGGGTCAGGGCCAGGAGCACGACGATCCCCGTGGAGAGGCACGCGTCGGCCACGTTGAAGGAGGGCCACCCGGGGCCGTCGGGGAGGTGGAAGTAGAGGAAGTCCACCACGGCGCCGAAGCGGATGCGGTCCACCACGTTCCCCAGGGCGCCCCCGATGACCGCCGCGAGGAGCGTCAGCTCCAGGCGGTGGTGGGCCTTGAAGAAGAGGAAGCCCAGGAAGAGGATCCCCGCCGCCGGTAGGACCAGGAAGATGGCGAGGGAGACCTTGGGCGGCAGGTTGCTCAGGAACCCGAAGAGGCTGCCCGGATTCATCCAGTGCGTGAGCATGAACCACGACGTGACGGGCCGGTCCTGCCCCTCGGGGATGGTCGCGATGATCCACGCTTTGGTGAGCTGGTCCAGGACCAGCACCCCGAGCGCGACGAGGAGGTAGGGCCAGCGCTTCATCGCCGGTCAGCCCACCACGCGGGCGCACCGCCCGCAGAGCGGCGAGTCGTTCACCACCACCGGCTCGGTGGTCACGGTCCAGCAGCGTGTGCACTTCTCGCCCGAGGCGCGCTCCACCTGGACGCCGCCCTCACCGGCGGGGAGGACCTCCACCGCCGACACGATGAAGAGCTCGGGCAGGATCGGTGCGTAGCGCGCCAGGAGCGCCGCCTGCGCCTCGTCGGCGGGGGCGATGCGCACCGAGGCCTCGAGGGACTTGCCGATCTCCCCGGCCTTGCGGGAGGCCTCGAGGGCCTTGTTCACGGCGTCGCGGGCCTCGATGAGCTTCTCCCAGCGCGCGGCGAGCTCCGCGTCCGCCAGGCCCGACACCTTGGGGAAGGTGGCCATGTGGACGGACGGCACCTCGCGGTCGGGGAGCTGGGCCCAGACCTCCTCCGCGGTGAAGGGGAGGATGGGCGCCATGAGGCGCACGAGGGCGTCGGCCAGCCGGCAGAGCACGGTCTGCGCCGCGCGCCGCTCGGGGCTCGCGGCGGCGCTGCAGTAGAGGCGGTCCTTGAGGACGTCGAGGTAGAAGGCCGAGAGCTCCACGGTGCAGAATCCGATGAGCTCGTGGTAGACGAGGTGGAAGGCAAACTCCTCGTACGCCTTCGTGATGCGGGCGATGACGCGGTCCAGGAGCTGCAGCGCGTAGCGGTCCAACTCGGGGAGCTGTTCCACGGGGATGGCGCCTGAGGGCGAGAAGTCGTAGAGGTTCCCCAGGAGGTAGCGCAGGGTGTTCCGGATCTTGAGGTAGGCCTCCGAGTTCCGGCTGATGAGGTCCCACGAGAAGCGCACGTCGTCGCGGTAGTCCACCATGGAGACCCACAGGCGGAGGATCTCCGCGCCCACCTTCTTGACGACCTCCTCGGGCGCGATGACGTTGCCCTGCGACTTGGACATGGCCTTGCCCTCGCCGTCGAGGACGAAGCCGTGCGTGACCACCTGTTTGTAGGGCGGCGCGCCGTCGAGCATGAGGGCCGTGAGGAGCGAGGTGTGGAACCATCCGCGGTGCTGGTCGCTCCCCTCGAGGTAGACCTCGGAGGGCCAGGGGTGGTCGGCGTCGTGGCCGAGCACGGCGCGATGGCTCACGCCGGAGTCGAACCATACGTCGAGGATGTCCGTTTCCTGCTTGAAAGCCCGGCCGCCGCACTTCGGGCAGGCGAAGCCCTCGGGCAGGAAGCGGGAGGCGTCGCCCTCCCACCAGATCCCTGCGCCGCGCGCCTCGATCTCGCGGACCACCGCGTCGTGGAAGCGGTCGTCGCGGACGGGCTCCTTGCATCCTTCGCAGGTGACGATGGTGATGGGCACGCCCCAGCGGCGCTGGCGGGAGACGCACCAGTCGGGGCGCCCCTCCATCATGCTGTAGATGCGGTTGCGCCCCCACGGCGGGACCCACTGCACCCCGTCGATGGCCTTCAGCGCCCGTTCCCTGAGGTCGTCGTGCGCCATGGACATGAACCACTGCTCGGTGGCGCGGAAGATGAGCGGGTTCTTGCAGCGCCAGCAGTGCGGGTAGCTGTGGCGGAGGCTGCCGCTCGCCAGGAGCGCGCCCTTCTCCTTCAGTAGCTCCACGACCTTGGGGTTGGCCTCGAAGACGCGCATCCCGGGGAGGATCCCCGCCTCCTCCGTGAAGGCGCCGCGCGCGTCCACGGGGGAGAGGATTGGCAGGCCGTACCTCACGCCCGAGATGTAGTCCTCCTGGCCGTGACCCGGCGCCGTGTGGACGCAGCCCGTGCCCGTGTCGGAGGTGACGTAGTCGGCGAGGATGCCCACCGAGTCGCGGTCGAGGAAGGGGTGGCGGAAGCGCACGCCCTCGAGGGCCTCGCCCTTGAAGGTCGCCACGACCTCGCCCTGGAGCCCCGTGTCCTGGAGGAACGTGGGGAGGAGCTCCTTGGCCACCACGAAGGTCCTGGCGCCGCACCGCACGGCCACGTAATCGAAGGCCGGGTGGAAGGCGATGGCGAGGTTGGCCGGGAGGGTCCACGGCGTGGTCGTCCAGATGACCGCCGCCGCGCCCTCGGGCAGGCCCGCGGGCAGCTTGGCGCCCTGGCCCGGCGCGAGCGCGAAGGCCACGTGGACGGTCGGCGACGTGTGCTCGGCGTACTCCACCTCGGCCTCGGCGAGGGCCGTCTCGCAGTGGATGCACCACTGCACGGACTTCATGCCCTTGTAGGCGTAGCCCTTCTTGAAACAGTCCACGAAGGAGCGCGCGATGGCCGCCTCGTAGGGGTAATCCATGGTCTTGTAGGGATGGTCCCAGTCGCCGAACACGCCGAGGCGGATGAACTCGTGCTTCTGGGCCTGGATGAACTTCTCGGCGTAGGCGCGGCACGCGGCGCGGAAGGCGTGGACCTCCATGTCGCGCACCTTGCGCCCCTGCTCCTTCTCGATCTGGAGCTCGATGGGCAGGCCGTGGCAGTCCCAGCCCGGGCGATAGGTCACCTTGAAGCCCGCCATGGTGCGCGTCTTGACCACGAAGTCCTTGAGGATCTTGTTCAGCGCGTGGCCCAGGTGGATGTGCCCGTTGGCGTAGGGCGGGCCGTCGTGGAAGGAGAAGACGGGGGCGCCCTCCCGGGACTCCATAATCCTGCCGTAGATCCCCTGCTCGCTCCAGGCCTGGATCTGAGCCGGCTCGCGCTGGGTCAGATTGGCTTTCATGGGGAAGGGGGTCTTCGGCAGGTTCAGGGAATCTTTCCAGTCGGCGCTCACGGTATCCTCCATAAAACCTATATTTTACGACGTTTTGCCGCATTCTTCAACGCGGGCGGCGGCCCTCAGCCGGGCAGCAGACCGAAGAGCCTGCCCAGGCGGTGGAGGATCCGCCCGGGGAGGGCGCCGGGGAGGCGCTCCGAGAGGAGGGCGAGGCGGTGGGCGCGGAGGTGCTTCCGGCCCAGGGCCGCCATCTGCTCGGGCCACGGAGAGCGGGCGAGATCGGTCCGGTCCCCTTCACGCCAGAGGGCCACCACGAGCCCGGGGCACCGAGGCCACGCGGACCAGTTCCCTCGGGCCTGCGCGTCGCCCTTTTCGAGGAGGCGGTCGCTTTCGCTCGCGAGGAAGCGGTGGACCACCACGTCTTCGCCCCGCTGGAACAGGATGAGGTCGCCCCGGCCGAAGGAGGAACGCTCGCCGAGGGTCACCTCCACGCGGTCCCCGTCCTTCAGGAACGGCGCCATGGAGGTCCCCCGAACCGGCACGATGATGGGCTTGTCAGAGAGCCAGACGGCGGGGTCGGAGAAGGAGGTCTTTTCGGAGGGAGTCATCGTGCCGCACCCTCCGGAACGCAGGAGGCGCGGTGATTCTCGGGGGTCACAGGAAGGGATCGGGCATGAGCTGGCTGATCAGCGGAGAGGCCTCCTTGCAGATCGCCACCAGCCCCTGGGCGTCCTCGGGCGTGAAGTTGGGGCCCGCCGCCTCGGGGGTGGCACCTTTGCGGGAGACCTCCACCACGCCGAGCTTCTTCTCGCCATGGAAGAGGGGGAGCGCGACCATCTTCTGGATGGGGACCTTGCTCGTCTGCATGCCCGTGACGAGCTCGTAGAACTTGAGGTGCTTGCTCTCGGCCACCTTGTTGTCCACCTTGCCCTTGAGGGAGCTCAGGACGGCCGAGGCGATGGCCGTCTTGTGGTTCGCCGGGAAGGCCGCGTGGCTGTCGTAGAGCGGCGGGGGCCACACGAAAACGAGGGTCTGGCCGGTGGCGTTCAGGAGCATGATGGCCACCTCGTCGGGCTTGACCCTCAGCACGGAGGCCACCTGTTCGGCCAGGATCTTGGCGCCCTCCTTCAGCCCCTCCCGGGACGCGCCGTGGTCCTTCACGATGGCCGCCAGCCGCTCCTTCATGCCCATCGTCCGCCTCCT
>JBBIUU010000076.1:0-7322 GCA_037440125.1 Acidobacteriota bacterium
GCTCTGCGGCCGCAGTCCCGACCTCCGGGCGGCCAGGACCCGGCTGGAGGAGGCCGACGCGGTCTTCATCTCGGGGGGAGACGTGGAAGCCGGGATGGCGGTCATCGAGGAGCTGGGGCTCGCCCCGTACCTGCGAGAGCTCGCGGAGCAGGGAAAACCCTTCCTCGGGCTATCCGCCGGGGCGATCATGCTGTCCTCGTCGTGGATCCGCTGGCGCGACGAGGAAGAGGAAGGCTCGGCCGAGGTCTTCTCATGCCTGGGCCTGGCGCCCGTGCTCTGCGACGTCCACGACGAGGATTCCGGTTGGTCCGAGCTACGAACCCTTCTGACCCTGATGCCTGAAGGTGCGGAGGGTTGGGGGATTCCTGCCGGGGGGGACCTCGAGGTCCGGGCCGACGGCGACGTCGTGTGGGAGGGGCCGCCGCCCGCCCGCTTCCGCAGGACGAGCGGGGCTGTGCTCCCGCGCTGAGGGGGGTCTACCGGTCCTTCTTGGGGTTCCTCTGGTGCCCGCTCGGATGGTTGCCGTAGCGCGGATAGTGCGCCGGAGTGGGACGAGCCTCGGCGTCGGGGCGGGTCCCTGCGGGCTTGCGCTTGCGGGCCCAGTCCTCATTGTGCCCTTGAACCTCGCGGTTGCCCCAGTTGTCGTCGCGCTCCGGCTTCGGGGCGTCGGCGCGATTCCCGGCGTCCGGCCGATTCCCGTCGGTCCTGTGGTAGCCGTAGACGCGCTCGCGCGCTCCGCGCTCGGGAAAGCGCGAGCGACGCTCGTCGCGGCTCTGCTGACGCTCGTGCGTGGGTCTGGCGAAGGAGGTCTGACCTTCGTGCGCCGGGCGATCGGCCCTCGGACGGTCCTTCCTGGGCGCTGCGGCGCGCTCGCGATGCGTCGCGTGGTCGCGGCCGCCCGCGCGGTCGTGCTCGGTGCCGGGATGCGTCTCGTCACGCCGCTTCCCTTGAGCCTTGGATCCTCCGGGCTGGGACGTCTCGCTCTGGCGCGTGGCGCGGCGCTCGGCGTTCGCCTTGGCGCGGGCGCGCTCCTCGGCCTTGCGGGCGCGGATGGCGGCGATGCGCTCGGCGAGGGGCACCTCGAAGCGCTCCTCGGGCTGGGCCTCGTAGTTGAAACCCTCCATCTTGCGCCTCGGAAGCCGCTTGCCGATGTGCTTCTCGATGCCGCGGAGGTCACCCTCCTCCCCCGGGGAGACGAGGGTGTAGGCGTCGCCCGTCGCAGAGGCCCTGGCCGTGCGCCCCACGCGGTGGATGTAGTCCTCGGGAAGGCCCGGGACGTCGAAATTCACGACGAGGCCGAGCTCCTCCACGTCGATGCCGCGCGCCGCGATGTCGGTGGCCACGAGGACGCGGAATTTGCCCCTCTTGAACCCGGCCAGAGCCTCCGTACGCTGGGCCTGGCTGCGCCCGCCGTGGATGCGGGCGGCGGCCACGCCGCGCTTTTCGAGGAAGTCCGCGAGGCGGTTGGCGCGGTGTTTGGTCCGCGTGAAGGCGAGGACGCTGCGGGCGTCCGCCTTCTCCAGGAGGTGCAGGAGGAGCTTCGACTTGAGTTCGTGGGGTACGGGGTACGCGCTGTGGCTGATCCCCTCGGCGGGCGTGGATTTGCGCTCCACGTTCAAGGCCACCGGGTCGCGCAGCATGTCCTGTGCGAGCTCGACGATGGGCAGGGGGAGGGTCGCCGAGAAGAGGAGCGTCTGCCGCTTGGCGGGGATCTGCTTCAGGATCTTCTTGATGTCGGGCAGAAAACCCATGTCGAGCATCCGGTCCGCCTCATCCAGGACGAGCACGTCGAGCCCCGAGAGCTTGGCGTAGGGGTACTGCATGTGGTCCATGAGGCGCCCCGGCGTGGCGACGATGACGTCGTAGCCCCTTCGGAAGGCGTTCTCCTGGGGACCCATGGCGACGCCGCCGAAGACGGCGGCACCCTTTATGCCCGAGTAGCGGCCCAGCTCGGTCAGGTTCTCGGCGATCTGCGCCGCGAGCTCGCGGGTGGGCGCCAGGACGAGGACCCTCGTCGTCCCGCGCTGTCTGGGCAGGAGCCGGTGCAGGATCGGGAGGAGGAAAGCGGCCGTCTTCCCGCTGCCCGTGGCGGCGGCGGCGAGGACGTCGCGTCCCTGCATGAGCGGGGGGATGGCCATGGTCTGGATGGGGGTGGGCTCCTCGTAGCCGAGGTGTTCCACGGCGCGGAGGAGTTTGGGGTCGAGCCCGAAGGTGTCGAAAGGCATGCGTGTTGCTTACTCTTTCTGCGCGCGGACCGCCCGGTTCGGGCGCCTTGGCGCGCTGGGTTTGTCCGGCGGGGGGGTCAGGAACGGGGACTGCCGGTGGGCCGCCGTCCGGTTCCTCGCCAGGTGCACTGCGCCGAAATGGCCGTGCGGCGAGGAGTTGAGGACACATTATGGCACAGGATGCCCGAAAATGCTAGCCCCAGGGGTCCTGCCCACGTTTCGCGGCGTTGGCCTACAATGGGGAAGGAGGTTCGGAACATGGAACTCCTGGATGTCGCACGGAGCGTCGTTCTCGTCATCGACCTGCAGGGAAAGCTCATGGACATGGTGGTCCGGCCGCACCTCGTCATCGAGGGGACCAGGCGCCTGATGCGCGAGGCGGACCTCTTCGGGGTGCCCGTCATCATGACCGAGCAGTACCCCAAGGGGATCGGCCCCACCCACGCCGAGGTCCGCGCTGCCTACGATGCGCTCGCCACGCGGAAGTTCTTCATGGAGAAGACCGCCTTCGGGTGCTGCGGGGACCCCCGGTTCGAAGGGCTCCTCCAGGAGGCCCTGCCCGGCGTGGCGCCCGGGGACCGGCAGGTCGTCGTCGCCGGCATCGAGGCCCACGTCTGCGTCATGCAGACCGTCGTGGAGCTCCTCCGGACGGGTCACCAGGTCCACCTCTGCTGGGAGTGCGTGAGCGGGCGCGGAGAAGAGTACCGGCGGCACGCTCTGGAGCGCATGGCGGCGGCCGGGGCAGTGCTCACGAACCACGAGTCGGTGGCTTTCGAGTGGGCGAGGGACAAGAATCACCCCCAGTTCAAGGCCCTCTCGGCACTGCTGAAGGAAGGCCAGCTCACGGGCTGAGCCCGGCACCCCCCGACCGGCATGCAGGACAAGGCGCCCCGCCCCGTCTTCCACGACCCTCGCAACCGCCGCTGGCGGTGGGTGCGCGGATCGCTGCTCGTCCTGGGCGCGGCGGCCTCCGTGGCCCTCGCGGTGGCCGCGGTGAGCGTCCTCATCAGCCCCGCCCTCCCGAGTCTGGGCCTCAAGTCCCCCCGGGTCCTTCCCGGGCCGGGGCACCTCACCCCGCCCCCCCGGAAGCCGTGGGTCCTGGACGCGCGGGAGCGCGCCTACCAGAAGGCCGTGGGCGAACTCGCGGCCGCGAAGGCCGCGGCAAAGAAGGGAAAGGTCTCGGAGCGGGCCGAGGGCTCACCCCAGCTCTCGGCCTTCTACGTGAACTGGGACGACACGAGCTTCACCTCGCTCAAGATGAACCTCATGTCGCTCGACCGCCTGACCGCCGAGTGGCTCCACCTCGCGGGCACCGACGGGCGCGTGGTGGTGGACGACGAGAAGAAGACCGACGATGTCCTCGCCTACATCAGGGGGCAGCGTCCGCGGATGCCCGTCCTGGTCCTCATCAACAACTTCCGGAGCCCCTCCGCGGGCTGGGAGTCCCAGACCCTCGCGGGCATGCTGGCCGAGCCCGCCGCCCGGGCGCAGACCATCGAGGGCATCGTGAAGTTCATCGGGGCCAAGCACCTCCAGGGCGTGAACGTGGACTTCGAGTCGGTGCCCAAGAAGAGCTACGACGACCTCGTGCGCTTCATGGGCGAGCTCTACGCCGCGTGCCACCCCCTCGGGTACGAGGTGGCGCAGAGCGTCCCCGCGGAGGAGGAGGGCTGGCCCTACGCCGCCCTCGCCCGCGGGACCGATCACCTCGTCCTCATGGCCTATGACGAGCACGACGCGGGCAGCGATCCGGGCCCCGTCGCTTCGCAGGCGTGGTTCGTGAACTGCGTGCGGGCCCGCATCGCGGAGGTGGGGGCCGACAAGATCGTCGTGGCGGCCGGCAACTACGGCTACGACTGGCGAGAGGGCGACGCCGACGGCACGGAGATCTCCTTCCAGGAGGCGGTCCTCACGGCGGAGGAGTCGGAGGGGAAGATCGCTCTGGACCCCGTGGCGCTCAACCCCGCCTACGACTACTACGACGAGAAGGACGCCCTCCACCACGTGTGGTTCCTCAACGCCGTCACGCTCTACAACGAGCTCGTGGCCGCGGGCCCCCTCAAGCCGTACGGCTACGCGCTCTGGCGCCTGGGCTCGGAGGACCCCTCGGTCTGGAACATCTACGGCCGGCACAGGACGCTGGGGCGGGAGCGCGCCCTGTCCCTCGAGACGCTCCACTACGGCTACGACCTGGACTACGAGGGGAAGGGCGAGGTCATCAAGGTCGCCGCCACGCCGAAGGACGGCCGCCGGACCTTGCACTACGACGACGCCACCGGCCTCATCGACCAGGAATCCCTACGGAGCTTCCCCTCGCCCTACGTGCTCGAGCGCTGGGGCGGGAAGGACCCCAAGAAGATCGCCCTCACCTTCGACGACGGCCCCGACGCGGAGTACACGCCGAAGATCTTGGACATCCTGAAGGAGAAGCACGCGCCCGCCACATTCTTCGTGGTGGGCCTCGAGGCGGACCGCCACTCGGGCCTCCTCAAGCGGATGGTGGCGGAGGGCCACGAGATCGGGAACCACACCTTCTCCCACCCCAACATCGCGCTCATCCCCGAGCAGCAGTTCAGGTTCGAGCTCAACGCCACGGAGCGCCTCTTCGAGAGCCGCCTCGGCCGGGGCTCGGTCCTCTTCCGCCCGCCCTACGCTGAGGACGTGGAGCCCTCCACGCCCGAGGAGGTCCAGCCCATCCTGCTCAGCAGCTCCCTCGGCTACTACACCATCGGGATGCTCGACGACCCGAGCGACTGGAGCCAGCCCGGCACGGCCTCCATCGTTCGCGCGGCGGTGGAGCGGGCCGAGCGGGGCGACGCCCACGTGGTCCTGCTGCACGATGGGGGCGGTCGGCGGGAGCAGACGGTGGAAGCCCTCCCCATCCTCATCGACGAGCTGCGCGCCAGGGGCTTCCAGCTCGTGGGGGTCTCGGAACTCATGGGGCTGAAGCGCGACGAGGTCATGCCGCCCGCGAAGGGCGGGAACCCCCTCGTGCGCGGGGTGGACGACGTGGTCTTCATCGTCCTGGGAGGCAGCACGGTCCTCCTCTACGGCCTCTTCCTGACGGGGATCATTCTGGGCGTCGCGCGCCTCGTCTTCATCGGGCTCCTCGCGGTGGTCCAGCGGTGGATGGACCACCGGAGGACCTTCCCGCCCGACTTCCGGCCCGCCGTGAGCGTGGTCATCCCCGCCTACAACGAGGAGAAGGTGGTCTGCCAGACGGTGCGGGCGCTCCTCGCCTCCGACCATCCCAGCTTCGAGGTCATCGTGGTGGACGACGGCTCGAAGGACGCGACCTTCGAGGTCCTCCGGGAGGCTTTCGGCGACGAGCCCAAGGTCCACCTCGTCTCCAAACCGAACGAGGGCAAGGCGAGGGCGCTCAACGAGGGGATCGCCCGGGCCTCGGGGGAGATCATCGTGGCGCTCGACGCCGACACGCTCTTCCTCCCCGACACCCTGTCCATGCTCGTGCGCCGCTTCTCCGACCCCGAGGTGGGCGCCGTGGCGGGAAACGCCAAGGTGGGGAACCGCCTCAACCTCCACACCTACTACCAGGCCCTCGAGTACATCACGAGCCAGAACATGGACCGCCGGGCCCTGGACGTCCTGAACTGCATCACCGTCGTGCCGGGCTCCGTGGGCGCCTGGCGGAAGTCCCTCGTGACGGCCGCCGGCGGGTTCACCTCCGCCACGCTCGCCGAAGACGCGGACCTCACCTTCTCCATCCTCGAGATGGGGAACAAGGTGGCGTACGAGGACGAGGCCGTCGCCTACACGGAGGCGCCCGACACCGTGCGGGACTTCGTGAAGCAGCGATTCCGCTGGATGTACGGGACCCTCCAGGCGGCCTGGAAGCACCGGAAGGTTCTCCTCCGCCCGCGGTACGGGGCCCTGGGCCTCTTCGCGCTCCCCAACGTGTTCGTCTTCCAGGTGATCTTCCCGCTCATCTCGCCCGTGCTGGACCTCTTCGTCGTGGGCTCCCTCCTCTTCACGATCGTGCAGGAGCGCTTCCACCCCAACGACGACGCGGCCCACGCGTTCCTCCACGTGCTCTTCTACTACTGCATCTTCCTCCTGGTGGATGGCGCGGCGTCGGTGCTCGCCTTCCTCCTGGAGCGCGACGAGGAGTGGAGCCTCCTCCTCTGGCTGCCCCTCCAGCGCTTCATCTACCGGCAGCTCATGTACTGGGTGGCCATGAAGTCGGTCTACGCGGCCATCAAGGGGCGCAGCGTGGGCTGGGGAAAGCTCGAGAGGAAGGCCACGGTGGGGGGATGATCCCGACGCGGGAGCAGCTCGACCGGATCGCCGCGACGGTCGCCGAAATTTTCGAGCCGGATACGTCCTCGAGGGGCCTGTCGGCCTAGTCCCCCGAGCGCTTCCCGAAGGTCACCTGCAACGTGACCTCCTTGCCGTCCCGGAGGATCACCACGGGGGCGGTCTGTCCCGGCTTGTACTCCTGCATGGCGTAAGTGTAGTCGTACAGGTTCGAGATGCGCTTCTCGCCGAGCTTGACGATGGTGTCGCCGCCCTTCAGCCCGGCGGCCTCGGCGGGGCTCCCCGGGCGGACCGCCGTGAGACGGACGCCCTTCACCTCCTCGTTGAAGTCGGGGATGGTGCCGAGGTAGACGCGGAAGTTGCTCCGGCCGCCCTCCTGCGAGGCGGACTTCACCACGACGTAGGCGGGTGCGGCGGGCAGGTCCATCATGCCGTTCACCACCCGGCTCACGAGCCTGAGCACCCGGGCCTCCTGCGGGTAGTCGAGGGTCTCGGGCCGGTCCTCCGGGCGGTGGTACTCGGTGTGCGCTCCCGTGAAGAAGAAGAGCACGGGGATCCCTTTGCCGTTGAAGAGGGAATGGTCGCTCGCGCCGTAGCCGTCGTCGTTGAGCGTGAGGAGGATGCCCTCCGTGTCACTCGCGGCCAGGAGCGGCCGCCACTCGGCCGCCGTGCCCGCGCCGCTCACGGTCATCCGGCTCTCGCGCAGGCGCCCGATCATGTCCAGGTTGACCATGGCGACCATGGATTTCAGCGGCACGGGCGGGTTCTTCACGAAGGCCGAGGAGCCCAGGGTGCCCATCTCCTCGCCCCCGAAGGACACGA